>CAVPUD010000049.1:0-5031 GCA_963708545.1 uncultured beta proteobacterium | reverse complement strand
TTTTTTTTTTTTTTTTTTTTTTTTTTAAAAAAAAAAAAAAAAAAAAAAAAAAAAAAAAAAAAAAAAACATGGCCCATGGCAAACGAAAGGAGAAACTGGATGGACAAGATAGGAAGCCTAAACCACACGAAATGGGACTGCAAGTACCACGTCGTGTTCATACCGAAGGGTCGAAGAAAGGTGTTGTACGGTCAGCTGCGGATGCACCTGGGCGAGGTGTTTCGAGGGTTGGCGCAGCACAAGGAGAGTCGGATTGAAGAGGGCCATCTGATGGCCGATCATGTGCACATGATGATTTCTATACCGCCGAAGTATGCGGTGTCGAACGTGGTGGGGTACATCAAAGGGAAGAGTGCGATTCACCTTGCACGGGTGTATTCGGAGCGAAAGCGGAATTTTGCGGGGCAAAGTTTCTGGGCGCGAGGGTACTTTGTCTCGACCGTAGGGCGTGACGAAGAGGTGATTCGCAACTACATACGGGAGCAAGAGAAGGAAGACGAGCGATTGGATCAACTCGGACTGTGGAGATGAGCCGCCACCGAATCGGTGACACCAAGAGTTGGGGCCGCGTAAGCGACCCCGCATAGCCGCTTTGAGCGGCTCACAATTTGAAAGCCCCCGGCTTTGCCGGGGGATGGTTACTTTGGTTCCGCGCGGTACGCAGAACAGGTCTTCAATGCGTGCTCCGCAACGACGCCGGTTGTCGGGCGCAGCCAGGTTGCAGCAGGGCTGCGGACCTTGCCCCTAAAATGCCCCGCGTCAATGGCTGCCGCCCCGGCGGCCTTTGTTTTCCCTTCATCACCGGGGCCATGTCGAGGAAAACCATGTGCAAAAACCTCATGCGCCGGCGCGCGTTCGGCCTGGGCCTGGGCGCATTTGCGGGCGCCACCTTGCTTCCCGCCGCTTTCTCCCAGACCCGCACCACGGCATCGTCCGCGCCCGCCGCAGCAGCGCCGCTCAAGGTCGGTTTCGTCTATGTCTCTCCGGTCACGGACGCGGGCTGGACGCACCAGCACGACCTGGGCCGCAAGGCCGTACAGGCGGCGCTGGGCGCGCGCGTGCAGACCCGTTACGTGGAAAACGTGCCCGAGGGCGCGGACGCCGAGCGCGTGCTGCGCGAGCTGGCCGCCTCGGGCCACCAGCTCATCTTCACGACCAGCTTCGGCTACATGGAGCCCGTGCTGCGTGTGGCGCGCGAATTCCCGCAGGTCAAGTTCGAGGCCATCACCGGCTACCAAACCGCGCCCAACGTGGCCACGGCGAACGCGCGCTACTACGAGGGGCGCTACCTCGCGGGCATCGCCGCGGCGCGGCTTGCAGCGAGCGGTGTGGCCGGCTACGTGGCGGGCTTTCCCATCCCCGAAGTGCTGCAGGGCCTGAACGCGTTCACGCTGGGCATGCGTTCGGTCAACCCTGCGGCGCGCGTCAAGCTCGTGTGGCTGGACGCCTGGTTCGACCCGCCGCGCGAGCGCGACGCAGCGATGACGCTGATGAACCAGGGTGCCGAAGTGCTCGCGTTCCACACGGGCTCGAGCGCGGTGATGGCCGCGGCGCAGGAGCGCGGCAAGTTTGCGATCGCTTACCACAGCGACATGCGCAGCGTGGCGCCCGACGCGCAGCTTGCGGCCGTGGTGCACGAATGGGGCGGCTACTACACCGAGCGCGTGCGTGCCGTGCTCGAAGGGCACTGGAAAAGCGGCAATTTCTGGGGCGGCGTGCGCGCCGGCATGGTGAGCGTGGGCGCCTTCGGGCCCAAAATGCCGCCCGCCGTGCAGGTCGAGGTGCTGGCGGCGCAGCAGGCCATCGCCGACGGGCGCCTGCGGCCTTTCGCTGCGGGCCGCCAAGCCGTGCGCGACAACCAGGGCCGGATCGTGATCCCCGCGGGCCAGGCGCTCAGTGACGCGCAGATTTTGCAGATGAACTGGCTCGCCGAAGGCGTGCAGGGAACCTTGCCGCGCTAAATATTGGTAGTGAAAAATGGCTTTTGTGTAGGTTCAGAAAGCACTGATAGCTATCTAATCAGTAGTATTTTGCCGTCAGCGTAGCGCCGCGTACAAGCCTGGCTGGCCGACAAGTTGCTACGCTTGCGGGCATGACGATGAAAGCATACCGCGGCGCCTTGCTGTATTTCACCGGGCCTGGGCAAGCCCATTACGAATCCGACGGGCTGCTCGTCGTCGGCCCCGGCGAGCCCGATGCTGCCGATGCCGCTGGCGCCACCGCGGCCTTGAATTGCCCGCGCATGCTCGCCGTGGGCAGCTATGGCGCGCTGGCGCCGCGCTTCGCGCAACTGCCGAGCACGCACTTTGCGGGCCGCATCCTCGCGCCGGGCTTCGTGGACATGCACATCCACTACCCGCAGACCGACGTGATCGGGGCGCCCGCCGAAGGCTTGCTCGACTGGCTCGAGCGCTACACCTTCCCGCACGAGGCGCGCTTTGCCGATCCTGCGCACTGCGCCGCGGTGGCCGAATTCTTCCTCGACGAGCTGCTGCGCCACGGCGTGAGCACGGCGCTCACCTTTGCCACCTCGCACCCGGCCTCGGTCGATGCGCTGTTCGCGGCGGCGCAGCGGCGGCGCATGCGCCTCATCACCGGCAAGGTGCTGCAAGACAGGCACTCGCCCGAAGGCGTGCGCGACGACACCGTGCAAAGCCTGCGCGACACCGAGGCGTTGATTGGGCGCTGGCACGGCGTCGATAGGCTCGGCTACGCGATCACGCCCCGCTTTGCCCCCACGAGCACGCCCGCGCAACTGCGCGGCGCGGGCGAACTCGCGGCGCGCTATCCGGACACATGGGTCCAATCGCACGTGGCGGAAAACGTGAACGAGGTGCGCTGGGCGCGCGAGCTGTTTCCCGCCGCGCGCAGTTATCTCGCGGTCTATGACGACTTCGGCCTGATGCGCGAGCGCGCCGTGTATGCGCACTGCATCCACCTCGACGCCGCCGACCGCGCGCTGCTGCGCCAGCGCCACACGGCCGCCGCCGTGTGCCCGAGCAGCAACCTGTTTCTCGGCAGCGGCTTTTTCGACTACGCCGCGGCCGAGCGCGTGGGCTTTCACTACGGTCTGGCAAGCGACGTGGGCGGCGGCACGAGCTTCAGCCCGTTCCACACCATGCTTGCGGCCTACTACGTGGCGCGCGAGGGCCAGACCAAACAGGGCCTGGGCCTCACGCCGCAGCAACTGTGGTGGCAACACACGGCAGGCGCCGCGCAGGCCTTGGGTTTGGGCGGCGTGGTCGGCAACCTGCAGCCGGGCTGCGAGGCCGACTTCCTCGTCCTCAACCCCGCCGCCACCCCCTTGCTCGCACGCAAGACGGCGCAGGCCGGCAGTTTGGACGAATTGCTGTTCGCGCTGATCGTGCTAGGGGATGACCGTGTCGTGGAGCGCTGTTTCGTGGCAGGACAGGGGTGATTCCCTCCCGGACGATCAGGCCGGCCTCAAAGCGATCCGCCCCGGCGCATTCAACCCAGATTGTTCATTAGGACGCGGGACGATGGCGAGGCGGCTGGCGAGGCAGTTTGGTCGCGGCTGAGAAGCCCATGGCCGGTGCCATGGGCGCCGAAGCAGCGGCCAAAATGACCGTCAGACGTCCGCCAGCGCCCGCGTAGGTGCGCAGCACCGCCTAATGGACAATCTGGGTTTATAGATAGCCGACGACTCCAAAGTCCGACGGGCGCCTGAATCAGAGGCTCAGTGGGTTGTCGGCGCACTGCGTCCTACGGGCTGCAGCGGCCAGGTCAGCGCGAGCCACAGCGCCGTGAGCGCGGCGGTCGCGGCGAACAGGCCCGGCGCGCCGGCCCAGCGCACCAGGGCTCCGCCCAGCGCTCCGCCGGCGAACAGGCCCAGCGACTGCATGGTGTTGTAGCTGCCCAGCGCGGCGCCGCGCAACTGCGGCGGCGCCATGCGCGAGACCAGGCTGGGCTGCGTGGCCTCGAGCGCATTGAAGCCGCAAAAGAACACGAACAGCAGCGGCGCGAGCAGCCACAGCGTGGCGTGCCAGCCACTCGCCGCGAGCAGCCCCAGCGCCACCTGCACGAGCAGCACGCACCCAATCGCACCGAGCAGCGCCGTGCGCAGCCGCCCGCGCCGCTCCAGCGCGAACAGTCCGCCCATGGCGAGGAAAGACAGCACCACGGCGGGCAGATAGACCTCCCAATGCTGGGCCTTGGGCAGGCCGGCCTGCACCAGCATCGCGGGCACGGCCATCCACATGCACAGCTGCACCGTGTGCAGCGCAAACACGCCGACATTCAGGCGCAGCAGGTCGGGGTGCGTCCACACGTCGGTCAGGCGCCCCGCCGCTTTGGTGGCCTGCGCATGCTGCGCGGGCTCGGGCGGCACCCACCACAGCACCACGGCCACGCCCGCGAGCGCGAGCGCGCAGGTCAGGCCGAACAGACCCGCAAGGCCTATGCGCGCAGCCAGCGCGGGCGCTGCCACGAGCGCAATGGCAAACATCAGGCCGATGCTGCCGCCCACGAGCGCCATGGCCTTGGTGCGCACGCCGTCGCGCGTCTGGTCGGCCAGCAGCGCGGTGACGGCCGCCGAAACCGCGCCCGCACCCTGCAGCGCGCGGCCCGCGAGCACGCCCGTGAGCGTGTCCGCGAGCGCCGCGATCAAGCTGCCCGCGGCAAACACCAGCAGCCCCGCGACGATCACGCGCTTGCGCCCCCAGCGGTCCGAGGCCATCCCCAGCGGCAGCTGAAACACCGCCTGCGTGAGCCCGTACATGCCCATGGCCAGGCCCACGAGCGCCGGGTCGTCGCCGCCGGGGTACTTGCGTGCCTCGAGCGCGAACACCGGCAGCACGAGGAACAGGCCCAGCATGCGCAGCGCAAAGATCAGTGCGAGCGACACGCTCGCGCGCCGCTCGAGCGCCGTCATGGTGGTGTCGGGGCTTTTCGGCCGTGCCGCAGCGGGCGCAGGACGGGAGCGAGAAGTGGTGGGCGAGGACACGATGGGTTCTGGCATGCAAAAAACGGACCGCGAAAAGCGCAAAAAACAGGGCGCAGGGTGGGCACAGC
>CAVPUD010000048.1:0-11622 GCA_963708545.1 uncultured beta proteobacterium | reverse complement strand
CAGAGGAAAAACGCCGCGCCTTTGCCGAGGCCTTTCTCCTGCTGAACCGGCGCATCTCCCTGTTTTTGAGCCTGCCGCTCGAAAAGCTCGACGCGCTCTCGCTGCAGCGCGAGCTCGACCGCATCGGGCACACCGGCCCCGCGCCGGGGGCCACAGCATGAGCCAGCGCTGCGCAAGGAGTGCGGCCGCGCCGCCCGCCGCCATGGGCGTGTTCGAGCGCTACCTCACGCTCTGGGTGCTGGTGTGCATCGCCGTGGGCATCGCGCTGGGGCAGTGGCAGCCCGGCGCGTTCGCGGCGCTCGCGCGCCTCGAAGTGGCGCAGGTCAACCTGCCCGTGGGCCTGCTGATCTGGATGATGATCGTGCCCATGCTCATGAAGGTGGACTTTGCCGCGCTGCATGAGTTGCGCCAGCACCTGCGCGGCATGGGCGTGACGCTGTTCGTCAACTGGCTGGTCAAGCCCTTCAGCATGGCCTTTCTGGGCTGGCTGTTTTTGCGCCACCTGTTCGCGCCCATGCTGCCCGCGGAGCAGATCGACAGCTACATCGCCGGCCTGATCCTGCTGGCTGCGGCGCCGTGCACGGCCATGGTGTTCGTGTGGAGCCGGCTCAGCGGCGGCGACCCGCTGTTCACGCTCACGCAGGTGGCGCTCAACGACGGCATCATGGTGCTGGCCTTTGCGCCGCTGGTGGCCTTTTTGCTGGGCGTGTCGGCCATCGCCGTGCCCTGGGGCACGCTGCTGGCGTCGGTGCTGCTCTACATCGTGCTGCCGCTCGCCATCGCCCAGGCCGCGCGCCGTGCGCTGCTCGCGCGTGGCCTGCTGGACGCAGCGCTGGCGCGCATGGGGCCTTGGTCCATGGCCGCACTGCTGCTCACGCTGGTGCTGCTGTTCGCCTTCCAGGGCCAGGCCATTTTGCGCCAGCCACTCGTGATCGCGCTGCTGGCCGTGCCCATCTTGATCCAGGTGTTCTTCAATTCCGCGCTGGCCTACCTGCTCAACCGCGCCGTGGGCGAGCAGCACAGCATCGCGTGCCCGTCGGCACTGATCGGCGCGTCCAACTTCTTCGAGCTCGCCGTGGCCACGGCCATCAGCCTGTTCGGCTTCGACTCGGGCGCGGCCCTGGCCACCGTGGTGGGCGTGCTGATCGAGGTGCCGGTGATGCTGCTCGTGGTGCGCGTGGTCGGCCGCACGCGCGGCTGGTACGAGGCCAGGGCCACCGCGCTGCATTCTGGGTGAAGCAATGACTGAAGGATGGATCGATGAACGAATCGATGAATGAAGCGATGAAACCGACGAATGAAGCGCTGCAGGGCCTGGGCGAGCTGCCCAACCTGCGCCCCGACCTGTTCCAGCGCCCCGACCTGGCGCGCCTGCAGCCTGCGGCGCTGCCTGGGCATGCGCCGCGCTTTTTGCTGCTCTATGGCTCCGTGCGGCCGCGCTCCTTCAGCCGGCTGCTGGTGCAAGAGGCGGGGCGGCTGCTCACGGCCCTGGGGGGCGAGGTGCGCATCTTCGACCCCAGCGGCTTGCCGCTGCCCGACGACGCGCCCCCCAGCCACCCCAAGGTGGCCGAACTGCGCGCCCTGGTGCAATGGGCCGAGGGCATGGTCTGGTGCTCGCCCGAGCGCCACGGCGCCATGACCGGCATCATGAAGGCGCAGATCGACTGGATTCCGCTCGCCGAAGGCGCGGTGCGGCCCACGCAGGGCAAAACCCTGGCCGTGATGCAGGTGTGCGGCGGCTCGCAATCGTTCAACGCGGTGAACCAGCTGCGCGTGCTGGGGCGCTGGATGCGCATGCTCACCATCCCCAACCAATCTTCCGTGGCCAAGGCCTATCAGGAGTTCGGCGACGACGACCGCATGAAGCCCTCGCCCTACTACGACCGCGTGGTGGACGTGATGGAAGAACTGATGAAGTTCACCTTGCTCACGCGCGGCATAGCGCCTTACCTCGTCGATCGCTACAGCGAACGCAAGGAAAACGCCGAAGCGCTCGTGCGCATGCAGCTGCGCGGGATGTGAAGGCTTGGCGCAGGAGGGGCGGGCGCGGGGTGACTGTGGTGGGCGCGGGGCTCAGAGCCGCGTCGGGCGCAAGCCGGATGCGCGCGGGATGACCGAAAATCGCGCCCATGACCGTTTCACCACACTTGCGTCGGCTGAAAAATTTGGCCGGCGCTGCGATCTTTTGCGTGGGGCCGGCGTTTGCGCAAAGTCCAGCCCTGCCGCATGCGCAGGCTGCTGCTATAGCCGCACCGCCTGCGACCACGATGGCCCCCCCATCTGTAGCCGCAGCCGCGGCGCCCGCAGCGCTTGCGGCCGACGACATGGCGCCGCGCGTGCGTGCCTGCACGCTGTGCCACGGCAAGGAAGGGCGCGCAACGCCCGAGGGCTACTTTCCGCGCATCGCGGGCAAGCCGGCGGGCTATCTGGCGAACCAGCTGTTCAACTTTCGCGACGGGCGGCGCAATTACGCGCCCATGGGCCACCTGCTCGAAACGCTCAGCGACGAATACCTGCACGAGATCGCGGCCTACTTTGCGGCGCTGGAGCTGCCCTATCCACCGCCGCCCGCGCCGCAGGCCGCGCCCACACAGCTTGCGCTGGGGCAGCGCCTCGTGCAGCACGGTGACGCGGCGCGCCGCCTGCCCGCCTGCGTGCAATGCCATGGCCGCGCCATGACGGGCGTGGCGCCGGCCATTCCCGGCCTGCTCGGGCTGCCGCGCGACTACCTCAACAGCCAGCTCGGCGCCTGGCAGACCGGCCAGCGCCACGCGCAGGCGCCCGACTGCATGGCCGAAGTGGCGCGCAAACTCTCGCCCGACGAGGTCAGCGCGATCTCCGCCTGGCTCGCCGCGCAGCCCGTGCCCGCGGGCGGCAAACCTGCGGCGCAACTGCCCGCGCCGCTGCCATTGCGCTGCGGCGGTGTCGCGCTGCCCGCTGCCGAAGAGAGGGGGCGCACATGAAGCGCGTGCTCAGGGCGCTGGCCATCGTGCTGCTGGTGTTTGCCGGCGTGGCGGGCGTGTTGCTGCTGCGCGAGCTGCGCGGCGATGGGGGTGAGGCGGGCGACAGGCCGCGCGCTGCGCCGAGTGCACCCCAGACTGCGGTGGACGCAGCGCCGGGCGCCGCCTCAGCCGCTGCCGCCGACTTGCGCGCGCGCGGCGCCTACCTCGCGCGCGTGGGCAACTGCATGGGCTGCCACACCGCGCGCGGCGGCGCGCCCTACGCGGGCGGGCGGGCCATCGAAACCCCCTTTGGCACGCTCTACGGTCCCAACCTCACGCCCGACGCGCAAATGGGCCTGGGCCGCTGGACGGCCGACGACTTCTGGCGCGCGCTGCACCACGGGCGCGCGCGCGATGGGCGCCTGCTGTACCCGGCCTTCCCGTACCCCGACTACACCCACGTCACGCGCGCCGACGCCGACGCGATCTACGCCTATCTGCAAAGCCTGCCGCCCGTGGCGCAGCAAAACCGTGCGCATGCGCTGCGCTTTCCATACGACACGCAGCTCGCGCTCGCGGCCTGGCGCGTGCTGTTTTTCACGCCCGGCCGTGGCGATGGTGCCGACGCAGACCCCGCGCGCGGCGCGCAGTGGAACCGCGGCGCCTACCTCGTGAACGGCCTGGCGCACTGCGGCGCCTGCCACACGCCGCGCAACGCGCTGGGCGCGAGCCGGGCCGATCGTGCGCTCGGCGGCGGCCTGATCCCCGCGCAGAACTGGTACGCCCCCGCGCTCGACATGGCGAGCGAAGCCGGCGTCGCGCACTGGCCGCGCGAAGACGTGGTTGCGCTGCTGCGCACGGGCGTCACCCCTGCGGCATCGGCCCCGCCTGCGGCATCGACGACTCCGCAAGCCAGCGTGAGCGGCCCCATGGCCGAGGTGGTGTGGCGCAGCACGCAGTACCTGAGCGACGCGGACGCGCAGGCCATCGCCGCGTACCTGCAAGCGCTGCCCGAGCGCACCGCGCCGCCCGCACCGGCCATTGCCGCGCCGCCGCGCAGGCTGATGCAGCGCGGCGCGCAGATTTACCAGGACCACTGCGCGCAGTGCCACGGCGCGCAAGGGCAGGGCGAGCGCGGCGCCTTTCCCGCGCTCGCGGGCAACCGCGCGGTGCTGCTGGCCGAGCCGACGAACCTCGTGCGCATGATTCTGCAAGGCGGCTACGCGCCCGCCACCGCAGGCAACCAGCGCCCCTACGGCATGCCGCCCTACCACCAGCTGCTGGGCGACGAGGACGTGGCCGCGGTCGCGACCTTCGTGCGCAATGCCTGGGGCAACCATGCCGCAGCGGTGGCTACCATAGACGTTTATCACGTCAGAGATCGGCGCTGATTCCCTCGTGCCGCGCGCCGCGCGCCGCCGCGCTGTGTTCCGACGTCTGCGCGGGGCTTTGTCCGCCACTTTCTTCTTCCATGGGCCTTCGCATGTCCGCAACCGAAACCCTTGCCACCACCGACCCCGCACGCGGCTGGTGGGCCGTTTGCCTGTGCGCCGCCTGGTGCGGCACCTGCGGCAGCTACCGCAACGTGTTCGAGACGCTCGCGCGCGCACACCCGCAGGTGCGCTTCGAGTGGGTGGACATCGAAGACGAGGCCGAACTCGTCGATGAGCTGGACGTGGAGACCTTCCCCACCCTGCTGCTGGCCGACGGACGCACGGCGCGCTTTTTGGGCCCGCTGCTGCCGCAGGCCGGGGCGCTCGCACAGCTGCTCGCGCGCCTGCCACGCGAGCCAGGCGCCAGCGCCGGCCCCGAGGCGCAGGCCGTGTTCGAGCGTGTGCGCGCTGCGCGCGGAGGGTGAATGCTCTTTTAATAGTAGCTTCTTGCGCTTTATTTGCCTCTATAAAACCCCTTTTTCACCCTGAATTTCATGACGATGAACACCTGGTTCGACCCCGATTCGCTGCGCGCGCTGTGCGCGTACGGCAGTTGGGACCGCGGCGCGGCGCTGTACCGTGGGCAGCGTGTGCTCAGCATGCGCATAGAGACGCTCGCAGACCGCTGGCAGATCAGCGGCGAGGTGCAGGGCACGCAGCACGAGCCCTACGAGGTGGTCGTGCTGCTGGCTTTTCGGCACAAGGGCGTGCTGCAGTCCTGGCAGGGCCTTTGCACCTGCCCCGTGGGTGTGCAATGCAAGCATGCGGTCGCGCTCTCGCTCAAGGCGGCGTACCAGGGGCAGCGCTGGCTGCAGATGCATGGCGTTGCGCCCGCTACGCTGGCCGTGCCGCAAGAGCCCAGCCCCGAGGCGCAAGAGCGGCTGCAGGCCCAGCGCGCCGAGCAAGAGCGCCTCAAGGCCGAGGCCAGGCTGCTCGACTGGCTGATAGCGCTCGACAGCGCCAATGCGCAGCTGCCTGCGCACACGCCGCGCGCTGCGCAAAGCGAGCGCCGCGCGCCGCGCATCGACCAGTACCTGTACCTGCTTGCGGTGCAGGGCCGCACTTCGCGCCGGCCCCAGCTGCGGCTAGAGGCCGTGCTGTCCACGCCCAAGGTTGCGGGCGGCTGGGCCAAGCCGCGCAGCATCCGCACCCCGCCCGGCCCCGGCAACCCGGCCTACGACCACGCGAGCGAAGCCGACCGGCAAATCCTGCAGCTGCTCGCGAGCGTGCCGCAAGCGTCCTCGTATGGCTACTACCACCACTACGGCGGCGGCTTGCCGAGCGCCGTGCTCTCGGGCCAGTTGAGCGTGATGGCGCTGGAGCTGGCCGCCGGCACGGGGCGCCTGTTTGCCGCCACCGATGCCCACGAGCCCGGCATGCCGCTGCGCTGGGGGCCGCCGCGCGCGCTCGAATGGACGTGGCAGGAGGTGGCGCCAGACAAGGCGCGCGCCCCCGGCAAGGCGGCCGAGCCCGCGGCAGCCGCCAAGCCCGGCGCGCAGGCGGGTGCGTCTGCCGAGGCGCAAGCACCTCGCCAGTGGCAGCTGCGCGCCTGGCTCGCCGCGCCGGTGCAAGAGGCGCCGGTGCAAGATGTTTCGATGCAAGAGGTGCCGCCGCCCGAGCTGACGCAAGCACCGAGCGCCGCCGCAGCAGAAGCCGCCGCAGCAGAAGCCGTAGCCGACATGGCCGCAGCATCCAGCTCCAGTGCGCCCGCTGCCTCCGCCCTGGCGCCCGGCGCCGCTGCCACGCCGAGTCCCGCCGCAATGCCCACCCCAGCCCCAGCCGGCAGCGCAGCCGCCACCGGCGCAGGCCCGCAGCGCGTCTGGCTGTGCCTCAACGACCCGCCGCTGTACCTCGACCTGGAGCGGGGCCAGACCGGTTTGTTGCAGACCGACGGCTTCACGCCCGCGCAGCTCGAACTGCTGCTGCACGCCCCGGCCCTGGACGAGCGCGCGCTGCGCCAGCAGCAAAACCACCTCGTGCAGCGCCTGGGCAGGCTGCCGCTGCCGCCGGTGCTGCCGGAAATAGAGCGCGTCGAAGGCGGCGCACCGCAAGCCTGGCTCACGCTTGCGCCCACGCCGCCCGCCGAGCGCCCCGTGCAGGGCCTGATCACCGCGCAGCTGCAGTTCGACTACCAGGGCCACCGCGGCTGGTGGGGGCTGGACGGCGCGCCCGCGCTGCTCGATGCGCCCGCCGCGGCTGGCGATGCGGGCCAAGGCGCGGACGGCGCTGTAGTGGCAGATGGAGCAGACGCGGAAGATGCTGCGCAAGCAGCCGCCGAGGCCGCCAAGACCAGGCGCATCCTGCTCGTGCGCCAGCCCGAGGCCGAGCGCGCAGCCTTTGCGCGCCTGCAGGCGCTGGGCCTGCTGGGCACGGACGCGGGGCGCTTTTACCTGCCCGGCCCGGCGCTGCAAAGCACCTGGCTCGAATGGTTCGAGCAAGACTTTGCGCCGCTGCGCGCCGCAGGCTTTGCGCTCACGCTCGCGCCAGAGCTGGCAGGCTGGGTGCGCCATGCCGATGTGCTCGACGTGCGCATGCGCCCTGAAGGGGCAGGCGCGGGCGGGGCGGAGGATGAGGGCTTGCACGAAGGCGACGACAGCACCTCGCCGTGGTTCACGCTCTCGCTGGGCATGGAGATCGACGGCCAGCGCCACAACATCCTGCCCTGGCTGCCAGACCTCATCGCCGCAGCCGCCGCGCACCCGCCCAACCCCGTCACGGGCGAGCCCACGCTGCCGCCCTATGTGTTTTTGCCCATGCCGGGCGGCGATGGCTTCGTGCGCCTGCCCACCGAGCCGCTCAAGCCCTGGATGGCCGCGCTGCTCGAACTCGTGGGCGAGCGCGGGCACGACTTCGTGGGCGACGAGCTGCGGCTCTCGCGCCTGGAGGCACTGCGCGCCAGCGCCGCGCTGGGCGAGGGCGCGCAGTGGCAGGGCGCCGAGGCGCTGCGCGCGCTGCTGCAGCAGCTGCGCGGCCAGGCTGCCTTGCCCGAAGTGGCCGTGCCCGCCAGCGTGCAGGCCAGCCTGCGCCCCTACCAGCAGCAGGGCTTGAACTGGCTGCAGTTTTTGCGCACGCATGGGCTTGCGGGCATCCTGGCCGACGACATGGGCCTGGGCAAGACCTTGCAGGCCCTCGCGCACATCCAGGTCGAAAAAGACGCGGGCCGGCTCGACCGCCCCGCGCTCATCGTCGCCCCCGTGAGCCTGCTGGGCAACTGGCAGCGCGAGGCCGCGCGCTTTTGCCCGCAGCTGCGCAGCCTGGTGCTGCACGGCAAGGAGCGCCACGAGGTGGCGCAGACGCTCGCTGAATACGACCTGGTCATCGCGCCGTATTCGATCCTGCAGCGCGACCGCGAGCGCTGGCTGCAAAACCGCTGGCACCTCGTCGTGCTCGACGAGGCGCACCACATCAAAAACGCCAGCACGCACGCCGCGCAGGTGGTGTACGCGCTCGACACGCGCCACCGGCTGTGCCTCACGGGCACGCCCATGGAAAACCACCTGGGCGAAATCTGGAGCCTGTTCCACTTTTTGACCTGTCGGCGATGCGCCCCGCCCTCCGCGTCGAGGCCTCCGTCCGCGCCCCAAGCCAGATCGGCGGCCCCCCGGGCCTCGCCGGCGGCGGCGTGACGCGGACGCCGGAGACCGGGAAGTGGCCTTCATCGTGCCGCAGCTCGCCTCCGCCCCATGCCTGGCGGATCAGCTCGATGCCCTCGCGCATGCGCGCGAAGCGCTGCTCCAGCGGAACCCCGAAGGCGGTGAACTCGGCGTCGCGGTAGCCGGCGCCCACGCCGAGGACCATCCTGCCGCCGGAGATCAGGTCGATCACGGCGGCATCCTCGGCGACCCGCAGCGGGTGCTGAAGGGGGAGGACGAGGATGTTGGTGCCGACCGCCGCTCGCCTCGTCCGCGCGGCGATCGCGGCGGTAAGAGCGAGTGGCGAGGAGCAGTAGCCGTCCTCGCTGAAGTGGTGCTCGGACACCCAGATCGAGTCGAAGCCCCGCTCGTCGACCCAGCTCGGCGAGCGAGAGCGTCTCGGCGTAGAGGCGGCTCCAGTCGGTCCGCCAGGCGCGCGGGTTGCGCGCGCCGAAGATCAGGCCGCACCTCATCGCGAACTCACCCGATCACCGACTGGTCGCGGAGGTCGCGGATCTCGTCCTCGTCGAGGCCGAGGATCTCGCCGAACACGTACTCGTTGTGCTGTCCGAAGAGGGGGGCGGGCGTGCGCACGCCGCCCGGCGTGTCGCTGAAGCGCCATGGGACCCCGCCCACGATGTCGGTCCCCGTCGCCGGGTGATCGATGTCGACGTGGAACTCCCGCGCCGCGAAGTGGGGGTGGAAGTAGCGCTCGCCGACGTGCAGGCTCGGCCCGGCCGGGACCCCGGCGCCCTGGAGCGCCTCCACCGCCTGCTCGGCCGAAACGGTGCGGGTCCATTCGGCGACCGTGCAAGTCGACGGCCGCCGCGTGCTCGACCCGCCTCGCCGGATCCGCGGCCCAGGGCTCGCGCGTCCACTCGGGATCCCCCATCGCCTCGCGGGCCCCCCGCCACTCCTCCTGCGAGGAGACGGAGATCGCCACCCACGTGTCGGGCTCGCGACAGGGATAGTTGCCGTGCGGGGAGGCGCCGACCACCCGGTTTCCCTGGGTGGAGCGCACGGCGCCGCTCATCGTGAAGTCCATCATCGCGTCGCCGAGCATTCCCACCGTGGCCTCCCATTGCGAGAGGTCGATGTACTGGCCGCGGCCGGTGCGGTCGCGGTGCCAGAGGGCGGCCAGGAGCGCGATAACGCCGTGGATCGCCCCGACCATGTCGGGGTAGAAGCCCTGGGAGCCGAGCACCCGCTCGCCGACGTAGCCGACCATGCTATCGAGACCCGACAGCGCGCTGATCGAGGGGCCGTAGGTGCGGATGTCGCGCAGCGGCCCCGTCTGCCC
Source organism: uncultured beta proteobacterium (assembly GCA_963708545.1). Classification (GTDB taxonomy): domain Bacteria; phylum Pseudomonadota; class Gammaproteobacteria; order Burkholderiales; family Burkholderiaceae_C; genus Extensimonas. Next base: position 2,315 of record CAVPUD010000048.1, on the reverse strand, counting down.
CGCTGCCGACATCGAGAGCATGATCAGGTCGGGGCGGACCGTCAGCAGGTCGTCGAAGCCGAGTCCCTGCATTTCCATCACGCGCGGCGAGTAGTTCTCGACGACGACGCCGCTGGCGGCGACCAGCCGCTTGACCAGCTCCTTGCCCGCCGGCTTTGAGAAGTCGATCGAGGCGCTCAGCTTGTTGCGGTTGATGTCGTGGAAGACCGGGTCCTTCTCGATGTCGCGAGCCGTGTTGCTGGGGCTCATCCGCAGCTCGTCGAGGTGGCCCATCGTCTCGATCTTGATCACCTCCGCGCCCATGTCGGCGACCGTCCTGGTGGCGATCGGCGCAGCGTAGACCCAGCCGAAGTCGACGATCCGGATGCCGGACAGCGGCAGCCGCTCGGCGGGCGGGCGCGGCGGTCCCGGCTGTGCGGGCTCGCTCAGATGACATCGGCCTGGCGCAGCCTCGACAGCTCGTCCCGATCGAGCCCGAGCCGCCCGCGGTAGATCTCCTCGTTGTGCTCGCCCAGCAGCGGCGCCGGGCGTCGACCGGACCTCGACCGGCGTCTCGCTGAGCACGTAGGGGGCGCCCGGGTAGGCGAAGCGGCCCGGCCTCGGGGTGGTCCGACCTCGACGAAGTACCCGCGCTCGCGCAGGTGCTCGTTCTCGACCACCTCCTTGGTCGTGTAGACGGGGCGAAGGGGATCCCGTTCGCCTGGCAGAGCTGGAAGATCTCCTCCTTGCCGTGCTCGCTCAACCACGGCGCCAGCAGGGCGTCCATCTCGTCGGCGTATCGCCGGGAGATCTCCAGGCGGTCCTTGAAGCGCTCCTCGCCCTCGTACCAGTCGGGCAGCTTGCCGCCGCCGACGATCTCGAGGAAGCGTTTCCACTGGTGCCCGCGGCCCGCGATCATGCTCACGTAGCCGTCCTTGCAGGGCAGCACCGTGTAGGGATAGAAGCCCATCGTGCGGTGGCCGCCGCGGCGCCGGACCCGGCCTTCGTGGACGAAGATGTGCGCCCTTCCCGGCTGGTTGTAGGAGGCCCAGATGTCGCTCTCCGCGATGTCGACGTACTGGCCCCTGCCGGTCAGGCGGCGGGCGAAGAGGCCGACCAGGGCGGCCGCGGCCGCGTGCGCCCCGGCCTGCAGTTTGCTCTGGTAGCTCGGCAGCACCAGCGGCTCGCGTCCCGCCTCGCCCACCGTGTCGTTCATCCCGCCGACCGCGGCGCTCACGATGTCGGCGCCGCGGTGCTCGGCGTTGGGGCCCTCGTGCCCGAAGGTCGAGATCGCGACGGCGATCAGCTCCGGATGGGCGGCGATCGACTCGGGCCCGACCAGGTCGATCTCGCGCAGCGCGCGCAGCTCCAGGTCGGTGAGGAGCAGGTCCGCCCCCGCCAGCAGTCGATCGAGCAGATCGCGCCCGCTGGGCAGCTGCGGGCGCAGGGTGACGCCGAGCTTGTTGGCGTTCAGGTACATGAAGAGGCCGCTCTTCTCGGGGTGGGGCCCGCCGTCGGGGAAGGGGCCGTGCCGCCGCGCCGAGTCACCCTCGGGGGGCTCGACCTTGATCACCTCGGCGCCGAGGTCCGCGAGCACCTTGCCTGCGTAGGCGGCGGCGGCAAAATCACCGAGCTCGACCACCCGCACGCCCTCGAGGGCCATCTGCTCAGACATCAGCCATCTCGACCGGCACGCGGCTCCCGGCCAGCTCGGGCGCGATCTCGCGCGCGAAGGACTCGATCGTGCGCAGCCGCCGCTCCACGCTCTCCAGCGGATCGAGCCCGAGGACCATGGTCCGGGCGCCGGCGGCAGCGAAGCGGCGGGCAAGCGCGAGCACCGTCTCGGGGTCGCCGACGAGGTCCCGCGCCCGGTCGATCTCGATCTCGCCGCCGCCGAAGCGCAGCAGGCAGGTGACCGAGGGCTCGACCCGGTCGGGATCGCGTCCCGCCTCGCGGCATGCCTCGGCGAGCAGCGCGACGCCCTCGCGCAGCCGAGTGGGGGTGAGGCGGGCGGCGTGCCAGCCGTCGCCGCGGCGCGCCGCGCGGCGGATCGCTGCGGCAGATGTCCCGCCGACCCAGACCGGCGGCCGCGGGCGCTGCACCGGCCGCGGCGAGAAGACCACGTCCTCGGGGCCGAGTCGGCGAGTGCCGAGCACGGCCTCAGACCCCGACCAGAGCGCCTCGATCGCGGCGAGCGACTCGTCGAGCACCCTGCCCCGCTCGGCGAAGGGAGGAGAGCCCAGCAGCTCGAACTCGTCCTCGAGCCAGCCCGCCCCGACCCCGAGCACCAGGCGGCCGCCGGAGAGGGCGTCCAGCGTGGCCAGGGACTTGGCGAA
>CAVPUD010000047.1:0-4307 GCA_963708545.1 uncultured beta proteobacterium | reverse complement strand
CGGGCTCGATATCGGCCTTGAACAGGCGCTCGAGCGCTTTTTTCGCCTCGGCAAGACCACCGCCCTGGCGCGGAAAGGGCACGTGGTAAATCTCGGGCGGGAACGGGCCGAAGCCCACCTTGTAGGGCTGCACCTTGCCCGTGAGCGCCACGGCAAACAGGCTGCGGCCGTGGAAGGCGCCGTCGAAGGCGATCACGCCCGCGCGGCCGGTGTAGGCGCGCGCGATCTTGATCGCGTTCTCCACGGCCTCGGCGCCCGTGGAAAACAGCGCGGTTTTCTTCGCGAACGTGCCCGGCGTGAGCTCGTTGAGCTTCTCTGCGAGCGCCACGTAGCTCTCGTAGGGCACGACCTGGTAGCAGGTGTGCGTGAAGCGCTGCAGCTGCTCGGTGAGCGCGGCCACGATTTTGGGGTGGCGGTGGCCGACGTTGAGCACCGCGATGCCGCCGGCAAAATCGATGAAGCGGCGCCCCTCCACGTCCCAGAGCTCGGCGCCTTCGGCACGCGCGGCAAAAAATTGCGCCATCACGCCGACGCCGCGCGGCGTGGCCGAGGCTTTGCGGGCCAGCAGTTGTTCATTGCGGGAGTGGTTCATGAACGAGTCCTCGTGAGAAAGCAGGGGCGGCAGGCGCGGGCAGCACGGAGCAACGCCAGCGCCCGCCATCGGGAAGAAGCGCCCTCAGCGCGGCGCGATGCGCATCCAGGTGGTTTTGAGCTCGGTGTATTTGTCGAAGGCGTGCAGCGACTTGTCGCGCCCGTTGCCCGACTGCTTGACGCCACCGAAAGGCACGGTGATGTCGTCCTCGTCGTACTGGTTGACGTGCACCGTGCCCGCCTTGAGCGCACGCGAGACACGCACGGCGCGATCGAGCTTGCGCGTCCATACAGCCGCGTGCAGGCCGTAGGAGGAATCGTTGGCGATGGCGATGGCCTCTTCTTCGGTGCGAAAGCGCAGCACCGCGAGCACCGGGCCGAAGATTTCTTCCTGCGCGATCTTCATGCGGTTGTGCACTTTGTCGAACACCGTGGGCGCGACGAACTGGCCGCCCGTGTGCTCGAGCACGCGCGTGCCACCCACGAGACATTGCGCGCCTTCGGCCAGGCCCGACGCGATGTAGCCCAGCACGGTCTGCGTCTGCGTGGCGTCGACGAGCGCGCCGAGCACGGGTCTGCGGATCGAGCGGGTCGCCCGGTGCGTACTGCGGCACCTGGGCCAACAGCTTTTCGAGAAACGCGTCGGCAATGTCCTCTTGCAGCAGCAGGCGCGAGGGCGCGTTGCAGCTCTCGCCTTGGTTGTAGAACATGCTGCCCGCGGCCGTGGCGGCGGCGCCGTCGAGATCGTCGAAATCGGCAAACACGATGTTCGCCGACTTGCCGCCGAGCTCGTTGTAGATGCGCTTGAGGTTGCTGCGCCCCGCGTATTCGAGCATGCGCCGCCCCGTGCGCGTGGAGCCCGTGAAGCCGATCACATCCACGTCCATGTGCAGCGCGAGCGCCTCGCCGGCTTCGTGGCCGTAGCCCGGCACCACGTTGAACACGCCCGGTGGCAATCCTGCCTGCAGTGCCAGTTCGGCCATGCGCAAGGCCGTCAGGGGCGACTTTTCGCTCGGCTTGAGCACCACCGAGTTGCCCGCGGCAAGCGCGGGCCCGAGCTTCCACGCCGCCATGAGCATGGGGTAGTTCCAGGGCACGATGGCGCCGACCACGCCTGCGGGCTCGCGCGTGACCAGCGCCAGCGCGCTGTCGGCCGTGGGTGCGATTTCGTCATAGACCTTGTCCACGGCCTCGCCGTACCACTGGATGCAGCGCGCCGCGCCGGGCACATCGGCCGAGAGGCTGTGTGTGATGGGTTTGCCCATGTCCAGGGTTTCGAGCAGAGCGAGCTCCTCGCGTGCCGCGAGCATGGCCGCGGCGAAGTCCTGCAACACCTTTTTGCGCACGGCCGGCGGCTTGCCCGCCCAGCGTCTATCGACGAAGGCCGCGCGCGCCGACGCGACGGCCCGGTTGATGTCCGCCGCCTGGCCGCGCGCCACGCGCGCGAGCACGCGGCCGTCGAGCGGCGAGATGCAGTCGAAACATTGGCCGTCGGCCGCATCCTCGCGCCGGCCTTCGATCCACATGCGGCCATCGATGCCGCGCGCGAGCAGTTCAGCCGCGCGCGCGTGCCAGAAATCAGGCGAGGAAGAGGCGTTGTTCATGGGACATCTCCAGCAAGTTCGAGGCTGCCAACAGCCCCAGCGGGCACCTTGGGGTCATGGTCTGGCTTACCAAACCGATCAGAAGCTCACGACCACCGATGCCGCAAGCAGGTTGTTGTATTTGCGGTAGCCGCCGTCAGAGGTGTTGAGGAAGGTCGCGCGGCTCGCGCGGTCGTAGCGGTATTCGAGCTTGAGTGTGGTGGATTGGTTGTAGAGGTAATTCATGCCCAGCGACAAGGCGTAGCGGTTCGCGCCCGCATTGCCGTCCTCGGTCACCCACTCGCCGGTGAGCGGATCGCGCACATAGCCCGGGCCAAAGCCGTTGACGCCGTTGAAGCCCTGCCCTGAGCTCGATACGTTCATGTAGCCGCCGGGCAGGCCGCCGCCGTTCTTTTTGTTGTTGAGATAGTCGGCGCGCGCAAAGCCGAGCAAGCGCGGGCTGAAGTTGTAGGTCATCATGCCCGAGAGGCCCCACCACCTCGCGGTGTCGCCGTTGTAGGCCGCGCCGGTTTGCTGGCCGTAACCGATCTGGCCGTAGTAGCCCCAATCGCCCTTGGCGACGTAGCCATCGACCTCGAACATCGCGGCCGATGACGTGCCCGTGCGGTACAGCGCCGTGGCGCCATCGGCAGGGCTCACGTTGGCATTGGGCAGCTTGCCCACCATGCCCCAGAAGCCCACGCCCGCGTCGTCGTAGCCGGGGATGGCGTAGTCGGCGCGGAACACCGCGGCGGGCGCGCGCCCGCCATTGCCGCTGTAGTAGTAGCGCGGGGAGTTCATGTTGGCGAGCATGGCTTTGACTTCCCACTTGCCGCGCACCAGGTGCATGCCTACGCCGGTGTAGGACGTGAGCTCGGCAAAGTCGAACAGCAGGTTGTGGGTGATAGGTTTCATCTCGTTGCCCCAGGTCGATTCGTAGCCCTCCCAGTCGGGGATTTGGCCGGCGATCAGGCGCGTGTTCTTGTCGCCTTCGAGCGGGATAGAGACAGAGGCCTCGTGCACGATGGAGCTGCCGTTGGAGATCGCGCCCGCGCCGCGCTCGGGTGCGAGCACCAGCGTCCACTGGGTTCCTTCTTCGGTCTCTTTGGCAAACGAGATATAGGCGCTGCCGAAATACGAGTTGTCATAGTTGTAGATCGTGCTGTCGCCCGCCGCGCCGTTCGCGCGGTTCAGGAACACGAACGAGCCCGATTGCTGCGCCTGGTTGTAAACGTACGCCGGCGCGATCATGCCGGTGATCGTGAGGCCCTTGAAGCCCGACGTTTCCAGCGCCTGCTTGACGCCACTGAGCTGCACGTCGGCACGGTCGGCCGTCTGGCTGGCCTCTGCGGCGGCGCGCTGGTTTTCCTCGATCTGGGTTTGCTGGCTCTTGACCTGCGCCTCGAGCTGCTGCACCTTGGCCTTGAGCGCCTCGATCTCGCGCAGGATGTCGGCGTTGGTGTCGGCCCGCGCCAGCATGGGCTCCAGGCCCAGGGCCAGGGTCAGAATGGAAAGGCGGAATTTGTGGTGCATGATTTTTCCCCTCGGCTTGGTGACAAAACTGTGCAACCGACGCGTGCAGCGCGCGCTAAGCGCCGGCTTGCAATTCCATTTCCTGGCGGTAGGCCGCAGCGCTTTCCTGGGCCCGGCGGCGCTCACGCCGCGCCATCCACAGGCTGCTTGCCACTACCGCGACGATCACCAGATACACCGTAACGGCGCCGATGACGTTGATTTCGGGGTTCAGGCCGAGGCGCGCGCGCGAGAAGATCACCACGGGCAAGGTGGTCGAGCCGGGGCCGGAAAGAAACGCAGAGATGACCACTTCGTCGAGCGAGAGCGAAAAGGTCAGCAGCCAGGCCGACACCAGCGCCTGCGAAATGGCGGGCAGCGTCACGAGCATGAAGACCTGCAAGGGGCGCGCGCCCAGGTCCATCGCCGCCTCCTCGACGGAGCGGTCCATCTCCTTGAGGCGCGACTGGATCACCACGGCCGCATACGAGACGCACATCATCGTGTGCCCGATGAAGATCGTGAAAAAGCCTTTTTGCGGGAAGCCCAACACATCCTGCACCGTGACGAAAAAGAGCAGCAGGGCGAGCGCGATCACCACGGTGGGCATCACCAGGGGTC
>CAVPUD010000046.1:0-8401 GCA_963708545.1 uncultured beta proteobacterium | reverse complement strand
CTGCGGAAACCATGCCAGGGGAAACCAGGGTCGCGGCAACCCCCGAGACGGTGAGAAAACTTTGCGCCCAGGGGCACCAGCTCTGCGTGCAGGCCGGCGCCGGCCTCGCGGCGAGTGCGCCCGACGCAGCGTACCAGGCGGTGGGCGCCGAGATCGTCGATGCCGCCGCGGCCTTGGGCGCCGACGTGGTGCTCAAGGTGCGCGCGCCGAGCGTGGCCGAGCTGGCCTTGTTGCGCCCGGGCGCCGTGCTCGTGGGCATGCTCGATCCGTTCGACCGCGCGGGGCTCGAGCGCCTCGCGCTGGCGGGCGTCAGCGCTTTTGCGCTCGAGGCCGCGCCGCGCACCACGCGCGCGCAGAGCATGGACGTGCTCTCTAGCCAGGCGAACATCGCGGGCTACAAGGCCGTGCTGCTCGCGGCCAATGCCTACCAGCGCTTCTTTCCCATGCTCATGACGGCGGCGGGCACCGTGAAGGCCGCGCGCGTGCTCGTGCTCGGCGCGGGCGTGGCCGGCTTGCAGGCGATCGCCACGGCCAAGCGCCTGGGTGCGGTGATCGAGGCTTCGGACGTGCGCCCCAGCGTCAAGGAGCAGGTCGAATCGCTGGGTGCGAAGTTCATCGACGTGCCTTACGAAACCGCAGAAGAAAAAGAAGCCGCCGAAGGCGTGGGCGGCTACGCCCGCCCTATGCCACCAAGCTGGCTCGAACGCCAAAAGGCCGAAGTCGCCAAGCGCGCGGCGCTGGCCGACGTGCTCATCACCACGGCCCTGATCCCGAGCCGGCCCGCGCCCGTGCTCGTGAGCGAGGACATGGTGCGCGCGATGAAGCCGGGCTCGGTCATCGTCGATCTCGCGGCGCACCAGGGCGGCAACTGCCCGCTCACCGAACCCGGGCGCACGGCGGTCAAGCACGGCGTGACGCTGATCGGCGAGACCAACCTGCCTGCGCTCGTCGCGGCCGACGCCTCGGCGCTGTACGCGCGCAACGTGCTCGATTTTTTGAAGCTGGTGCTGCCCAAGGAGGGCGGCGTGCAGATCGATTTGCAGGACGACATCGTCGCCGCGTGCCTGGTGGCGCACCAGGGCGCGGTGCGGCGCAAATAGCCTGTCCTGCCCGGCGCGCCATTGGCGCTGTCGGCACTTGCTCAGCCCAGCCCCTTCCCTTTTTACGGAGCCCCCCATGGAAGCCGTTTCGCCCACCCTCATCAACCTGACCATCTTCGTGCTCGCGATCTACGTGGGCTACCACGTGGTGTGGACCGTCACGCCCGCGCTGCACACGCCGCTGATGGCCGTGACCAACGCCATTTCGGCCATCGTCATCGTCGGCGCCATGCTCGCGGCTGCGCTCACGCAGGGCGGCTTTGCCAAATTTCTGGGCGTGGCTGCGGTAGCGCTCGCCGCGGTCAACATCTTCGGCGGCTTTCTGGTCACGCGGCGCATGCTCGAAATGTTCAAGAAAAAAGAGAAGAAATCGGCCTCTGAGGCACAAAAATAAAGCATAAGCAGCTATAAATAAAGGAGAAAACCCATGAGCATGAACCTCGTCACGCTGCTGTACCTGGTCGCCAGCGTGTGCTTCATCCAGGCGCTCAAGGGCTTGAGCCACCCGACTACCTCGATCCGCGGCAACGTGTTCGGCATGACCGGCATGGCCATTGCCGTGCTGACCACGGCAGCGCTGATCGTCGAGCTTGCCGGCTCGGCCCAGGGTCTGGGCTGGGTGCTGCTCGGGCTGATCGTGGGCGGCGGCTACGGCGCTTGGCGCGCCAAGACCGTGGAAATGACCAAGATGCCCGAGCTCGTGGCGTTCTTCCACAGCATGATCGGCCTGGCCGCGGTGTGCATCGCCGCCGCCACGGTGGCCGAGCCCGCAGCCTTCAGCGTGATGGAAGGCGCGGGCGCGCAAGGCGGCATTCCGCCGGGTAGCCGCGTGGAGCTGGCGCTGGGCGCGTTCATAGGCGCCGTGACCTTCAGCGGCTCCGTGATCGCCTGGGGCAAGCTCTCGGGCAAGTCCAAGTTCCGGCTGTTTCAGGGCGCGCCCGTGGTGTTTGCGGGCCAGCACTGGCTCAACCTGCTGCTCGGTGTGCTCGCCATCGTGGGCGCGGCGCTGTTTTGGCAGACGCAGGGTGCCATCCCCTTTGCCGCAGTGTGCGTGCTCGGCTTCATCATTGGCGTGACGCTGATCATCCCGATCGGCGGGGCCGACATGCCGGTGGTCGTGTCCATGCTCAACAGTTACTCGGGCTGGGCCGCGGCGGGCATTGGCTTTTCGCTCAACAACAGCATGCTCATCATCGCGGGCTCGCTCGTGGGCAGCTCGGGCGCGATCCTGAGCTACATCATGTGCAAGGCCATGAACCGCTCGTTCTTCAGCGTCATATTGGGCGGCTTTGGCGGCGAAGCGGCGGGCACTGGCGGCGCCGCCCAGGAGCAGCGCCCTGTCAAGACGGGCAGCGCCGACGACGCGGCCTTCGTGCTCGGCAACGCCGACAGCGTGATCATCGTGCCCGGCTACGGCCTGGCGGTGGCGCGCGCGCAGCATGCCGTGAAGGAAATGGCGCAAAAGCTCACCGAAAAAGGCATAGATGTGAAGTACGCCATCCACCCCGTGGCCGGGCGCATGCCGGGCCACATGAACGTGCTGCTGGCCGAGGCCGAGGTGCCCTACGACCAGGTGTTCGAGATGGAGGACATCAACGGCGAATTCGGCCAGGCCGACGTGGCCATCATTCTGGGCGCCAACGACGTGGTCAACCCCGCCGCGCTGCAAAAGGGCAGCCCGATCTACGGCATGCCCATCCTCGAGGCCTACAAGGCCAAGACCGTGATCGTCAACAAGCGCTCCATGGCCGCAGGCTACGCGGGCCTGGACAACGAGCTTTTTTACATGGATAAGACCATGATGGTGTTCGGCGACGCGAAGAAAGTGGTCGAGGACATCACCAAGGCGCTCGAATGATCAGCAAGCAAGAAAAACAAGGAGGCAAAAAACCATGACCGACCGTCCCTGGCTCGCAGCCTACCCCGAAGGCGTGCCCGCCGACATCGACCCACTGCGCTTTCCCACGCTCGTGCACCTGTTCGACGAGGCCTTTGCGCGCTACCCCGAGCGCTCGGCGTACAGCTTCATGGGCAAGGAGCTCAGCTACGCGCAGGCCGGCGCGCTCGGGCGTGCGCTCGCGGCCTATTTGCAAGGGCTGGGTTTGGTCAAAGGCGACCGCGTGGCGCTCATGATGCCCAACATGCCGCAGTACGCGGTGGCCGTGGCGGCGGTGCTGCGCGCGGGCTGCGTGGTCGTTAACGTGAACCCGCTCTACACCGCGCGCGAGCTCGAGCACCAGCTCAAGGATTCGGGCGCCAAGGCCATCGTCATCCTCGAAAACTTTGCGCACACCCTGCAGCACTGCATCGCACAGACGTCCGTTCAGCACGTCGTGCTGTGCGCGCTCGGCGACCTGCTCGGCGGCCCCAAGGGCGCGGTGGTGAACTTCGTGGTGCGGCACCTGAAAAAGCTGGTGCCTGCCTTCAGCCTGCCCGCGGCCGTGCGCTTCAACGAGGCGATCCGCCAGGGCCGGCGCGGGCGCCTGCAGCCGCCGCCGCTGGGCCCTGAAGACCTGGCCGTGCTGCAATATACGGGCGGCACCACGGGCACGCCCAAGGGCGCGATGCTGCTGCATCGCAACCTCGTCGCCAACACCTTGCAGTCCGAAGCCTGGAACGCCCCCGTGATGGCGCAAATCCCGCCCGGCGAGCAGCCTGGCACGGCCTGCGTGCTGCCGCTCTACCACATCTTCGGCTTCACGCTGAACCTGCTGTTGCCGCTGCGCACGGGCAACAAGGTCATCATGGTGCCCAATGCGCGCGACCTGCCCGCCGTGCTCAAGGAGCTGTCGCAGCACCGCTTTCACATTTTTGCCGCCGTCAACACCTTGTTCAACGGGCTGCTGCACCACCCCGACTTCGACACCGTCGATTGGCGCCACCTCAAGGTCAGCGTGGGCGGCGGCATGGCGGTGCAAAGCGCCGTGGCGCAGCGCTGGCTCGAAAAAACCGGCTGCCCGATCTGCGAGGGCTATGGTCTGTCCGAAACCAGTCCTTCGGCCAGCTGCAACCCCGTGACCACGCGCGAATTCACGGGCACCATTGGCGTGCCGCTGCCCAGCACCTGGATGAAGCTGCTCGACGACGACGGCCACGACGTCACCACGCTGGGCCAACCCGGCGAGATCGCGATCCGCGGGCCGCAGGTCATGGCTGGCTACTGGCAGCGCCCCGACGAGACCGCCAAGGTCATGACCGCCGACGGCTGGTTCAAGTCGGGCGACATCGGCACCATGGATGCGCGCGGCTACTTCAAGATCGTCGATCGCAAGAAGGACATGATCCTCGTGAGCGGCTTCAACGTCTATCCGAACGAGGTCGAAGACGTGATCGCGAGCTGCCCCGGCGTGCTCGAATGCGGCGTGGTCGGCATCCCCGACGAAAAATCGGGCGAGGCCGTCAAGGTCGTGATCGTGCGCAGCGACCCCAGCCTCACTGAAGCGCAGGTGCGCGCCTTCTGCCACGAAAACCTCACGGGCTACAAGCGCCCCAAGGTGATCGAATTCCGCAACGAGCTGCCCAAGACCACGGTGGGCAAGGTGCTGCGGCGCGAGCTGCACAAAACATGATCCTAAATCCGGCAGTTGACCGCTGCATTTCGTATGCAATTCTTTGATTCTTTCGATGATTTTTCACTCTGCGAGACGCACCCATCGGGTCAGAGCGCTGCGCGCCCGATCGCGCCGCCCTCGGGCACGCTGGCCGCGTTGCAAATCCTCGCCATGGCACCCGCCATGGCTGCGGTTTGCGCCTTGCCAGTGCACCCGATGACGACACGCTCGGGCGCGCTCAACTGCCGGATTTAGGATGACTGGACTTACGCAAAAAAGGATGCAGCGTGGTGTTTTGCCATGGAGCGAACGCCTTGCCTAACCCCGATTTGCGTAAGTCGTGATGAGTCTGCGCGTTGCGTTGTCTGTGCACGCAGCGGCTTGATTTCCATGCCCGTCGCCATCCTCAGTGCCTTACCGCAAGAGCAAAGCGGCCTGCTCGCGCAGTTGCAGCAGCCGCAGCACCTGCAGCACGCGGGCCGCAGCTTTTGGCGTGGCACGCTGCACGGCCAGAGCGTGGTGCTCGCGCTCTCGGGCATAGGCAAGGTGGCCGCGGCGACCACGGCCACGGCGCTGATCGAGCGCTTCGGCGTCGCGCGCATCGTGTTCACCGGCGTGGCCGGCGGCGTGGGTGCGGGCGTGCAGGTGGGCGACGTGGTCGTGGCGCAGGACTACGTGCAGCACGACATGGACGCCTCGCCGCTTTTCGCGCGCTGGGAGCTGCCCGGCTACGGCCGCCAGCGCCTGGCCTGCGATGCGGCGCTGTCTGCTCTGCTATTGGAAGCTGCTAACGCTTGCGTATCAAGGGCTGGAGGCCATTTTGGCTTGAAATACCAGGCAGGCCACCCGCGCGTGCACCACGGCCTGGTGGCGAGCGGCGACCGCTTCGTCGCGAGCGCGCACGAGGCGCAGGGCCTGCGCGCCGCTTTGCTCACGGCCGGCCACGAAGTGCTGGCCGTGGAGATGGAAGGCGCCGCCGTGGCCCAAGTCTGCCACGACTACGGCCTGCCCTTTGCCGCGGTGCGCACCATCTCCGACCGCGCCGACGACAGCGCGCACCTGGACTTTCCGCAATTCGTGCGCACCGTGGCCAGCCGCTACGCCGAACGCATCGTGAAAGGCTTGCTGCAAAAGCTATGAAATAAATAGCTGCTTGTGCTTATTCGATCAGCGCAAACGGCCTATTTTTACATCAACCACCCGCGCTTGCGGAAGTACCACATCGGGCCGATGGCCGACACCACCATCAGCGCGAGCACGTAGGGGTACATCGCGGGGCCGAGCAGTTCTAGCTCGGGGAACTGCATGTTCATGCCGTAGATGCTCGCGATCAGCGTAGGCGGCAGCAGCGCCACACTGGCCACCGAGAAAATCTTGATGATCTTGTTCTGGTTGATGTTGATGAAGCCCACCGTGGCGTCCATCAGGAAGTTGATCTTGTCGAACAAAAAGGCCGTGTGGTTGTCCAGCGACTCGATGTCGCGCAGGATCTGGCGCGCGTCCTCGAACTGGCTCGCGTTGAGCATCTTGCTGCGCATCATGAAGCTCACGGCGCGGCGCGTGTCCATGACGTTGCGGCGGATGCGCCCGTTCAAGTCCTCCTGGCGCGCGATGGCCGAAAGCACCTCGCCCGCACGCGCGTCGGTCACGTCACCCGCCAGCACCTGCCGGCTAACCTTTTCGAGCTCGTCGTAGATGTTTTCGAGCGTGTCGGCCGAGTATTCGGCATCGCCATCGAAGAGCTTGAGCAGCACGTCCTTGGCGTCCTCGATCAAGCCCGGCGCACGGCGCGCGCGCAGGCGCAGCAGGCGGAACACCGGCACGTCCTCGTCGTGGATCGAAAACAGCACGCCGCGGCTTTTGAGGTCGGTGTTGTGCTGGTTCAGGATGAAGGCCGTGCGCACCGAGCGCGGGTTTTCGTCGTCGTCGATCAAAAAGTCGCTGCGGATGTGCAACTCGCCGTTGTCTTCTTCGTAAAAGCGCGCGGACTCTTCGATGTCGTCGTCCATTGCGTCCTCGGGGATGGACAAGCCATAGTGCTGCTTGATCCAGCGCTTTTCCTCGCGCGTGGGGGCTTCCAGATCGACCCAGATCGGCTGGAATTTGGCGAGCTCCTCCAGGGATTCGATCTCTTCCTGGAACAGGCGGCCGTTGACGAGCGTGAAAATATTGAGCATGGGCTCACTCCCGGGGTGCGTCTGCGAAAACTGGCGAAAGGGGGTGTGGTGCTTTCAACCCCCCACTCTTTTTGCAGGCCGGGAGTTGAAAGCTACCGACTAGGAGCCTGTCGGGCTTTGGGCGTCGAAAGCGAGAATGCGCCCCAGCGAGGCCAGTTTTTGCCGGATTCGCCGCCCCATAGTGGTGCTATGGGGCAAGAAGACGGTAAAAAATGGGCCGCTGCGGCGCATTCGCAGCCGACGATTCCAAAGTCCGACAGGCTCCTAGGGTAGGTTCCCATGGGATGTCTCCGTCAAAGCGGCGGATTATGGCATTGCAGCCAGCGGCTTTCGTGACGGTCGATCCGCTACAGTGCGCGCATGCATGGCCTGCACCTGACCGCCGACCTCCACGACTGCCGCTGCGCCGCGCGCTGGCTCGTCGATGCAAGCCTGCTCGGCGCGGCCTGCCGCGATGCGGCCCAGGCCACGGGGCTGCAGGTGGTGGGCGAACTGCTGCACACCTTTGCCGCAACCGGCCACGGCCCCGGCGGGGTGACAGCGGCCCTGCTGCTCGCCGAAAGCCATGTCTGCGTGCACACCTGGCCCGAGCGCAAGGCCGTGACGCTGGATGTGTACGTGTGCAATTTCGGCGCGGACCACAGCGCCAAGGCGCAGGCGCTCATGGCGGCCTTGCTCGCGCTGTTCGAGCCGCGGCACGCCGAGCGCCACGCGCTGCAGCGCGGCGGATGATGCTTACACCGCGCAGCCCGCCGCATGGCCGCGCGTGAAGGCTTCCTCGAAGATCGAATAGCCGGACCAGTCCGCGTGGGCGAAGTGCAGGCGGCCGCTGCGCACGTTCGCGACCTGCGCGCCGCGGGCGTCCGCGGAGGCGGCTGAGAGCTGCCGCAGCCGGCGCAACGTGCCGGGCTGCGGGATGACCATGGCGTGGCCCCAGCGGGTGATGTCCATGCGCGTGAGGCGCTGCGCCAGGTCCGGGTGGGGCGCGGCCAGCGCGGCCAGGATGGCGCCGCGCCAATGGCCCCAGGGCTGCGTCAGGAGCTGCTGGCGCGCGCCGCGCAGGTCGCCAAGCGCGATCACCAAGATTCTCGACTTCGGTGCCCTGATCAATTTGTTGCCCGGCAAGGACGGCTTGCTGCACATCAGCCAGATCGCCCACGAGCGCGTTGAAAAAGTCACCGACTACTTGTCTGAAGGCCAGATCGTCAAGGTCAAGGTCATGGAGACCGATGAAAAGGGGCGCATCAAACTGTCGATGAAGGCGCTGCTGGAGCGTCCGGCGCAGGAAAACCGCGCTTGACCGATGGATGCTGCAGCACAGTAGACAGCCCCTTGCTTTAGTTCAAGCTTAAAGGTCGGTATCATGAAAGCGATTGAAATCACAAGTTATGGCGCACCGGACGTTCTGCGTCCGGGCGAGCGTCCGGTGCCGCTCGCCGGCCCGGGCGAGCTGCGCATTCGCGTCAGTGCCAGCGGTATCAATCGTCCCGATGTGCTGCAGCGTCTGGGCCTGTACCCGGTGCCGCCGGGTGTCTCGGACATTCCCGGCCTCGAAGTCGCCGGGGTGATTGAA
>CAVPUD010000045.1:0-11470 GCA_963708545.1 uncultured beta proteobacterium | reverse complement strand
TGGTAGCTCCTCAAGAAAAAACTGGATGTGCGGCATTGCTGCCTTGGTGGCACCCCAGGGCACCACACCCTGCGCTGCCGCTTCGCACAAGGCACGCTGGCCTTGATGGATGGGTTTTCGGCTAGGCGCGGCGAAAACTTGAGGGGCGATGTAACTTTTTGTGCAATTTTTTACCCGTTCGCCGCCCTGCAGGGCCGAAATTTTGGTCAGCGCAGGGGCTGAAGCCGGCGAATGGAACGGCGATTTTTTGGGGCGAGGAATGTGTCGCTATCTTGCTTCTTATGTTCTATATCAAATTAGTAGTGGTAGTAGAGGCACGCCGCTGGCGTGGACAAGTGCTTTTTTTTCTTATTTGACGCGCACTTGGGCGCAGGCAAACGCTGTGCGCGCGGGACGCGCTGGCTTGTGCGCCGAAATGAATAATTTCCCCGGCCCGGCCCGGCCTGTGGACAAGTGGTGGCTTGTGCGCTTTTTGTGCACAGCTTTGTGCACCGCGCCTGGCCGGGGAAATTGGGGTCAGATTCCAATTACCGCCGATTACCGCCGCCACGACGGCGCAAAAAAGCCCGGCCCCATGGAGTGGGGCCGGGCAAGGCGGAGGAAAGCGGGGGGAAGTGGATGCTCAGCGCGCAGGCCCTGGGCCGCCGCGCATGCCGGCGCGGCCGGGGTGTTTGTCGTGCGGGCCCATCATGCCTTGGTGCGGCATGAATTGCGCGTCGAAGGTTTTTTGCTGCTGCGGGCTGAGCTTGGCGTAAAAGGCCTTGATGGCTTCGGCGCGCTGGTCCATCTCGGCGATGTGCTGGGTGCGCAGGGCGCGCATGCGGTCCAGACGCTCGGGAGTGCTGAGCTTGGTGAACTCGTCGGGGTTCATGTCTAGGCGCGCGTGCTGCGGTCTGTGCTGCATGGCATTCATGAAGTCTTGCCACGCGGGTTCTTGCTCGGGCGTGAGTTTGAGCGCCTCTTTGAGCGCGGCGGCGCGCTGGGCAAAGTGCTGTTCGCGGCGCTCTTGCCGGTCGTGCATTCTTTGGGCGCGCGGCGTGTCGGCAACAGGCCCCGCCGCAGGGCCTGCGGCGGGCGTGGCCGGCTGCGCAAACACGGGCAGCGCCAGGGTGCCGAGCAGCGCCGTGAGGGCGAGGTGGCGGCGGAACGTTGAGGAGCCTTGGGAATGGGCCATGGTGTGATCCTTTCAGAGAAAACAAGATCGTTGCGGGAGGACAGTGTGCGCCGGCTCTGTGTCGCTTGCGTGATCCGCGGTGGCGCCTGTGTAAAGTGGCGCCCTCGGCTGTAGCACCGTTTTCATAGTCAAATTGGCCATTAGCCCTTTGTTTATGAGCGCAGGCAGCTATTTATTTGATACTCATTTTGTCGTTACAAAGGTTGTCCATGTTCAAGAACATGATTGTTTACCGCATTGCGCAGCCGTGGAACCTGCCGCTCGATGCGGTGGATGCGGCGCTCGCGCGCATGCCGTTTGCGCCCTGCGGGGCCACGCAGGAGCTTGCGCTCGGCTGGGTGCCGCCGCGCGGCGAGGCGCACGGGGCGCTGGTCGAAGCGGTGGGCGGGCAATGGATTTTGCGGCTGGTGCGCGAGGCCAAGCTGCTGCCCGCGGCGGTGCTCGCGCGCAAGGCGCAGGAAAAGGCTGCGCAGATCGAGGTCACGACGGGCCGCAAGCCCGGCAAGAAGGAGCTGCGCGAGCTCAAGGAGGAAGCCAAGCTCGACCTGCTGCCCATGGCGTTCACACGGCAGGCGGCGGTGTGGGTGTGGATAGACCCCGAGGCTGGCTGGCTGGTGCTGGACACGGCGAGCCAGGCGCGCGCCGACGAGCTCACGAGCCTGCTCGTGGAGCTGCTGCCGGGCCTGTCGCTGCGCTTGTTGCAGACGCAGACCGCGCCCGCGACGGCGATGGCGCATTGGCTGGCCACGCAGGAGCCGCCCGCGGGCTTCACGCTGGAGCGCGAGTGCGAGCTCAAAAGCCCGGACGAGTCGCAAGCCGTGGTGCGCTACGAGCGCCACCCGCTCGACATCGAGGAGGTGCAAGCGCACATCGCCGCGGGCAAGCGCCCCACGCGCCTCGCGCTGGGGTGGGAGGGGCGCGTGTCTTTCGTGCTCACCGAGGGGCTGCAGCTCAAAAAGGTGACTTTGCTCGATACCGCGCTGGCCGAGCAGACGGATGACGAGGGCGGGTTCGATGCCGACGTGGCGCTGGCAACGGGCGAGCTGGGCCGGCTGTTGCCGGACTTGATAGCGGCGCTGGACGGCGAGGCGGACTTGGCCGGGCCGGCGGGTGTGGCGCGTGGTGCGGCCGAAGCGGTGGCTGCCAAGGAAATAGGCGCCGAAGCAGCCGGGCAAGAGGCTGCGCAAGAGGCCGCAGAAGAAGGGCCGCCGTTTTGAGACGGAGAAAATCCTCTCCGTTTCCTTTCCTTTTTTTCGGGTATCCGGATTTGAATGTGTTTCCTGCGTCTGAATCAGCTTTCGTCACCTTGGCGTCAAACCGGATTTTGATGTTGGCTTCCAGTGCTGTGTTGGCTTACCATGAAACTGGATTTCGTTGTGGGAGAAGAAGACATGAAGCCCTCTGAAGCCTTGGCCTCGAACCGTGCCGCGATCCGGCATGTGGTCGAGTCTCACCACGCCCGCAACGCTCGGGTGTTCGGTTCTGTCCTGCGCGGCCAGGACACCGACAGCAGCGACTTGGACATCCTGATCGACCCGACGCCGGATATGACGCTGTTCGACATCAGCGCGATCCGCGTGGAACTGCGCAAGTTGCTTGGCGTGCAGGTGGACGTGCTTACGCCCAACGGGTTGCCGGACAAGTTCCGTGCTGCCGTGCTCGCGGAGGCCAGTCCCGTATGAGCCGCGATCCTCCGCGGCTGCCCGACTACCTGGGGCACATCCTTGAAGCCATCGAGCGCATCCATGCCTACGTGGAAGATGTTGACGAAGTTGGCTTCTTGTCCAGCAAGATCGTTCAGGACGCCGTGATTCGCAACCTGGAAGTGATCGGCGAAGCCAGCCGCAACATCGAGCGAGACCACCCGGAGTTCGCAGTCGCGCACCCGGAGCTCCCATTGGCGCTCGCCAATGACATGCGAAACGCCCTGGCACACGGCTACTTCAAGGTGGATTTGGAGATCGTCTGGAAGACGATTCACAACGACTTGCCGGGGCTGTATCGGCAGGTGCAGGCCCTTGCGGATCAAGGAGGCGGTTGATGGGCATTTTGCGGCTTGAGCGATGCCCGCGAACATCCTGAACCTCCCCGACTTCAGGGTGCAGCGGGTCGAGGAAGCCGGCCACGACTATCACTTCTATGCCGAAGTCTCGAACCCAACCCACATGTGGACGCTATATCGTGATGCAGTCACTGCGGTGCTGCCGGATGCCAGGATCGTCATCGACAAGTGCCACGTCGTCCGTATGGCGAATGACGCGGTGGAAAAGCTCAGGAAGAGCCTGCGCGAGCAACTGATCCCGAAACAGCGCCGGGGCCTGATGCACGACCGCTTTGTGCTCTTGAAGCGCGAGCGCGACCTGAACGACAAGGAAGCCCTGCTGCTCAATGGCTGGACGAAGAACTATCCCGAGCTGGGGGCCTCAAATCCGAATACTTTTTTTCTTGCTCCCGGAGCCTGCCCATGAGTACCCCTTTGATCACCGATGAACTCGAACTTTTGCAGCAGCTTGTCGATCTGCCGAGCCACCCGCGCATCATCGAGTTGGGCTGCGGCGCGGCACAGCTCGCGCGCAAGTTGTTGCAGCGCTGGCCGCAGTGCACGGTGGTGGGGCTGGAGGTCGATGAGCGCCAGCACGCGAAGAACCTGCAAAACCCCGCCGAGCGCCTGCAATTCGTGCAGGCCGGGGCGCAGGCGATTCCGTTTGCGGCGCAGAGCTTCGACCTCGCGCTGATGCTCAAGTCTTTGCACCACGTGCCGCTCAATGCGATGGACCAGGCGCTCGCCGAGGTGCACCGCGTGCTGCGCGCGCAGGGGCTGCTTTACGTGTCGGAGCCGGTGTATGCAGGCGCGCTCAACGAAATCGTGCGGCTTTTCAACGACGAGGGCGAGGTGCGCGCGGCGGCCTTGGCGGCGGTGCGGCGCGCCGTGGCCTCGGGCGCGTGGGAGCAGCTCAGCGAGACGTTTTTCGACATGCCCGTGCACTACGACGACTTCGAGGACTTCGAGCGGCGCATGATTGACGTGACGTTTGCCGAGCGTCACCTCGACGCCGCCACGCGCGCGGCGGTGCGTGCGCGCTTCATGCCGCACATGAGGGCGCAGGGCGCCGACTTCGTGCGCCCGATGCGCGTGAATCTGCTGCGCAAGGTGGGGTGAGGCCACCCGCGGCCATATTCGCAACCATATCCGCGGCCATGCAGCCGTGCAGCAGCGCTACTGTCCAGCAGCGCAGCGGCGCGCAGTGACCGAAATCAGCGCGCCTGGAAGGTCGGCGCCTGGCGCGCGTAGAAGGCTTCGACGCCGGCGCGGAAGTCCTCCGTGCCCATGCAGCGCACGAAGGATTGCTTTTCGGCGTCGAGCTGTTCGGCAAAGCTGCGCTCGAAGGATTGGCGCATGAGCCGCTTCAAGGCGCCGTAGGCGAGCGTGGGGCCTGATGCGAGGCGCTGCGCGAGCTCCTGCGTGGCGGCTTCGAGCTCGTCGGCGGGCAGCACGCGGTTGACGAGGCCCATTTGCAGCGCTTCGGCGGTGCCGAAGGGCTCGCCGAGCATGGTGATCTCGAGCGCACGGCGCAGGCCCACGATGCGCGGCAGGCTCCAGGACATGCCCATGTCGCAGCAGGTGCCCAGGTTGATGTAGGCGGGGGCAAAGCGCGTGCCCTCGGCCACGAGGATGAAGTCGGCGAGCAGCATCAGGCTCAGCCCCGCGCCCGCGGCCACGCCGTGCACCTGGGCGATCAGCGGCGCGTCCATGGCGCTGAGCAGCGGCAGCGCCTCGTTGAGCAGCGTGAGGATGTCCGACGCGCCCTGCACGGGGTTGGCGCGCAGCGTGGCCAGGTCGCCGCCGGCTACGAAGCCCTTGCCCGCGCCGCGCAGCACCACGGCGCGCACGCTGGCGTCGGCACTGAGGTCCTTGATGGCACGGTAAAACGCTTCGGCCAGCGTGTAATCAAAGGCGTTGAGCGCGGCGGGGCGGTTCAGGCACAGCGTGACGACGGCGCCTTGGCGCTCGACCAGCAGCGGGGCTTCGGTGGTTGGGGTCATGAAAATTCCTTGGTGGTTGATTTTTGAACGGGCAATAAGGGTTTTTGCCCTTGCGCACAGGCGCTCGCCCGGGGAGCATGGGTTTTCTACGGGTTTTTCACAAGAGGGTTTGTCCTATGTCCGCTTTGACACCGCTGCAGCGCCATGATGCGCATCCTTTCATGGGCATGGACGTGCCCGAGCTGCTCGAGCAGCGTGCGCGCACGCGCCGCGACCATCCGTTCATCGTCTGGGAGCCGTTCGAGGGCGTGCCGGAGGTCATCAGCTACGGCATGTTTCACGAGCGCGTGCGGCGCATCGCGGGTGGACTGCAGCAGCGCGGCGTGCGCGCGGGCGACTGCGTGCTGATCCACCTCGAAAACTGCCCCGAGACCCTGCTGGCCTGGTACGCCTGCGCGTGGCTGGGCGCGATTGCCGTGACCACGAATGCGCGCGCCTCGGACGACGAGTTGCAGTATTACGCCGAGCACTGCGGCGCCGTGGGCGGCATCACGCAGCCCAAGTTTGCCGCGCGCGTGGCGGCCTCGTGCAAGGGCTTGCGCTGGCTGGCCGTGACGGCCACCGACAGCGGCCACGCGCCGCAGCAGGGCGCGCCCGACGCGGCGAGCAGCTTTGCCGCGCTGGACGCCGCGCCCGTGCCGCGCCGCCCGGCCGACCCGCTCGCGCCGTGCAGCGTGCAATACACCTCGGGCACGACTTCGCGGCCCAAGGCGGTGCTGTGGACGCATGCCAACGCGCTGTGGGGTGCGCGCATCAATGCCGCGCACGAGGACTTGCGCGCCGAGGACGTGCACCTGGTGCACCTGCCGCTGTTTCACACCAACGCGCAGGCGTATTCGGTGCTCGCGTGCCTGTGGGTGGGGGCGACGGCAGTGGTGCTGCCGCGCTTTTCGGCGAGCCGCTTTTGGCCCGTGTCGATCGCGCGGCGTGTGACCTGGACTTCGATGATCCCATTTTGCATCCAGGCTCTGCTCGCGCATGAGGTGCCGGCAGAGCACTATTACCGCCTGTGGGGCGCCGCCGCCTGCGCGCTGCCCACGGACGCGCATTTTCGCGTGCAGACCATAGGCTGGTGGGGCATGACCGAAACCATCACGCACGGCATCGTGAGCGACCGCCACCTGCCGAGCCCGAGCATGAGCATAGGCCGTCCCGCGGCCGAATACCGCATCGCCATCGTCGAGGACGACAGCGTGCCCGTGCGCGAGGCGCGGCACGTGGAGCCGGGCGGCTCGGGGCACTTGCTGATCCAGGGCGTGCGCGGCCTGTCGCTGTTCCAGGAATATCTGGGCAACGCCAAGGCCACTGCCGAGAGCTTCGATCCCGACGGCTGGTTTCGCACGGGCGACCGCGTCGAGCTGCTCGAAGAAGGCTCGATCCGCTTCGGCGACCGCAGCAAGGACATGCTCAAGGTGGGCGGCGAGAACGTTGCGGCCTCGGAGATCGAGCGCGTGATCCAGACCGTGCCCGGCGTGGCCGAAGGCGCCGTGGTGGGGCGTGCGCACCCCATGCTCGACGAGGTACCCGTGGCTTTCGTGATTGCGGCGCCGAATGCGCCCGCAGACCTGGCCGAGCGCGTGCTGGCCGCGTGCCGCCAGCAGCTCGCGGACTTCAAGTGCCCGCACGAGGTGCGCATCGTGCCCGAGCTGCCGCGCGCCACGCTCGAAAAAGTCGCCAAGGCGCAGCTGAGGCAGATGCTGGCGCAGGAGGGGGCTTGAGGGCGTCATGGTGTGGGCCGAAGGCCCATGGCAATCCATGGGGCCGCCGCAACAGCGCCTGCGCACGCTGCAAAGTACGGGATTGGATTGCCGCGCCCCTGCGGAGCTCGCAATGACGGCACGACTGACGCAAATCGGGGTGAGGCAAGGCGTTCGCCCCATGGCAAAGAACCTCGCTGCATCCTTGTTTGCATAAGTCCAGGACGGGTTTTCCTGCGGCGGCCTTGCCGGCGATGCTCACTGGCCGGCAGGGGCAACGGTGTAGCCCTCTTCGCTGATGGCTGCGGCCAGGGCTTCGCGTGCGGCGCTGCTGTGCACTTCGACCTTGCCTTGCGCGCGGTCTATCTGCACGCTGGCTTGCGGATCGACCTGCTGCAGCGCCTGCGTCACGGCGCGCTCGCAGTGCGCGCAGGTCATGCCCTGGACTTGGAACGTGTATTGCATCGTGAAGTGCCTCGTCGGATTGAAAAAATAAGATGATGCCTCTTTGCGAACGCTATGGGGTGCCTGATGGAAATTGCTGAGCCTGCTTCGGGCGATATTTGCGAGCTGGACCTAGGCATAGGCGGTATGACCTGCGCGAGCTGCGTGGCGCGCGTGGAGCGCGCGCTGCGCAAGGTGCCGGGCGTGCAGGACGCTGCGGTGAACCTGGCGACCGAATCGGCGCGCGTGCGCTACGCCGCGGCGCCGGGGCAGGACGCGCAGGCCGTCGAAGCGATGCTGCGCCGCGCCGTGCGCAATGCCGGCTACGAGCCGCGCAGCGCGCAGGCGCAACTGCAGGCCGAAGAGGCCTCGCCCTGGGCGGGCTTTGGGCCGGTGGCGCTGGGGCTCTTGCTGTCGGCGCCGCTCGTGCTGCCCATGCTGGGGGAACTGGCGGGCCAGCATTGGATGCTGCCGGCATGGCTGCAGTTCGTGCTCGCGACGCCCGTGCAGTTCGTGCTCGGGGCGCGGTTTTACAAGGCCGGCTGGCATGCGCTCAAGGCGCGCACGGGCAACATGGACTTGCTCGTGGCGTTGGGCACGAGCGCGAGCTGGGGCCTGTCACTGTGGCTGTGGCTGACGGCGCCGCCCGGTCAGATGCCGCACCTGTATTTCGAGGCTTCGGCGGTGGTGATCACATTGGTGCTGCTGGGCAAGTGGCTGGAGGCGCGCGCCAAGCGCCAGACCACGGCGGCGATCCGCGCGCTGCATGCGCTGCGTCCCGATGTGGCACACCTGCTCGGGCCGCAGGGTGAGGCGGACGTGCCCGTGGCCGAGGTGCTGGTGGGCGACCGCCTCGTGGTGCGCCCGGGCGAACGCATCCCCGTCGATGGCCGGGTGCTCGAAGGGCAGACGCAGGTCGATGAGTCCATGCTCACGGGCGAGCCGCTGCCGGTGCCGCGCGGGCCGGACGCGCCGCTCACGGGCGGCGCCATCAACGGCGACGGGCGCATCGTGATGCAGGTGACGGCCGTGGGCGCGCAGACGGTGCTCGCGCAGATCATCCGCCTGGTGGAGGATGCGCAGGCGGCCAAGGCGCCGATCCAGCGCCTGGTCGATCGCGTGGCGGCGGTGTTCGTGCCCGTGGTGCTCGCCATTGCGCTGCTCACGCTGCTGGCCTGGCTTGCCGCAGGTGCGGGGCTGGAGGCGGGCCTGATCCACGCCGTGGCGGTGCTGGTGATCGCCTGCCCCTGCGCGCTCGGGCTGGCCACGCCCGCGGCCATCATGGTCGGCACGGGGGTGGCGGCGAAAGACGGCATCCTCATCAAGGACGCGCAGGCGCTGGAGCTTGCGCACAAGGTCGATACCGTGGCCTTCGACAAGACCGGCACGCTGACCGTGGGCCAGCCGCGCCTGACGGCGTTCGAGCCGCTCGCGGGGCGCGACGCTGCGGCATTGCTGCAAGCGGCTGCGGGCCTGCAAAGCGCGAGCACGCACCCGCTGGCGCGCGCCGTGCTGCAGGCAGCGCAGGAACGTGGTGTGCAGCCCGGCGCTGCGGCGGCGGTGCAGGCCGTGCCGGGGCGCGGCATGGAGGGCGAGGTCGATGGCCGCAGCTACCTGCTGGGCAGCCTGCGCTGGCTGCAGGAGCTGGGCGCTGATCTGGGCGCCGATGGGGGCGCGCTCGCGGCGCGCGCGCAAGACTTGCAGCGGCAAGGGGCCACGGTGTCGGCGCTGGCCGAGCGCAGCGCGCAGGGTGTCGTCATCTGCGCCCTGCTGGCCTTTGGCGACGCGCCCAAGCCTGGCGCACGTGAGGCGATTGCGGCGCTCAAGGCGCGCGGGCTGCACACGGTGATGCTGTCGGGCGACAACCGCGGCGCGGCCGAGGCCATGGCGCGCGAGCTGGGGCTCGACCCCGACGCGGGCGAAGTCATTGCCGAAGTGCTGCCCGGTGACAAGGCCGCGCGCGTGCGCGCGCTGCAGGCGGGCGGGCATGTGGTGGCGATGGTGGGCGACGGCGTGAACGACGCCCCGGCGCTGGCTGCGGCCGACGTGGGCCTGGCCATGGGCAATGGCACCGACGTGGCCATGCACGCGGCCGGCATCACACTGATGCGCGGCGACCCACATCTCGTGGTGGCGGCGCTCGACATCTCGTGCCGCACGGTGCGCAAGATCCGCGAAAACCTGTTCTGGGCCTTTGCCTACAACGTGGCCGGCATTCCGCTCGCGGCGCTGGGCTACCTGAGCCCAGTGGTCGCCGGCGCGGCCATGGCGTTGAGCTCGGTGAGTGTGATGACGAATGCCCTGTTGCTTCAACCTAAATCCGGCAGTTGACCGCTGCATTTCGTATGCAACTCTTTGATTCTTCGGATGATTTTTCACGCTGCGAGACGCACCCATCAGGTTAGAGCGCTGCGCACCCGATCGCGCCGCCCTCGGGCACGCTGGCTGCGTTGCAAATCCTCGCCATGGCACCCGCCATGGCTGCGGTTTGCGCCTTGCCAGTGCACCCGATGACGACACGCTCGGGTGCGCTCAACTGCCGGATTTAGGTTCAACCCAGATCGTCCATGAGGCGGCGCTTCGGGCCTACGCGGGCGCTGACGGACGTCTGACGGTCATTTTGGCCGCGGTTTCGGCGTTCATGGCACCGGCCATGGGCTTCTCAGCCGCGACCAAACTGCCGCGCCAGCCGCCTCGCCATCATCCCGCGTCCTAATGAACAATCTGGGTTAAACGCTGGCGCATGCCCGAGTAGGGCACTCTGTGTTGTAGAAAAGGCGGGATTGTCTGGCACACTGCAACATCTTGTTGCACGTCCTTGGTGCGCAAGCAGCTTTTTTCGGACACTGAGGTAGGCAAGCCATGAATTTCTTGTTTTGGATGATGCGCCAGTTCACGATCCGTCTGCGTATGCTTGGCGCCATTGGTGTGGTGCTGTTGCTGCTGGCCCTGGTGGGCGGCGCGGGGATGTACGGCATGCAGCGCATCTATTCCTTGAGCGAAAACTTTTTGGCGCAGTCTTATGCCGACGTGGAGCGGCTGGCGCAGTTGCGCTACGCCGTGGGCGCGATGCGTGTGCATGAAAAAGACATGGCCGGCGCGCTCGAGAGCGCGCAGCCCGCGCAAAGCGCGTGGCGCGCCGCATTGGAGCAGGCGCAAAAGCAGGCCGCTTTGCTGGCAGACGCCGCGGAGGGCCCGAAAAAAGCGCTGGCGCAGCGCATCCAGCAGCAGCTGAAGAGCTACCGTGCGCAGGCTGGTGGCATGCAGGCGAGTGGCGCGCAGGGCGGCGTCGAGCCCGGGGGGGCGAGTGCCTCCCCCTCATCGCAGGCGCTGGATGCATCGCTGCAGGAAATGGCGCAATTGCTGCACACCGAGGCAGATGCCGCGGTGCGGCAGCAGCACGATGTTGCGAACCAGACGCGCTTGCTGTTCATCGTGGCGCTGGTGATCGCGGTGCTGGTGGTGGTGCCGCTTACGCTGCTCAATATGGAGTCGATCTGCCGCCCGCTCGCGCAGGCGCGGCGTGTGGCGCAGGCGATTGCCGGCGGGGACTTGGCGCAGACCATCACGGCGCAGGAGCGCGATGAAGCCGCCGACCTACTGCGCGCCCTGGCCGAAATGCAGCGCGGTCTGGGTACGCTCGTGGCGCAGGTGCGCGACACCAGTGGCGCGATTGCCCTGGCAAGCCAGGAGATCGCGAGCGGCAACGAAGACCTGTCGGCGCGTACCGAACAGACGGCCAACCACACGCAGGAGGTGGCGGGCTCGATCGCGCAGCTCACCGGCGTGGTGGAGCACACGGCCTCGGCGTCGCAGCAGGCGCGCCAGATCGTGGGTGCGGCGGCGGACACGGCCACGCAGGGTGGGGCTGTGGTGCAGCAGGCCGTGGCGGGCATGCACGAGATCGCCGCCTCGAGCCGCAAGATCGGCGACATCATCGGCCTGATCGATTCCATTGCTTTCCAGACCAACATCCTCGCGCTCAATGCGGCCGTGGAAGCGGCGCGCGCCGGGGAACAGGGCCGGGGCTTTGCCGTGGTGGCGAGCGAGGTGCGCAACCTGGCGCAGCGCTCGGCGGCAGCGGCGCGCGACATCAAGGGGTTGATAGACC
>CAVPUD010000044.1:0-15725 GCA_963708545.1 uncultured beta proteobacterium | reverse complement strand
AGCCTATGTGGTTCGCAACGCACACCATCGGCTTGAACAGGTGATTTTCTATAAAACCTCTTTACTAGCAGCTTTCAATACGCTTCCCAAAGAAGTGGATTTCAATAATTTCAACTTCGATCGATTAAATAAGTTAAAAGCACTAACGAAAAAAGGCTTAACAAAAGAGGTGCTCGAATTTTTATCGAACTATCCCGATGAGAATAAATTCGAAGCCCTGTTCAACCTCCTATACCGATACCAAGACCTCTTTTCTGCGTTGACGGCCAGGCAGTTTATAGCACTATTGGATCAATTTGATGTCTACAATAACAATCATGTGTTTGTTTTTCTTAAATTAGTTCCTCCTGTACTTCTTACTACAGAATTCTTTGACACAATGATTGCCTTAGCTTCTGAAGAAGGTGAGGTGCATGAGAAACGTTTAAGGGTTATGGGACTTTGCAAGGAGATGAGCTCTTATCAGGCAGCCCGCCCTGTTGGAATCTTTAATGATGAACAACTAAAAGCAAATCAAGCACGGGCAGCAAAAGGCATTATCACGGTTGGGAGATTAGTACGCTCTGGACCCTATGGATATCTTCGCGATGTTTTTTTCCCTTCGCGATTACATCAATTAATTAATCCCTCTTATTCTCGTCCTTTACGACACGATGAAGAATCTGGCAATCTTGAAGAGCAGCAACATCATCCTTGGTACCATTCTAAGCCTTCACAGGGATAACACACGTATAATAATCTTTGTGCCTATACGATCATACGATCGGGGCAGGCACACTGATTTCCTGTGCCAAAATCAAATCTTCTGGTGTATTAATATCCTGAAGAGGCGCCACACAGGCTTCATCCACTTTAATAGCAACCCCAGACCATAAAGCACGTAATTGTTCTAAAGCCTCATATCGTTCTAAATCGCAAACAGGCCAGGTGACGTAATCCAATAAAAAAGCAGCTCGATACGCATAAAGACCAATATGCCTATAGGCTTGTCGCGGCCAGCCGTGCGGCTTTTTCCTGTTCCTCGCGCGCTTCACGCAACTGGCGGAATTCATATTGCTCGCGCGCATGGTCGGCGGCGGCCTTCTCGCTTTCGTTCGCCCAGATTTCGCTTTTGGCGAAGCGGTAATAATCCACCAGCGGAATGTGCGATGGGCAGACGTAGGAACAGCAACCGCATTCGATGCAATCGAAGAGGTGATATTCCTGCGCCTTGCCGAATATCTTTGCGCGCGAGAACCAGTACAGCTCGAACGGCTGCAAATCCGCCGGGCAGGCTGATCGGCCGATTCCCGGTTCGTCGTGTTCTGCGCCACATGGGGGACGACCTTCATCGCGCGGGCCGCCGCCACGAAGGCGGCGTTGTCGTACCCCTTGTCGCCCCCGACCGTGACCCGGCGATGCTTCTTCTTCACGCCGTGCAGCATCGCAAGCGCCGCCTCGCATTCCGCCGTCCCCGTCGCCTGCTCCAGGCGTGTGTCGACCACCAGCCCGTGCCGGTGCTCCATCAGTACGTTGCCGATGTACGACATCTTCGCTGTTTGACCGTTCCCTTTCCGGTAAAGCCGGGCCTGCGGGTCCGTGGTGGACGCGTGCGTGTCGTTCTTTCTCTTCTGCCCCTTGAAGTCCACCGCGTCGTTGCGCCCCACGGGCGGTTTGGGGTCCTCGTCCCGGGGGCGGAAGCTCTTCAGCGACGCCCACGCCTCGATGAGCGTCCCGTCTACCGTGAAGTGCTCGTCGGAGAGAAGTTTCGCGGAGCGCGCCTGCGCCAATACCCGGTCGAAGAATTTCTTCGCCACTTCCGACTGCAGCAGGCGCTCCTGGTTCTGGGAGAACGTGGAAGGATCCCAGACGTTGTCTTCCAGCGACAGCCCGACAAACCAGCGAAACAGGATGTCGTGCTGTATCCGCTCCATCAGAAGACGGATGCTGCGGATCGAGTAGAACGCCTGGAGCAAGAGGGACTTGAGCAGTTTCTCCGGAGGGACCGAAGGGCGCCCGGTATGGGAGTACATCGCCGCGAACTCGGAATGCAGGTCGGAGAGGGCCTTTTCGACCATGGTGCGGATCGGACGAAGGCGATGATCCTGCGGGACGAAGGTCTCCGGGGAACTGTAGCAGAACATCCGGTCGGTCTGCAGGTCCGATCCGCGCATAAATCCATCTCCATGATATTGAAGGGATTTTGTGCGGTATCTTATCACGGGAACCGTATCTTTGTCACGTAGAAAAGAGGGAGTTTTTCATCATCCTGTTAGTGCAATATGGCGGTCTATGTCCATCAGGTTTTTTCAGCATGGATGATTATTAATCCTCGACGCGCCGATGCAGGCGATACAACCGCCATCGCGCGCCCCAACGCGGCCCGGCAAGGAACCAAAGAAACCGGTAAACAGTATATTTTTCGGGGCGAAATCCGTAATGCCTATAGCAATAGGCGGCGATGAACACCCGGCAGCAAAATAAGGAAGGGTTTTCCAATACGCATGATGAGATTAACCCCAGGTAAAAAATGCGGGAGCGACTTTGCAACCCATTCTAAAGGGCAAGCGCGGATGCAATTTCGAATAATGGACGCATATACCGCGATGTGATAATTTTCCGCAGGTGCACACAAAAATACGCTGGATTGCGGCGCCGCTTCTCCACCTACACTTCACAGTGTGATGACTTCACCGCGCACGAACCCTTTGCCTGCCGCGCCGCCGCGCCGCCCCGCGCTGCTGCGCTGGTGGCGCGCCTGGTGGCGCAACCTTACGCCGCTGCGCCAGGACCGCCTCGCGCTGCTGGCCCCGCTGGTGGCGGTGTTTTTGTTCCTCGGGGCCATCGTCGCGGCCTTTGCCTACTTGCAGATCGAGGAGTCTGAGCGCGAGCAGGAAACCTTGCAGCGCGATTTGGAATACGCACAGCAGCGCGTGCGTCTGCTCCTGCTCGAGCGCCAGGAGCAATTGATGCGCCTGGCGCGGCAGCTTGCCCTGCAGGAGCTTGCGCCGGCCGAGTTCGAAAACCGCGCCGAGGCACTCGTCAACCAGTACCCCGAACTGCAGGCCCTCACCTGGATAGACCCGCAGGGCCGCATCCGCGCGAGCCACGCTGCGCCCACCTTGCCTGCCAGCCAGCAGCGCTCGCCGGGCGAGCGGATCGCACTCGACACCCCATCTCGGACCCAGGCATGGCCGCAACGGCAGGCGGCGTTCGTCCAGCCCCTGGCCACGCCGGGGCAAGCGCCGCCGCTGTTGCAACTGCTGGTGCCCATCGTGCGCGGGCGGCAGTTCGGCGGTGTGGTGCTGGGCGAGTTTTCCAACGACAGCTTGCTGCGCTACGGCATGCCGCCGCGCGTGCTGGCGCGCTATGCCATCACCTTGCTCGATGGCAAGCGCCAGGTGCTGGCAGGCACGCCCATGGCGAACAACACCAGCCAAGTGAACCTGCTACCCTGGAAGCAAGCAGGCGCAAGCGAATACGCCATCCAGGTATCCCCGGTGGGCCCTGGGCT
The DNA here is from genome assembly GCA_963708545.1 of uncultured beta proteobacterium. GTDB lineage: Bacteria > Pseudomonadota > Gammaproteobacteria > Burkholderiales > Burkholderiaceae_C > Extensimonas. Next base: position 12,232 of record CAVPUD010000044.1, on the reverse strand, counting down.
AGTGCTGCGCGCGCAGGCGTATCGCACCTCGCTGGGCGTGGTCGGCAGCGGCCTGTTCTGGCTCGTGGGCGTGCTCAGCGTCCTGACCACGTGGCTGCTCGTCGCCACCTGGCGCCACACGCGCCGGCGCCTGCAGATGCAGCAAGCGCTGGTGGCCGAGACGAACTTTCGGCGCGCGATGGAAAACTCCATCGCCACGGGCATGCGCGCGCTCGACCTCGAGGGGCGCATCACCTACGTGAACGCGGCGTTCTGCCAGATGACGGGCTGGAGCGCCGAGGAGCTCGTGGGCCTCAAGGCACCGTTTCCGTACTGGCCCGACGAAGAGAAACACTTGCTGAACGAAAAATTGCATGAACAGTTCAGCGGCAAGGGCTCTTCGGGCGGCTACAAGATGCGCGTGAAGCGCAAGAACGGCACCCTGTTCGACGCGCGGCTCTACGTCTCGCCACTGATCGACGCGCACGGTCAGCAGACCGGCTGGATGACCTCGATGACCGACATCACCGAGCCCACGCGCATCCGCGAGCAACTCGCCGCCGCGCACGAGCGCTTCACCATCGTGCTCGAAGCGCTGGACGCCGCCGTCTCGGTCGCACCGCTGGGCAGCGAGGAGCTGCTGTTCGCCAACAAACTCTATCGCCAATGGTTCGGTGCGCAGGCCGACGGCCACCTGCAGCTCGTGGCGCAGGCGGGCAAGCTGCCCGTGTCTTACCAGCCATCGGGCGGCATGGACGAGGAGGACGGCCTCATGGGCTTGCCCGCCGACGCCATCACCAATGCCCTGCCGGACCACGCCGAGATCTTCCTGCCCGAACTCGGCAAATGGCTCGAGGTGCGCTCGCGCTACCTGAGCTGGGTCGATGGGCGCCTCGCGCAAATGGTGATCGCCAGCGACATCACGCAGCGCCGCGAAGCCGAAGAGCAGGCCGCGCGCCAGGCCGAGCGCGCGCAGTCCGTGAGCCGCCTCGTCACCATGGGCGAGATGGCCTCCAGCCTCGCGCACGAGCTCAACCAGCCGCTCACCGCCATCAGCAACTACTGCAACGGCATGCTCACGCGCATCGAAAGCGGCCAGCTCAGCGAAGACATGCTGCGCACCGCCTTGAAAAAAACCGCGCACCAGGCGCAGCGCGCGGGGCAGATCATTCACCACATCCGCGCCTTCGTGAAAAAAAGCGAGCCACAACGCGTGCTCGCCGATGTCTTCAAGATGGTGCAAGAGGCCATCGAGCTCGCCGGCATCGAGCTGCGGCGCCACAACGTGCGCCTCACGCACCACGTGGCCGCGCGCCTGCCTCCCGTACTGGCCGACACCATCCTGATCGAGCAGGTGCTCATCAACCTGCTCAAAAACGGCGCCGAGGCGATCCAGCAGGCGCAGCGCCCGCCTGCGGCGCGCACCGTGGAGCTGCGCGTGCTGCCGCGCAGCATCGAGGGCAACGAGGTGATCGAATTTGCCGTACAAGACAGCGGCAAAGGCCTGCCGCCCGAGATGCACGAGCGCCTGTTCGAAGCCTTTTACTCGACCAAGCAAGAAGGCATGGGCATAGGCCTGAACCTGTGCCGCAGCATCGTCGAGGCGCACCATGGCCGGCTGCAGGCGGACAACATTTACAATGGCGCCGAGATCGTGGGCTGCAGGTTTTCTTTCTGGCTACCCATTGCCAAGCCTGTAGATATTGCATCCAATTCTGTAGCAAATGCACCCAGCACGAGGACTGTGGCATGAGTTTGATTCCCAAAAAAGGCATCGTTTATGTGGTCGATGACGACGAGGCCGTGCGCGACTCGCTGCAATGGCTGCTCGAGGGCAGCAACTACTTGGTGCGCTGCTTCGATTCGGCCGAGGTCTTTCTCGCGCGCTACGACCCGCGCGAGGTCGCCTGCCTGCTCGTGGACATCCGCATGGACGGCATGAGCGGCCTCGAGCTGCAAGACCGCCTGCTGGAGCGCGGGTCGCCGCTGCCCATTGCTTTCATCACCGGCCACGGCGACGTGCCCATGGCGGTAAATACCATGAAAAAAGGTGCGCTCGACTTCATCCAAAAGCCCTTCGACGAAAAAGCGCTGCTCGGCCTGGTCGAGCGCATGCTCGAAAACGCCGAACAAGCCTTCGCCGAGCACCAGCAGGCCGCGACCCGCGAGGCCATGCTCGCCAAGCTCACGAGCCGCGAGGCGCAGCTGCTCGAGCGCATCGTCGCGGGGCGCCTGAACAAGCAAATCGCCGACGACCTGGGCATCAGCATCAAAACCGTGGAAGCGCACCGCGCCAGCATCATGGAAAAGCTCAACGCGAACACCGTGGCCGACCTGCTCAAGATCGCGCTGGGCCAGAACGCGCCCAAGCTCTGATCTCTGCATTACTCATTCATTGATAGCTGCCAGCGCTTGATACACGAGCGCTAGCGGCATTTTTCGTACTTATTTTCAGCACCCATGACGGCCCAACTCATCGACGGCAACGCCCTCTCGCGCCAGCTGCGCGCCCAGGTTGCGCAGCGCGCTGTGGCGCTCAAGGCGCGCGGCATCACCCCCGGCCTCGCCGTGATCCTCGTGGGCGACAACCAGGCTTCGCAGGTCTATGTGCGCAACAAGGTCAAGGCTTGCGAAGACAGTGGTCTGCACTCGGTGCTCGAAAAGTACGACGCCAGCTTGAGTGAGGCCGAGCTGCTCGCGCGCGTGCAGGCGCTCAACGCCGACCCGCGCATCCACGGCATCCTCGTGCAACTGCCGCTGCCCGCACACATCGACGCGCAAAAAGTCATCGAGGCGATCTCGCCCGCGAAGGACGTCGACGGCTTTCACATCGCGAGCGCCGGCGCGCTCATGACCGGCTTGCCCGGCTTCAAGCCCTGCACGCCCTACGGCTGCATGAAGATGCTCGAAAGCATTGGCTACCCCTTACGCGGCAAGCACGCGGTGGTCATCGGCCGCAGCAACATCGTCGGCAAGCCCATGGCGCTGATGCTGCTCGCGCAAGATGCCACCGTCACCATTTGCCACAGCGCCACGCAAAACCTCAAGGCGCACACCTTGCAGGCCGACGTGATCGTCGCCGCCGTAGGCAAGCGCAAGGTGCTCACGGCCGACATGGTCAAGCCCGGCGCCGTGGTGATCGACGTGGGCATGAACCGCGACGAAGCGGGCAAGCTCTGCGGCGACGTCGATTTCGCCGGCGTGCGCGAGGTCGCCGGCTGGATCACGCCCGTGCCCGGCGGCGTCGGCCCCATGACCATCACCATGCTGCTGGTCAACACCCTCGAAGCGGCCGAGCGCGCTGCCGGCGTGGCGGAACAAAACTCCGCGCACTGAATCCCCTCTTGAAGCCCCGCCCGCGGCAACCACCTGCGCATCCATGAGCAATCCCCTTCTCGACTTCACCGACCTGCCGCCCTTCGACCGCATCCAGCCCGAAGACGTGGCCCCCGCCATCGATGCGCTGCTCGAGCGCGCCAACCAGGCGCTCGAGGCCGTCACCGCACCCGACTTTCCCGCGCGCTGGGACGCCATCGCGCGCGTGCTCGACGTGGCCGCGGAGCGGCTCGGCGTGGTCTGGGGCGCGATCAGCCACCTGAACAGCGTGGCCGACACGCCCGCGCTGCGCGCCGCTTACAACGCTGCACTGCCGCGCGTGACCGAGTTCTGGACGCGCCTGGGCGCCGACGAGCGTCTGTACGCCAAATACAAAGCCATAGACCCCGCCACGCTCGACGCCGAGCAACGCCGCGCGCTGCACAACGCACTGCGCGGTTTCGTGCTCAGTGGCGCCGAGCTGCAAGGCGCGGCCAAGGAGCGCTTTGCGCAAATCCAGGAGCGCCAGGCCGAGCTGAGCCAGAAATTCAGCGAAAACGCGCTCGACGCGACCGACGCCTTCGCCTACTACGCGAGCGCCGAAGAACTCGCCGGCATGCCCGACGATGTATTGCAAGCCGCGCGCAGCGCCGCCGAGGCCGAGGGCCGCGCGGGTTACAAGCTCACGCTCAAAATGCCCAGCTACCTGCCCGTGATGCAGTTCGCACACGATCGTGCGCTGCGCGAGCGCCTGTACCGCGCCTACGTGACGCGCGCGTCCGACCAGGCCGAGGGCGAGGCAAAACGCTTCGACAACACCGCGCTGATCCACGAAATCCTCGCGCTGCGCCGCGAGGAGGCGCAGCTGCTCGGCTACCCGCACTTCGGCGCCGTCTCGCTCGTGCCCAAGATGGCGCAGTCGCCCGACCAGGTCATCGCATTTTTGCGCGACCTCGCCGCGCGCGCGCGCCCCTACGCCGAACAAGACCTCGCCGACATGCGCGACTTTGCCGCGCGCACGCTGGGCCTGCCCGATCCGCAAGCCTGGGACTGGTCCTACATCGCCGAAAAGCTCAAGGAGGCGCGCTACGCCTTCAGCGAGCAGGAAGTCAAGCAATACTTCCCCGCGCCCAAGGTGCTCGCGGGGCTGTTCAAGATCGTCGAAAACCTGTTCGAAGTGCGCATCGTGCGCGACAGCGCCCCCGTGTGGCACCCGGCCGTGGAGTTTTACCGCATCGAGCGCGACGGCGCGCTCGTCGGCCAGTTCTACCTCGACCTGCCCGCGCGCCCCGGCAAGCGCGGCGGCGCCTGGATGGACGACGTGCGCACGCGCTGGCGCCGCCCCGACACGGGCGTGCTGCAAACGCCCGTCGCGCACCTGGTGTGCAACTTCGCCGCAGGCGTGGCGGGCAAGCCTGCGCTGCTCACGCACGACGACGTCACCACGCTGTTCCACGAATTCGGCCACGGCCTGCACCACCTGCTCACACAGGTCAGCGAACGCGATGTTTCAGGCATCGCGGGCGTCGAGTGGGACGCCGTCGAGCTGCCCAGCCAGTTCATGGAAAACTTCTGCTGGGAGTGGCGCGTGCTGCAAGACATGACGGCGCACGTCGATACCGGCGCGCCGCTGCCGCGCGCGCTCTACGACAAGATGCTCGCCGCGAAAAACTTCCAAAGCGGTCTGCAGACGCTGCGCCAGATCGAATTCTCGCTGTTCGACATGCTGCTGCACACCGTGCACGACCCCGCGCAGGACTTCATGCCGCTGCTCGAGCAGGTGCGCAGCGAAGCCTCGGTGATGCCGCCGCCGCCCTTCGGTCGCATGCCACACACCTTCAGCCACATCTTCGCGGGCGGCTACGCCGCGGGCTACTACAGCTACAAGTGGGCCGAGGTGCTGAGCGCCGATGCCTACGCCGCGTTCGAAGAAACCGTGGGCAGCGACGGCCTGCCGAGCCGCGAGGTCGGGCGCCGCTACCGCCAGGCCATCCTCGAAGCCGGCGGCAGCCGCCCGGCAATGGAGTCGTTCAAAGCCTTCCGCGGCCGCGAGCCACAGCTCGACGCCCTGCTGCGCCACCAAGGCATGGCACAGCCGCCCGCCGTCGCGCCAGCGGCCTGACCATGAGGAGCATCCCCATGCCCGCCATGCCGAAAATTTCCGCAGCCTGGCTCGTTCCCCTGCTGCTCGCAGCCGTCGCAGCGGGCACCCCGGCCCAGACCGTGTACCGCATCGTGGGCCCTGATGGCAGGGTGACATTTTCCGACCGGCCGCCCACCGAGCCCCAGGCCCAGGCCCAACCCGCCAAGGTCGGCGGCGCTGGCCCCGACGACGATGGCAACGCCGCCCTGCCCTACGCCTTGCGCGAGGTAGCGGTGCGCTACCCTGTCACGCTCTACAGCAGCAGCAACTGCGCCCCGTGCGACAGCGCACGCCAGCTGCTGCAGGCGCGCGGCATCCCCTTCACCGAATACACCGTGGGCAGCGCCGAAGACATCGAAGCGCTGCAAAAGCTCAGCGGCCAAAACAGCCTGCCTTTTGCCACCATAGGCCGCCAGCATCTGCTGGGCTACGCCGAAGCCGAGTGGACGCAATACCTCGATGCCGCGGGCTACCCCAAGACTTCGCAGCTGCCGCCCAACTACCACCGCCCGCCGCCGAAGCCGCTCGTGGCCCGCACAGCGGCCGAACCTGCCGCGCCTGCCGCCGCAGCGGCCTCTGCCGCATCCGCTCCCAGCGCGCGCCCGTCGGCCGCACCCCAGCGCCCGACCAAGAACTCCGACAACCCGGCCGGAATCCGCTTCTGAAATGCTATCTTAAAAATAGCGAAATTCACCCATAAAAAACGCCTTTCAGCGCAGGCGTATCAAGCACAAGGTGCTCTTTTTTAGGGTGTTATTTTTGTGAAATTCTGGGGCAATGCCAGCCCCTCTACGCGGCCGTCAAAAAATACCGGCAGGCACCATACGCCAGCGCCGCGAGCAAGGTCGGCAGCGCAATGCCTCCCACAAAGCGCCGGACCAGCCACACCGTACCCAGCCCGGCGGCGAGCGCGATCCAGGTGGGCGCATCCTTCAACCGCTCGGCCGCAGGCCACACCGACACGACGAGCAAGGCCGTGATCGCCGCCGGCCCGAGCGCGCCCAGCATGCTCCACACGGCGTGACCGCGCGCACTGCGCGAGCGCTGCGGCGGGTACCGCAGGGGAAGCCAGCGCAGCAAAAACGTGAGCACGCCGCAGATCACCGCACTTGCGACGGCCAAGGTTTCGTGAGAGAGAGTCAAAGTCATGCGCTTTTGCCGCTGTAACCCAGCACAGCCCCCGCCAACATGCCACCCACCATCGCCAGGTACGCAGGCAGCACACAGGCCAGCGCCGCCGTCGCAAGAGCCGCGCCCCAGAGCACGCGCCGGCGTGTGCCGGCCATGATTTCGAGCAGCAAGGCGAAAAACAGCGCCGGCAGGATGAACGCGAGCACCTCGCGCAGAAAGACCGATTGCGCGAGCACTTGCTGCCCGAGCGTCGCGCCCAACGCCGTGCCGAGCAGCCAGCTCGTATAGGCGCCGAGTTCGAGCCCGGCGAACCAATAAGGCCGCCCAGCCAGCGGCACGTCCGACAAGCCGCCCACTGCACGCGCAAACACCTCGTCGGTGAGGCCGAACGCGAGCAGCGGCAGAGGCACGCCCAAGCCCTGCGCACCTATCTTTCGGCCCGCTCCATCCAAGGCGCCTGTGCCGGGGCGCGCATCGCCGCGCAGCTTGGTTAAGATCACCGGCCCATAAAACACATGGCGCACATTCATCAAAACCACCGTGGCCACCACCGACAGCAGCGACCCGCCCGCAGCCACGAGCGCCACCAACGCAAACTGGCTCGCTCCCGCATACACGAGCGCCGACACAAGCAAAGCCACGGGCGGCGAGAGCTGCGCCTGCAGCGCCGCGAGCCCGAACGAAAACGCCACGGGCAGGTAGCCCGCGCCTATCGACAGGCTGGCGAGCAAGCCTTGCATAAACCTCAATCCGGCAGTTGACCGCTGCATTTCGTCTGCAACGCTTTGATTCTTCGGATGATTTTTCACGCTGCGAGACGCACCCATCGGGTGAGAGCGCTGCGCACCCGATCGCGCCGCCCTCGGGCACGCTGGCCGCGTTGCAAATCCTCGCCATGGCACCCGCCATGGCTGCGGTTTGCGCCTTGCCAGTGCACCCGATGACGACACGCTCGGGCGCGCTCAACTGCCGGATTGAGGATAAACGGACGCACGCGGCAATGGCCCGGCGCGCCCCGCGCAGAATCTGCGCACGGCGGTTCACCACGCGCCATCAGTCATACCTCAAAGTCTGCACGCCTTGCGCCGTGCCGAGCAGGCACAGCGTCGCCTTCTGGTGCGCAAACACGCCCACGGTCACCACGCCCGGCCATTGGTTCACTTCGGACTCGAACGCCAGCGGCGCGTCGATGCGCAAACCATGCACGTCGAGCAGATGCTGGCCGTTGTCGGTCACGAGCGGCTCGCCATCACGCAGGCGCAGGCGCGCTTCCCCGCCCCACGCGGCGAAGCGGCGCGCGATCTGGCGCGCGGCCATGGGGATCACCTCCACCGGCAATGGATAGCGCCCCAGCACCTCGACCTGTTTCGACGCATCGGCAATGCAGACAAAACGGCTGGCCATCGAGGCCACGATTTTTTCGCGCGTGAGCGCCGCGCCGCCGCCTTTGATCATGTAGCCGCGCCCGTCGATCTCGTCGGCGCCGTCGATATACACCGCAAGCGCATCGACCTCGTTCGCGTCGAACACCGCGATGCCCAGGGCGCGCAGCCGCGCCGTGCTGGCCTCGGAGCTGGACACCGCGCCGCGGATGCGCTCTTTGACGTCGATGAGCGCGTCGATGAACTTGTTCACCGTGGAGCCCGTGCCCACGCCGACGATGCTGCCCGGCTCCACGTACTGCAAAGCCGCCCGCCCCACGAGGGCCTTGAGCTCGTCCTGGGTCGGGGCAGAAGAAGATAGAGAGAGGGACGTCGATGAGGTCATGGCGTGCTTTTTGGAGGGGCTTCGTAGGGGAAAATCGCGCAAACTTCGCATTATCTCTGCACGTTCTTCATGCCTCTGCTCCCTTACGCCCTCGCCCGCGCCGTGCTGTTTCGCATGGACGCCGAAACCGCCCACGAACACACGCTCGCGCTGCTCGAGCGCGGCCAGCACACGCCGCTGCAATGGGCCTGGTGCAGCGAAACCGTGCAAGACCCGATAGAGCTCGCGGGCCTGCGCTTTCCGAACCGCGTGGGCCTTGCCGCAGGGCTGGACAAAAACGCGCGCTGCATAGATGCGCTGGGCCGCATGGGCTTTGGCTTCGTCGAAGTCGGCACCGTCACGCCCAAGCCGCAGCCCGGCAACCCCAAGCCGCGCATGTTCCGCCTGCCCGAGGCGCAGGCGCTGATCAACCGGCTGGGCTTCAACAACGAAGGGCTGGCTGCCTTCGTGCGCAACGTGCAGCGCTCGCGCCTGCGCCGCGAGCCCGGCGCGCTGCTGCTCGGGCTCAACATCGGCAAGAACGCGAGCACCCCCATCGAGGACGCCACGCGCGACTATCTCATCGGCCTCGAAGGCGTCTATCCGCATGCCGACTACGTCACCGTGAACATCAGCTCGCCCAACACGCAAAACCTGCGCACCTTGCAAAGCGACGCCGCGCTCGACGCGCTGCTGTCTGCGCTCGCCGAGCGGCGTGAGGCGCTCGCGCAGCAGCAGCGCGACGCAGCCGGCAAGGCGCGGCGTGTGCCCATCTTCCTCAAGATCGCGCCCGACCTCGACGAGGCGCAGGTCGCCGTGATCGCCGCCGCGCTGCAGCGCCATGGCATGGACGGTGTCATCGCCACCAACACCACGATCGGCCGCGACAAGGTGCAGGGCTTGCCCCATGCCGACGAAGCCGGGGGCCTGAGCGGCGCCCCGCTGCTCGAGCCCAGCAACCAGGTGATACGCCAGCTGCGCGCGGCGCTGGGTAGCCGCTTTCCCATCATCGGCGTGGGCGGCATCCTGAGCGCGCAAGATGCGCAAAGCAAAATCCGCGCGGGCGCCGACGCGGTACAGATCTACACCGGCCTGATCTACCGCGGCCCTGCGCTGGTCGCAGAGGCTGCGCGGGCGATCAAAGGGATGCGATAGAGAATCACGACTTACGCAAATCGGGGTGAGGCAAGGCGTTCGCCCCATGGCAAAACACCTCGCGGCATCCTTGTTTGCGTAAGTCCAGGAATTTTTGTGTGGGCCGGCTGCGCCATCATCCACGCAGCCGCAAGATCCAAGGCAGCGCGACCGTCACCCAGCGCAGCACACGGCGCGGACCCGCGGCGGCGATGAGAGCCGCCACCGCTGTACCCGCGACCGCGGGGTGGGCGCGCGCAAACAAGGCCAGACGCTCGGCAAAGGAAGCGTCGGGCGGGTACAAGCCCCCCGGTGCAGAGCCATCGGCCACAGCCGCGGCGTTTACAGCCTCGTGCGTGCGCACTTGCGCCTGCCGCCGTGCGGCGTGGCGTGCGCGCAAGCGTTCGCGTTGCACGGCAATGCGCTCGAGCACGCGTTGCTGCGCAGGCGTGACTTCCAAAGTTGCCGGAGTGGATTTGTAGGCGCACATCACAAACGCTCCTTGAACTCACGCCAGTCCTGCGCCAATTCGCGCTGTGTGAGGGCGAAGGCGTTGCGGCAACGCTGCACCAAAGACCAGCCCCAGGCCGCAGCGCCCACCCACAGCAGCAGCCACGCGAGCGCCACGAGCCACGCCACCAGCGCGCGCTGTGGGCTGTCCCAAAACTGCAGCAGCACGGCCGCCGACAGGCTCACAAACGCCACCACCGCGAGCACGAGCAGCGCCACACCCAATAGCAGCAGCGTGACCCCGTGGCGCTTGAGCTGTTGCCACTCGAGGCGCGCGAGCTCAAAGCGATCTTCGGCGGCGACGGCTCCTTCACGCAACGAGGTATGCCAGCGCGCCAACCACTCATCGAGCCCGAGCAGCGAAAGCCAGCTCATGCTGCCGCCCAAGAACGGTGGGGCATCGCAATGCCGCGCCGATCAGCGGCGGCCAAGAACGAAACCCGCGAGCGCGCCAATCGCCAGCGCCGCACCGGCCAGACGCCAGGGCTCGTCGTGCGCGTAACGGTCGGCTGCCTGCGCGGCATCCTTGGCCTGGCGTGCGGCCTCGTGCGCGGCGCGCACGGTGGCCTCGCGCACCGAGTGCATGCCGTCGTCGATGCGCTGGCGCAGCACTTTGATTTCCGGCACGGCGTCGAGGTCTTTGCTGGCGATCAAGCCGCGCAGGTCGGCGACCAGTTTTTCGAGTTCTGCCTGGGTGGAGTTGATAGAAGTCGTCATACAAGCCTTTCAGTGGAGTAAAAACAAAATAGCAACCGAGCCGCACAAACCAAGCCTCGCACGGTCAGAAGCATCTTAGCCGCTGGCCGCAAATCCCTCAATGACGCAAGTCAAGGCCGGATGATCAGGGCTTAGAGTCTATCCGAATAATCCTGCTTGTTGAAACGCGCTGATGCCTGCAGCAAGATGGAGCATGGCCTCGTAGTTGGCCGCCTTTTTCTCCCAGCGAACGAGCAAGCGCCGGTAGCGATTGAGCCAGGAATGCGTCCGTTCGACGACCCAACGCCGCGCCTTTGCCCCGTCAGGCTTGGGTTCGGGTTTTTGCCCTCGGCGCGGGATATGCGCAATGAACCCTTGCTGGCGCAGCCACTGACGCAGTGCCTGGCTGTCGTAGCCCTTGTCCAGGCACAGGTGCGAGGGCTGCCTGAAGCGCTTGCGCTGCTGGCACGAGTCGGGAATGCACTCCAAGGTCTTGGGCAATAATTCGAGGTCAGGACGATTGGCTCCTTCGATGACCATCCCCAGCACCACCCCGGCGCCGTCACACAGCACACTGCGCTTGACGCCTCGTTTGCCGCGATCGGTCGGATTGGGCCCGCTTTTTTTCCCCACCCAGCGGGGCTTTGCCCTGGGAGCCATCGGCACACAGCCATTCCCAGTCGATGCCTTTCAACTCGTCGTAGTGCGCCAGGCTCGCTTCCCAAATGCGTCGAAACACCCCCGCCTTGACCCATTCCTGAAACCGGTCGTGCGCTGTCGAGCCCGGGCACAAGCCCGTGGCATCGAGCGCCTTCCATTGACACCCGGTGCTGAGCACGAACAGGATCGCCTCCATGCACTGCCGATCCGGTCTCCTCGGCCTGCCTCCGCCAAAAGGGTGTGTGTTCTCACGCTTCGGAATCAAAGGCTCGATCTTCTCCCACAGCGCATCGCTCAAGACGTAGGGCTTGCGTACTCCACCCATAGCACTTCTCCTACCACTTTTGCGTCATGAACAGGATATTGGATCACGGTTTTTCGGATAGGTTCTTATGCCGCGTCGGCAAGCAACTGCAGCACCCACTCGGCGATCGCCAGCGCGCTGGTCAAGCCTGGCGACTCGATACCAAACAGGTTGACCAGGCCACGCACGCCATGTTGCTGCGGCCCGGCGATGTAAAAATCATCGGCGATGGCGCCATCGATTTTGATCTTGGGGCGAATGCCTGCATATCCAGGGGCCAGCGCGCCGCCTGGCAGATCGGGCCAGTATTTGCGCACCTCGCCAGCAAACGCTGCGGCGCGCGCGGCGTCCACCGTGAAGTCGTCGGGCGCATCGAGCCCATAGCTCCCATCGCCCCCCTTGAGCCATTGCACGTCTGGCCCGAATTTGGCCTGCCCGGCCAGGTCGAGCGTCAGGTGCACGCCCAGGCCGCCCTCTTGCGGCACGGGGTAGATCAGGCGGCGAAACGGCGCCTTGCCCGTGAGCGTGAAGTAGTTGCCCTTGGCAAAGCAAGGCGTGGGCACGTGCCGCGCGTCCAGCCCGGCAAAGCGCCGCGCCAAGGCAGCAATACATCG
>CAVPUD010000043.1:0-4195 GCA_963708545.1 uncultured beta proteobacterium | reverse complement strand
CCACGTATTGCTCGAAAAAGGCGAACACGCCCGTCCCCGTCATGAACTGGCGCAGTTCGGTCAGGTCGGCAAAGGCGCGCGCCGGGCTGTGGCCCGACTGGCTCAGCGAAGATTCGAAGCTGGCGTTGAACACGCGTGTACCCAGCTTCTGGTCGAGCCGCACCCCCGTGCGCACCAGCAGGCGCGAGCGCGACCACTCGGTGAAGGCGAGCATGGCCAGCAGGAACAGCGTGATCAGCGACACGGCGAGCAGGGTCAGCTCGCTGCCGCTCGCGAGCACGCGGTCATAGACCTGCAGCATGTACAGCGTGGGCGTGAGCATGAGCAGGTTGGCGACCATGCTGAAAATGCCGACGATGAAAAACTCGCGTCGGAAGGCCCAGAGCGTCTGGGTCAGCTCGCTGCGCGCAAAGAATGCAGGGGTTTTCATAGGGAGATGAGGCTGAAGGCGGCCAAGGGTCAGGATGCGGCGGGCAGGGCACCGCCGGGGGCGGCCGGGCGTGGCTGCGCAGCGGCCGCCGCTTGTTGTGCTGCCTGTTGTGCCGCCTGTTGCAGCGCCGCCAGCACCTCGTCACGCGGCCCGAAGGCTTGCTGCGTGCCGTCGCGCAGCACGAGCATGGCGTCGGCCACGGCGAGCACGCTGGTGCGGTGCGTCATGACGACGAAGGTCGTGCCCTGCTGTTTGAGCGTGAGAATGGCTTGAGCCAGTGCGGCGTCGCCTTCCTCGTCGAGGCTGGAATTGGGCTCGTCGAGCACCACGAAGGCGGGCTTGCCGTACAGCGCCCGTGCCAGCGCGACGCGCTGGCGCTGCCCGCCCGAGAGCATGGCGCCGTCGCGCCCCACGGGGCTTTCGTAGCCCTGCGGCAGGCCGAGGATGAATTCGTGCATGCCCACGAGCCGTGCCGCCGCCTCGACCTTGGCCATGTCCACTTCGCCAAAGCGCGCGATGTTTTCCGCCAGCGTGCCTTCGAACAGTTCCACCCCTTGCGGCAGATAGCCCACGTGGGGGCCAAGTTCGGACTTGTCCCAGGTGAACACGTCTGCGCCGTCGAGGCGTACCTTGCCACTGGCTGCGGGCCAGATGCCGACGAGCAGGCGCGCGAGCGTGGTCTTGCCCGAGGCCGAAGGGCCGACCACGGCGAGCACGCGCCCGGCCGGCAGCGCAAACTGCACGCCGCGCACGATGGGAATGGCCGAGCCCGGCGCCGCAGCCACGAGCGCCTCCACCGTCAGCGCACCACGGGGCGGCGGCAGGCGCATGCTTTCGGGGCGTGGCGGCACGTTGGCAAGCAATTGCTCGAGCCTGCCCATGGCGTCGCGCGCGTTCACGACGGTGCGCCACTGCGTAACGATCTGTACCAGCGGCGCAAGCATGCGCCCGCCCAGCACCGAGCCGATGATCATCATGCCGGCGCCGCCGTTGAGGTTGCGGTTGAGCAGCAGCCAGGCGCCCAGCCCCAGCAGCAGCGAGCCCATGACCTGCTGCACGAATTTGGCCATGGCCTGGTAGCTGCCGGCCGCATCCGAAGCCACGGCCTGCAGGCGCAGGAATTCGCGCTGCTTGTCCATCCAGCGCTTGTGGATGTCGCGCAGCATGCCCATGGATTCGATGACCTCGGCGTTGCGCAGCGAGCCGTCGGCGTACTGCTGCGCGGCAATGGCCGTGCGGTTGGCGGCCGACAGCGGTGGCTGCGTGCTGCGCTCGGTGAGCCAGGCGATGCCGACCTGCACCAGCGCGCCCACGACCGCCGACCAGCCGAGCACTGGGCTGATGGCGAAAATCAAGATGGCAAAGACGAGGGATGCAGGCGCCTCCATGAGCGCGGTGAGCACCGAGGCATGCAGAAAATCGCGCACCGTGCGCAGGTCGTTCATCGACTGCACCATGCCGCCGGGCACGCGGCGCAGGTTGGCCTCGAACAGGGCGTTGAAAACGCGCGCCGACATCTTGCGGTCGAGCTTGATCCCGGCTTCGTGCAGGATCGCGGCGCGCACCCACTCGAGCAGCTCCATGAGCACGTAGGCGCCGAGCACGAGCAGCGTGAGCATGGCCAGCGTCATGTGGCTGCGGCTGTTGACCACGCGGTCATAGACCTCGAGCATGTAGCCCGTGGGGGCGAGCACGAGCAGGCTGGTCGCCAGGCTGAGCCAGCTTGCGCGCACGAAATACGGGCGCAGCGTGGCCAGGGCCTCCCGCAATTCGGGTGCGGGGCGTTTGTTGGGATTCATGCGGTTTCCTCCACCATCACGTATTCGGGAATTTCAGCGGGGCCGGTGGCGTCCGCAGCAGGGTCTTGCGGTGCCTGCGCGTCGGGCTCCGTGAGCCAGAAGGCCAGTTCATAAATGCCGTCGGCGCGGCGCGCGAGCACGATTTCGCGCAATTTCTGCGTGTGGAAGGCGGCCTCGTCTTCGGGGCGCAAGGACAGTTGAAAGCGCATGCGTCCGTCCAGCGTGAACATGGACAGCTGGCCCGCCTTGAGGCTCAGCGTGTGCCGGTCGAAATACACCGGGCAGCTGTCCGTAAAGCGCAGCAGCGGCAAAGGCTTGTCGCCCAGGCGCGCGAGGTTGAATGGGCTGTCTGGGTGCTGGAACACCACCCTGCAGGTGCGCGAAACGGAGTAGATGGCGTTGCAGACCATCTGCGAGCCCATGGCCGGGAATTGCGCGCGCAGTGCCTTGTAAGCCAGGTGGTGCAAGGCCACGCGGTTCCACACACGGGTGCTTTGCACTAGCGGCGCGAGCGCATTGCACACTTGCGCAAACCCCTGCTGCAATGCCTGCAGCCGCTGCCCCTGCTCAGGGGAGGTGTCTAGAGGAATGCGCAGCACGGATTTCATATAGGAAGCGGAGTGTAGCAGGTTCCTATATGAAGTTTTCGGGTGTGGAAAAACCAGGACGGACAGGAGAAGGGCAACAAAAAAGCCGTCTTGCGACGGCTTTTTGCTTTGCTGACAGCGCACCGTTTACAAACGGCGAACGGCTAAGACCGCTCGGGCTGATAAAAAAGGCGAGACTCTCTGCAGGCGTTCAGGCAGAAAGTGCCAGTGCCTTGACTTTGGCGGCGATGCGGCTCTTGTCGCGTGCGGCCTTGTTCTTGTGGAAAATGCCCTTGTCGGCGACGGTATCGACTACCGATTGCATCTTGGCGAAGAGTTCCGTCGCCTTGGTCTTGTCGCCGGCGAGCACGGCCTTTTCGACGTTCTTTACGGCGGTGCGGTATTTGGAGCGCAGCGAGCTGTTCGCGGCGTTGAGTTTGACGTCCTGGCGGGCGCGCTTGCGGCCCGACGCGAGGCGCGGGTTTTTCTTTTGGGGCTTGGTGTGGGGTTGCGTCTCCAGGGGAGAGCCCTGGGTACGCGTCCGGGGGACCTCGATCTGCACCAGGCCCATCGATGTCAGCAGTCGCCTCATGTAGGTTCCGTTTAGGTGGTCCTTCCGGCTTCCCAGCCGCTCGTACCGGCGAGCTCCGACCATCTCTCGGACCTGCTGCTCCAGGAGCACCTCGAGCACCAGACCGATGGCCCCACGAAAGAGTCCGAGAAGGTCGGACTGAATGACCGGTTGCGTCGGAAGGACGCACGGCGCAGAGTTCGCCATGGGGAACGCTCCTCTCCTCCCTGGCCGGGGAGGTTTTTGTCTTGCACCGAGGAGCTTCCCCCTTTCTTCATCTCTTCGTTAGACCCATTTCCCACAAGATTAGGGACGGAACCGGCCTCTCCTGCCGCCCGGCCGCTCTCCTCTTCACGCCACGCCTCTTCGCGCCTCCCGCGAGACTCGGCAAAAACCTCTTCCCTTGGCTTGCGAGCGACCGCGGTGCGGCGTGGCCCGAAGGCCGCGCTCGGCCGCAGGGACGCGACGCGCCGGGGATTCACGGGGCGTGACGGCGAGGGGCGTACGGGGCCCCCGCCGGCGCGACCCGTGAAAAGCGGCAGCTCGACCGCCCCTCCGCCCGGAGCCGAAGGCGGCGCCCTTTCGTGCTCGTTCTGGGAGTCGGCCTCGGCCGTGGTCCGGGATCCCCGCTTCGCGTCCTCGCAGGGCGAGTCCGCTGGCTTCAAGTCGACCAGGGTCTCGTCGTTCCCGACTTCAGGTCGTGGCGGGCGCCAGCTGGATCGCGAGCGTCTCGAGCGAGAGGTCAGGTCGACGTTCTTGACCGTCGTCCCGGCGAACGGTCCGACGGTCGCAGGGGGCCGATGCGTGG
>CAVPUD010000042.1:0-7871 GCA_963708545.1 uncultured beta proteobacterium | reverse complement strand
GCGCGCCGAAATGGCGCAAGACCTGGCCAAGGCGCGCGCGCTGCAAAAGCGCCTGCTCGACGGCCTGCTTCAGATCGAGCAGGCGTTCGTCAACGGTGACCTGCGCCAGCGCGTGCCGCACAACCTGAACATCAGCTTCAACTTCGTCGAGGGTGAGTCGCTGATCATGGGCATCAAAAACCTGGCCGTGTCCTCGGGTTCGGCCTGCACCTCGGCGAGCCTGGAGCCCAGCTA
Organism: uncultured beta proteobacterium; assembly: GCA_963708545.1. Taxonomy (GTDB): domain Bacteria; phylum Pseudomonadota; class Gammaproteobacteria; order Burkholderiales; family Burkholderiaceae_C; genus Extensimonas. The sequence continues at coordinate 7,637 of CAVPUD010000042.1, read as the reverse complement.
CGTGCTGCGCGCACTGGGCCGCAGCGACGAGCTCGCACACAGCAGCCTGCGCTTGAGCATGGGGCGCTTCACCACCGAAGCCGAGATCGACACCGCCGTGCAGGCCATTCGCGAGAACGTGGCCCGCCTGCGCGAGCTCAGCCCCTTGTGGGAGATGTACCAAGAGGGCATAGACCTCAACACCATCCAATGGGCCGCACACTGACGTATTCGCATATTCAGAAAAGGAGGTTTCACCATGGCTTATTCGCAAAAAGTGGTTGACCACTATGAAAACCCGCGCAACGTGGGCTCGTTCGACAAGGGCGACGACACCGTGGGCACGGGCATGGTCGGCGCGCCTGCATGTGGCGACGTCATGAAGCTGCAGATCAAGGTCAATCCGCAGACCGGCGTGATCGAAGACGCGCGCTTCAAGACCTACGGCTGCGGCTCGGCCATCGCCTCGTCCTCGCTCGTGACCGAATGGGTCAAGGGTAAGACGCTGGACGAGGCCACGACGATCAAAAACAGCCAGATCGCCGAAGAGCTGGCCCTGCCGCCTGTGAAGATCCACTGCTCCATCCTGGCCGAAGACGCGATCAAGGCCGCGGTGGAAGACTACAAGCAAAAACATGCTGTCCTCGCAGGCGCCTGAGATGGCCATCACGCTGACCGAAGCCGCGGCGCGGCACGTGCGCCGCTACCTCGAGCGCCGGGGCAAGGGCCTGGGCGTGCGCCTGGGCGTCAAGACCACGGGCTGCTCGGGCCTGGCCTACAAGCTTGAGTACGTGGACGAGCTGCAGCCCGAGGACGTGGTCTTCGAGAGCCGCGGCGTGAAGGTGCTGACCGACCCCAAGAGCCTGGCCTATATCGACGGCACCGAGCTCGACTACGTGCGCGAAGGACTCAACGAGGGCTTCAAGTTCCACAACCCGAACGAGCGCGACCGCTGCGGCTGCGGCGAGAGCTTTCGCGTCTGATAAGCTCAGCGCCCATACCACTTCGCCCCTATAGCCCGACCGCCAGACGCTGGCGGTTTTTTGTTGCCATGAACCTCCAATCCGACGACTTCGAACTGTTCGGCGTGCCGCGCCGCTTTGCGCAGGAGCGCGCGCAGCTCGATGCGCGCTGGAAAGAGCTGCAGCGCGAGGCGCACCCCGACCGCTTTGCCGCGCAAGGCCCCGCCGCCCAGCGCGCGGCCATGCAGTGGTCGGTGCGCATCAACGAGGCCTACCAGCGCCTCAAAGACCCGCTGCGCCGCGCCGCCTATCTGTGCGAATTGCACGGCGTGCCGCTGCGCGCCGAGGACAACACAGCCATGCCCGCGCAGTTTCTGCTGCAGCAGATGCAGTGGCGCGAGGCGCTCGAAGAAGCGCGCAGCGCCGCCGAGGTCGATGCCCTGGCCAGCAACGTGCAGCAAGCCTGGCAGGAGACGCTCGCGCGCTGCGCCGGGCTGCTCGATGGTCAGCAGGATTACGCGGCAGCCGCGCAGGAGGTCAGAGCCCTCATGTTTCTTGGGCGCTTTGCCGAGGATGTGGAACGCCGGCGCGAGGCCTTGGGAGAATAAGCGCGTTACGTGCGCTTTTTTGTATGAAATTCGCCTTTTACCAAGGCAGGACGTGCGCAAGCAGCTCTTTTTTTGATACTCCATGGCGTTACTGCAAATCTCCGAACCCGGCCAATCTCCAGACCCGCACCAGCGGCGCATCGCCGTAGGCATAGACCTGGGCACCACGCATTCGCTCGTCGCCGCGGTGCGCAACGGCGTGCCCGAGTGCCTGCCTGATGCGCAAGGGCGCGTGCTGCTGCCCTCGGTCGTGCGCTACCTCGCGCAGGGCGGGCGGCAGATCGGCTACGACGCGCTGGCCGCGCAGGCGCAGGACGCGCGCAACACCATCGCCTCGGTCAAGCGCTTCATGGGGCGCGGGCTCGCGGACGTGGCGCAGGCGCAGCAGCTGCCCTACAGCTTCGTCTCGGGCGCTGCGAGCGCTACGGCTGAAGGGCAGGGCGGCGGCATGCTTTCGCTGGACACGGCGGGCGGCATCAAGTCGCCCGTCGAGGTCAGTGCCGAAATCCTCGCCACGCTGCGCCAGCGCGCCGAAGACACCTTCGACCAGGAGCTCTACGGCGCCGTGATCACCGTGCCCGCATACTTCGACGACGCGCAGCGCCAGGCCACCAAGGACGCGGCCAAGCTCGCGGGCATCCACTTGCTGCGCCTGCTCAACGAGCCCACGGCCGCGGCGATCGCCTACGGGCTGGACAACGCGAGCGAAGGCATCTACGCCGTCTATGACCTCGGCGGCGGCACGTTCGATATCTCCATCCTGCGCCTGAGCAAAGGCGTGTTCGAAGTCATCGCCACGGGCGGCGACTCGGCGCTGGGCGGCGACGACTACGACGCGGCCCTGGCCGACTGGGTGCTGCAGCGACTCGGGCGCAACAGCGCGAGCCTGACAGACCCTGCCGACAAGGCCGCGCTGCGCCTGGCCGCGCGCGCCTGCAAAGAGGCGCTGACAGCTTCTGAAAGCGCAGCATTCAGCGTACGCCTGGCGGGCGAAAACGTCCAATTCGATGTCCAACGCAGCGACTTCGAGGCCGCGACCGCGCACCTCACCGAGCGCACGCTCGCCGCGGTGCGCCGCGCCTTGCGCGATGCCAGGCTGCGGCCTGAAGAAGTGCAGGGCGTGGTCATGGTCGGCGGCGCCACGCGCATGCCGCAGGTGCAGCGCGCGGTGGCGCAGCTGTTCGGGCGTGCACCGCTCAACAACCTCAACCCCGACGAGGTCGTGGCGCTGGGCGCGGCCATCCAGGCGCACCAGCTCGCGGGCCATTCGCTCGGTGGTGACGATCTGTTGCTGCTCGACGTGATCCCGCTGTCGCTGGGCTTGGAAACCATGGGCGGACTGGTCGAGCGCATCATCCCGCGCAACGAAACCATCCCCACGGCCAAGGCGCAGGACTTCACCACCTTCCAGGATGGCCAGACTGCGCTCGCGATCCACGTCGTGCAGGGTGAGCGCGACCTCGCCAAGGACTGTCGCAGCCTCGCGCGCTTCGAGCTGCGTGGCATCCCGCCCATGGCCGCAGGCGCGGCGCGCATCCGCGTGACCTTCACCGTCGATGCCGACGGCCTGCTCTCGGTCAGCGCGCGCGAGCTCACGAGCGGGGTGGAGGCGCACATCGACGTCAAACCCTCTTATGGCCTGTCGGACGAGCAGATCGCGCGCATGCTGCAAGAGGGCTTTGCCACGGCCGAGCAGGACATGCGCGCGCGCGCCCTGGTCGAAGCGCGCGTCGATGCCGACCGCATGCTGCTGGCCACGCAAAGCGCGATCGACGCCGACGGCGACCTGCTGACGCCGCCCGAGCGCGCCGAGATCGACGCGCTCATGGCCGCGCTGCGCACGCAGTTGCAGGGCGACGACGCAGCGGCGATCGAAGCCGCCACGGCCGCGCTCGCCAAGGGCACCGAAGCCTTCGCCGCACGGCGCATGAACCGCAGCATCCAGCAGGCGCTCGCCGGCAAGAGCGTGCAAAGCCTTTGAACCTCATCCTTCGCAGAGCCCCGCATGCCCATCATCAAAATCCTGCCTCATCCCGAATACTGCCCCGCCGGCGCCGAGATCAGCGCGCCCGCCGGCACCTCGATTTGCGAGGCGCTGCTCGAGCACGACATCCCCATCGAGCACGCCTGCGAGATGAGCTGCGCCTGCACCACCTGCCACGTGATCGTGCGCGAAGGCTACGATGCGCTGAACCCACCCGACGAAGACGAAGAAGACCTGCTCGACCGCGCCTGGGGCCTCACGCCGCAGTCGCGCCTGTCGTGCCAGGCCATCGTCGGGGCGCGCGACCTGACGGTGGAAATCCCCAAGTATTCGATCAACCACGCCAAGGAAAAACACTGAACTCCAGGCCACTGCCATGACGCGCCAGATCGTTCTCGACACCGAAACCACGGGCCTTTCCGCCGAAGGCGGCGACCGCATCATCGAAATCGGCTGCGTGGAGCTGCTCGCGCGCAAGCTCACGGGCAACAACAAGCACTTTTACCTGAACCCCGAGCGCGAAAGCCACGAAGACGCGCTCAAGGTGCACGGCATCAGCAACGAATTTTTGCTCGACAAGCCCAAGTTCGCGGCCGTGGCGCCGGAGCTCATCGAATACCTGCGCGATGCCGAAGTCATCATCCACAACGCGGCCTTCGACGTGGGCTTTCTGAACAAGGAGCTGGAGCTTGCGGGCCACCCGCCGCTGCAGCACTTCGTCGCGTGCATCACCGACACGCTGGCCATGGCCAAGGAGCTGTTTCCGGGCAAGCGCAACTCACTCGACGCGCTGTGCGACCGCCTGGGCGTGGACAACTCCAGCCGCACGCTGCACGGCGCGCTGCTCGACGCCGAGCTGCTGGCCGATGTCTATATCCACCTCACCCGCGGGCAGGACGCGCTGCTGGTTCTGGATGAAGTGCAGGACGGCCAAGGCGCAGGCAGCGTACAAATAGACCTGCGCGGATTCCAGTTGCCCGTGCTGCGCGCCAGCGAACAGGAACTCGCGGCGCACGAAGAAGTCCTCGCGCAGATCGACAAAGCCAGCGGCGGGAAAACCGTTTGGCGCGCGCTGTCGTGAAATTTGCTGCGCGCCTTGTGCCATAATCGCGGGCTCAGCGCAGCACCCGGGTGATTAGCTCAGCGGTAGAGCACTGCCTTCACACGGCAGGGGTCACATGTTCGATCCATGTATCACCCACCAATTTTGCGCTGCGTGCGCCCCGGCTTTTGATGCTTTCGCATGCTGTCGAAGAGGGGCCGTGCGTGGCGCGGGCAACTCGGTGCACGCGGTGAATGCGTTCGGGTGATTAGCTCAGCGGTAGAGCACTGCCTTCACACGGCAGGGGTCACATGTTCGATCCATGTATCACCCACCAGATTCGCTTCACCCCAAATTCCACACACAGTCAGTCTTGCTTAGCCCGATCAAAGGCAGCACGCCTTGTCCATTCGGGCTGTTTTTTTATGCCCGATGAAGGGGCGCGCGCCCAGGGCGCAGGTAGAATCTTCGCGATTCCTTGTTATCGGCTTGGTGCCAAGCGCTTTGGGTGCACCCGCCCGGTGCTTCCCCAAGCCCCCACCCACCCATGACCCTCCTCGTCACCGGCGGCGCCGGCTTCATCGGCAGCAATTTCGTACTCGACTGGCTTGCGCAAAGCGACGAACCCGTCGTCAACCTCGACAAACTCACCTACGCGGGCAATTTGCAAAACCTGGCCAGCCTGCAAGGCGACGCGCGCCACATCTTCGTGCACGGCGACATCGGCGACCGTGACTTGCTCGGCCGCCTGCTCGCGCAGCACCGCCCGCGCGCGGTGCTGCACTTCGCGGCCGAAAGCCACGTCGATCGCAGCATCCATGGGCCCGAGGACTTCATCCACACCAACGTGCTCGGCACCTTCAGGCTTTTGGAGGCCGCAAGGCAATACTGGCAAGCGCTTGCAGCTCCTGAAAAAGAAGCGTTCCGCTTCCTGCACGTGAGCACCGACGAAGTCTATGGCTCGCTCGCCGCAGACGCGCCCGCGTTCACCGAGCAGCACTGCTACGAGCCCAACAGCCCCTACAGCGCGAGCAAGGCCGCCAGCGACCACCTCGTGCGCGCCTGGCACCACACCTACGGTCTGCCCGTGCTCACCACCAACTGCAGCAACAACTACGGGCCCTACCACTTCCCGGAAAAACTCATCCCCTTGTGCATCCACAACGCGCTCGCGGGCAAGCCCTTACCCATCTACGGCGACGGGCGGCAGATCCGCGACTGGCTCTACGTGCAAGACCACTGCAGCGCGATCCGCCGCGTGCTCGCCGCAGGCCGCGTGGGCGAGACCTACAACATCGGCGGCTGGAACGAAAAAACCAACCTCGAAGTCGTGCAGACCCTGTGCACCATCCTCGACGAACTCGCGCCGCGCGCCGACGGCCAGTCTTACGCGCAGCAAATCACCTTCGTGCAAGACCGCCCCGGCCACGACCGCCGCTACGCCATAGACGCGAGCAAGCTCGAACGCGAGCTCGGCTGGAAGCCCGCCGAAACCTTTGCCAGCGGCATCCGCAAAACCGTGCAGTGGTATCTCTCCCACCAGGACTGGGTGCGCAATGTCACCAGCGGCGCCTACCGCCAGTGGATCGACCTGCACTACGCCAGCACCGAGGCCGACGCCAGCACCCACACCAGCAGCACCAGCAAGGAGGCCGCATGAGTCCGCGCAAAGGCATCATCCTCGCCGGCGGCTCCGGCACGCGCCTGTATCCCGTCACGCAGGCCGTGTCCAAGCAGCTCATGCCGGTGTACGACAAGCCCATGGTCTATTACCCGCTGAGCACGCTCATGCTCGCGGGCATCCGCGAGGTGCTCGTCATCAGCACGCCGCAGGACACACCGCGCTTTGCCGAGCTGCTGGGCGACGGCAGCCAGTGGGGTATGCAGCTGCACTACGCCGTGCAACCCAGCCCCGACGGGCTCGCGCAGGCGTTTTTGATCGGTGAAGCCTTCATCGGCAATGACCCATCGGCGCTCGTGCTCGGCGACAACATCTTCTACGGCCATGACCTCGTCAAGCTGCTGCACAGCGCAAACGCGCGTACCGCGGGCGCCACGGTCTTTGCCTACCACGTGCAAGACCCCGAGCGCTACGGCGTGGCCGAGTTCGACGCCCAAGGCCGGGTGCTGTCCTTAGAGGAAAAGCCCGCGCAGCCCAAATCGAACTACGCCGTCACCGGGCTCTACTTCTACGACCAGCAAGTGGTCGAGCTGGCGAAGGGCCTGAAGCCCTCGGCGCGCGGCGAGCTCGAAATCACCGATCTCAACCGGCTGTATCTGCAGCAGGGGCAGCTGAGCGTCGAAATCATGGGCCGCGGCTACGCCTGGCTGGATACCGGAACGCACGAATCCTTGCTGGAAGCCAGCCAATTCATCGCCACGCTTGAAAGTCGCCAAGGGCTCAAGGTTGCCTGCCCCGAAGAAATCGCCTTCCGGCAAGGCTGGATCAATGCCGGCCAATTGGAGGCACTGGCCAAGCCCCTGAGCAAAAATGGCTATGGCCAATATCTTTTAAGAATTCTCGAGGAAAACTTACTCTGATGAAGGTTACACCGCTTGCCATTCGCGACGTCATTCTCATTGAACCAAAGATTTTCGGCGATGAACGTGGCTTCTTTTTTGAAAGTTTCAATCAAGCGCAATTCGAACAAGCCATTGGTCAGCCTGTGCAATTTGTGCAGGATAACCATAGCCGCAGCGTGAAAAACGTCCTTCGCGGGCTGCATTATCAAATACAGCAGCCCCAGGGCAAATTGGTGCGCGTGGTGCAGGGTGAAGTTTTCGACGTTGCCGTCGATCTCCGAAAAAAAAGCAAAACCTTTGGTCAGTGGGTAGGCGAAATCCTCTCGGCTGAAAACAAGCGCCAGCTGTGGATTCCCGCCGGGTTCGCGCACGGCTTCGTCGTGCTCAGCGACACGGCGGAGTTTCTCTACAAAACCACCGACTACTACGCCCCCGCGCACGAGCGCTGCATCCGCTGGGACGACCCGGCCCTAGGCATCCGCTGGCCCGCCGCCCCGCCCATTCTTGCCGCCAAGGATGCGGCGGGCAAGCTGCTCGCC
>CAVPUD010000041.1:0-16342 GCA_963708545.1 uncultured beta proteobacterium | reverse complement strand
GTCGGCCTCGCCGGGGCCTATGCGCGGCGCCGTGAGCTGCTCGGCGCTCGGCGCGAAGTGCAGGTGCGAATAGACCGCGCCGTATTTTTGCGCCAGGCCCATCACGTCGAGCGAGAGGCAGGGCGTGCCATCGACGTAGGCCGCCATGGCCAGCACCTGGCCTATGGTCACGACGCCGGTGCCGCCAATGCCGCCCACGAGCACGTGCACGGGTGCAGCGAGCGGCGCGCGCTCGGGCTCGGGCACATCGAAGCGCTGCGGCGCGGCAGCGCTTTTTTCGGGCTTGCGCAAGCGCCCGCCATGCACCGTGACGAAGCTCGGACAAAAGCCCTCGACGCAGCTGAAGTCTTTGTTGCAAGTCGATTGGTTGATGCGCCGCTTGCGCCCGAATTCGGTGTCGAGCGGCTCGATGGAGAGACACGTGGAGACCTTTCCGCAGTCGCCGCAGCCTTCGCATACGGCGCTATGGATGAAGCTGCGCTTGGGCGGATCTTCCCACTGGCCTTGCTTGCGCAGGCGCCTGCGCTCGGTGGCGCAGGGCTGCTCGTAGATGATGGCCGAGACGCCGGGAAATTCGCGCATCTCGGCCTGCACGCGCTCCATTTCGCTGCGCGGCAGCAGCGGCACGCCGGCGGGGAACTGCACGCCCGCGTACTTTTGCAAGTCGTCGGTGACCACGGCGATGCGTTGCACGCCGTCGGCGCGCAGGGCCTGGACCATCTGCGGCACGGTCTGGCCGCCGCTGATGGGCTGCCCGCCGGTCATGGAGACGAAGCCGTTGGCGAGCAGCTTGTAGGTGATGGGTACGCCCGCGGCCACGGCGTGGCGGATGGCGAGCGACCCCGAGTGCGCGTAAGTGCCGTCGCCGAGGTTCGCGAACACGTGGCGTTCTTGCGTGAAGGGCTGCTGGCCCACCCACTGCGCGCCCTCGCCGCCCATTTGTGAGATGGTCTTGCAGTTTGCCGGATCGAGGATCAGCTGCATGCCATGGCAGCCTATGCCGCCGAGCGTGCGGCTGCCGGGCGGCAGCTTGGTCGAGCGGTTGTGCGGGCAGCCCGAGCAAAAGCTCGGTGTGCGGCGCACGGCGGGCGTGCTCTGCAGCGCGACCGTGTTGGGCGGCGCCTGCCAGCTGGCGAAGCTTGGGTCGCGTTCGGCAAGCACCTGGCTGAGCACGCGCGTGACCATCAGCGCGTTGATTTCGCCCGCGTTGGGAAAGAGCCAGGCCGGGCTGGCGTCGAACAGATGGCCCGCACGCACCTTGCCGAGCACGCGCGGCGCATCGGGAGCGCCGTAGAGGATGGAGCGCACCTGGTCTTCGACGAGCGGGCGCTTTTCTTCGACCACGAGCACGGTGCGCAGCCCGCGCGCGAATTGGCGCACGATCTCAGGATCGACGGGCCAGACCATGCCGAGCTTGAGCACGCGCACGCCCGCCGCTTGTGCGCGTTCGGCGTCAAGGCCGAGGTTGGCGAGCGCCTTGCGCACCTCGTGGTAGGTTTTGCCCGCGCAAACGATGCCAAGCCACGCCTCGCGCGCTTCGTGGGTGATACGGTTGAGGCCATTGGCGCGCGCATAGGCGAGGGCCGCGTAGAGGCGCCGGTGGTAGAGCGTTTCTTCGGCGGGCAGGATGGTTGCCAGGCTCGCGGGCTGGATCCAGCGCTCGGTATCGAACGTCGCGTCAGGGTCTGGCAGGGTGATGGGCGGATGCGTGGGCGAGAGCCGCAGCACGCTCGCGCTCTCGACCACGTCGGTCACGAGCTTGAGGCTGGCCCAGGCGCCGCTGTAACGGCTCATGGCGATGCCGTGCAGGCCGTAGTCGAGGATCTCCTGCACGCTGGCGGGGTAGAGCACGGGCATGCCCAGCGATTCGAGCGCAATGTCGGAGTAGCAGGCCACGGTGGAGGACTTGGCGCCGTGGTCGTCGCCGACCAGCGCGAGCGAGCCGCCCAGGCGGCTCGTGCCGGCCCAGTTGGCGTGGCGCAAGGCATCCATCGCGCGGTCCAGCCCTGGCCCCTTGCCGTACCAGAGGCCGAACACGCCGTCGTATTTCGCGCCAGGGAACATGTTCACGTACTGCGAACCCCACACCGAGGTGGCGCCGAGCTCCTCGTTCACGCCGGGACGAAAGACGATGTGGTTCTCTTGCAGCAGCTTGTGCGCCTTGCGCAGCGCCCCATCGATCGCCGCAAGCGGCGAGCCCTGGTAGCCAGAGATGAAGCCCGCGGTGTTATGGCCGGCGGCCACGTCGCGCCGGCGCTGGTCGAGCGCGAGGCGCACCAGCGCTTGCGTGCCGGTCATGTAGGCCCAGCCCTCGGTGAGGGTGTATTTGTCGTCGAGCGAAGCGTCGAGACGGCGCGGCAGCGTGTGGGTCATGGTTGGCTCCTCAGGATGGCGGCGGATGCCGGATCGTAGTGCGCCTGGGGCTGGGCGCTATCAGTACGAGCGCGGCATGCCCAGCTGGTGCTGCGCCACTTGCGCGAGCACGAGGTTGTTGGAGATCGGGGCGGTGCGGAACAAGCGCGTTTCCTTCCACTTGCGCTCGATGTCGTATTCGCAGGCGACGCCGAAGCCACCGTAAGTGGTCATGGCCGCCTCGGCGGCCTCCCAGGCGGCTTCGCTCGCGAGGTATTTGGCCATGTTGCTCTCGGGGCCGCAGGGGCAGTTCTGGTCGAACAGGGCCGCAGCCTTGTTGCGCATGAGTTCGGCGGCTTCGAGGTTCATGTGGGCGCGCGCGATCGGGAATTGCACGCCCTGGTTCATGCCTATGGGACGGTCGAACACCACGCGTTCACCTGCATAGCGCGACGCGCGTTCGACCAGCCACTGGCCGTTGCCCAGGATTTCTCCCGTGGCGATGATGCGCTCGGCGTTGAGTGAGTCGAGCAGGTAGTAAAAGCCCTTGCCTTCCTCGCCGATGCGGTCGTCATCCGACACTTCGAGGTTGTCGATGAACACCTGGTTGGTGTGGTGGTTGAGCATGGTGCGGATCGGCTTGGCCTGCAGCGCGGGGCCAGCTTTTTTGATGTCCACGAGGAACAGCGTGAGGCCGTCGGTCTTGCGTTTGGCTTCTTCGTAGGGCGTGGTGCGGGTGATCAGCAGGTACAGGTCGGACTGCATATAGCGCGAAGTCCAGATTTTTTGCCCATTGATTACGTAGCCGCCCGGCACCTTGCGCGCGAAGGTCTTGATGCGCAAGGTGTTCGAGCCTGCATCGGGCTCGGTCACGCCGAAGGCCTGCAGGCGCAGGCTGCCGTCGGCGATGCGCGGCAGGTATTTGCGCTTTTGCTCGGGACTGCCGTGGCGCAGCACCGAGCCCATCGTATACATCTGCGCGTGGCACACGGCACCGTTGCCGCCGCAGCGGTTGACCTCCTGCAGGATCAGGCTGGCGTCGAAGATGCCGAGGTTGGAGCCGCCGTATTCCTCGGGGATCAGCGCCGCGAGCCAGCCGGCCTTGGTCATGGCCTGCACGAATTCCTCGGGGTAGGCGTGCTGCTCGTCGAGCCGGCGCCAGTATTCGTCGCCAAACTCCTGGCACAGCGCGCGCACGGCGGCGCGCATTTCGTTTTGGGTGTCGGTGTAGTCGAAGTTCATGGAGTGGCTCTCAGGAAATGGATCAAAAAGAGTGGGGTCAAGAGAAAGGAGAGGGCGCGCGGCGCGGCTGGTGGTGTGCCGCGGCAGGCAATGTCACGCAATCACCCCTTGTTCGCGCAGCGCCGCGATCTGCGCGTCGCTGCAGCCCAGGCCCTGCAGCACCTCGAGCGTGTGCGCGCCCAGCGCTGGCGGGGGCGCCCATTGCTGGCTGCGCTGGTGGTCGAGTGCCAGCGGCAGGGCCATGGCGCGGTGCTCGGGCACCTTGGGCAGGGGCAGGTCTTTGAGCATTTGCATGGCCTGCACCTGTTCGTGTTCGATCATCTGGGCGATGTTGTGCATTTCGCTGCAGGGCGCGCCGTGGCGGCGCAGGCGCGCGACGATTTCTTGGGTGGGCAGCAGTTGCGTGCGCTGCTCGATGGCCTCGTGCAGGGCTTTGCGGTTCGTGGTGCGCTGGGCATTGGTGGCAAAGCGCGGGTCGGTGGCGAGCTCGGGGCATTCGAGCGCGGCGCAGGCGTTGGCGAACAGGCGGTCGTTGCCCGCGGCGATGAAGACCATGCCGTCGGCGGACTTGAACAGCTCATAAGGCGCCATCGAGGTCATGGCCGACCCCATTTTTTTGGGTAGCTGGCCCGAGGCAAGGAACATCGCGGTGAGCAGCGACATCCAGGACATGGCGGTTTCGAGCAGGCTTGCGGTGACGCAGGCGCCCTGGCCGGTGCGGCTGCGCTGCAAGAAGGCCGCGAGCGTGCCCATGGCGGCCCACATGCCCGTGCCCAGGTCTATCACCGAGGGGCCCACGCGCACCGGGTCGTCGCCCTCGTTGCCGGTCACACTCATGATGCCCGTGAAGGCCTGCATCACAGGGTCGTAGCCGGGCAGCGAGCGCAGCGGGCCGACCTGGCCGAAGGCGCTGATGGCGCAATAGATCAGCCCAGGTTGGGCCGCGCGCAGTGCCTGCTCACCGAGGCCGCGCGCCTCGGCGCTGCCGGGCTTGAGCGAGTGCACGAACACGTCGGCCGTGCCCAAGAGCTGGCGCACGAGCGCCTGGCCGGCTTCTTGGTCGAGGTCTATGCAGATGCTTTTCTTGTTGCGGTTGAGCGCCGCGTAGGTGGCCGAGTCGCCCGAGGGAAAGAGCGGCGGCCAGGCGCGCGTGTCGTCGCCCGCGCCGGGGCGTTCGATCTTGATGACTTCGGCGCCCATGTCGCCGAGGATTTGCGTGCAAAAGGGGCCGGCGACGTTTTGCGTGAGGTCTATGACGCGGTAGCCGCGGAGTACGTTTTCGAGCATGGAGATTGGTTTTTCGTTGAGAGGGTGGCGCCCGCAGCGTGAACCCCATGCGCCGACGTGCGGCACGGGGCAAGCCCGGGCAGGGTGTGACGGATACGTATGACAGCAGTTGCGCCCGGTCACCTTGTCTGTTTGTTCGGACAAATAGTGCCACCGGCTGGGGTGCGAGCGTATGCGGGTTAATCCCTATGGCTCCAGGGATCGCGCGCTGCATTGCCCGCTGCGCCGCGCGCATGGGGTTTGTTTTTTATGGATGAAAAACGGCCTTGGCGCTTATCCATAAAGCGCTTGAAGCTATAAATAAAGAAGCATCAGCGGCCATAAGCCTGCGCCACGGCCTGCCCGAGCGCGAGCACGGCCATGGCGTAGTAGCTGGACCAGTTGTAGCGCGTGAGGGTGTAGAAATTGCCCGTGCCGGCGACGTAGCTCGGCTCGGCGCTGCCGTTTTTGAGCTCGATCAGCGCCAGCATGCCCTCGTGCGCCTGGCCTGCGTCGTCGAGCAGCACGCCCTGCGCCTGCAGCTGCGCGGGGCTGAAGCTGGGCACGATGTCGGGCGCGAGCAGGGCGTCGAGCTGCAGGTGTGCCGGGTCGAACTGCAGCGCGTAGTACGCGGGCATGCCGGGCGTCCAGCCGTGGCCCGCCAGGTAGTTGGCCACCGAGCCTATGGCGTCGGCGGCGCTGTGGCTCAGGTCCACACGGCCGTCGCCGTCGTAATCGATGGCCCAGCGTACCCAGCTCGAGGGCATGAACTGCGGCATGCCCATGGCGCCCGCGTAGCTGCCGCGCGGCTCGGTCGGGTCTGTGCCCGTGTGGCTGCACAGGCTCAGGAATTGCTCGAGCTCGCCGCGGAAGTACGCCTGGCGCTGGGCCGCGCGCGGGTGCTCGGCGGGGAAGTCGAAGGCCAGCGTGCTCAGCGTGTCGAGCACGCGCAGCGCGCCCATTTGCTGGCCGTAGATGGTTTCGACGCCGAGGATGCCGACGATGACCTGCGCGGGCACGCCGTATTCGCGCTCGGCGCGCGCGAGCGTGGCGGCGTTGCGGCGCCAAAAGCGCAGGCCGGCGCGGATGCGCACGGGCTCAATGAAGCGGCTGCGATAGACCTGCCAGTTCTTCACCGTGCTGCCCGGCGGGGGCGGCAGCACGAGTTTGGGCAGCTGCGGCAGGTAGCGCGCCTGTGCGAGCGCCGCGCGCACCCAGGCGGCGGCTAGCCCGCGGCGCGCGGCCAGGTCGTCGGCAAAGGCGAGCGCGTCGGCGCGGGTCGCGTAGTTGCCAGGAGCCGGGGCGAGAGGGGCAGGTGCCGATGCGGATGGGGGTGCGGATGGAAATGGGGCTGCCGGCGTGGGGGCAGAAGCGGAAGTTCCCGCCGGGGCAGACTGCGGCGCAGATTGCACGGCACGCAGGTCGTCGGCCGAGATATTTAGATGTTTTTGCGCATTTGTGCTGATGGATACTGCGCAAGCAGCTATCGAAATAATTGCAATTCGGATGGGCTTTGGCATGGTGGCGGATAGGTGTCAGCCGCCATTGTCGCGGCGGGGGCGTGGCTGCGGGCGCGGCCAGGGCAGGCGGCGCCATGCGCGTGCGAGCGTGCGCAGGGTTTGACCCGGCTGCTGCGCAGCGCCCTGCGCCGGCGTGGCGTAACGCAGCTGCTCCAGGCGCAGCAGCCACTGCGCGAGCGGCGCGGCAGCGGGGCCGAAGTGGGATTGCACCGCGCGCGCCATGGCGCGCGGCGGCAGGTGTGCGGGCAGCGGCAGGCCCGCGCGTGCGAGGCGCCGGCGCGTGCGCGTGAGCAGGCGCAGCCAGGGGTCGTGCTGGCGCCGCTCCCACAGCGCCCAGGCGGCGCCGCCCAGCGCGGCCGCGGCCAGCAGCGCGCCGAGCAGGCGGATCAGGTCGGGCCACGCGGGCGCGTCGAAACCCAGCGAGCGCAGCAAGTCGAGCTGGCGGCCCTGCGTGTAGTTGAGCACCCACTGGTTCCAGCCGTTGTTCATCGCCTCCCAGACGGCGCGCAGCTGCTGCACCACGCCGGGGCTGATGACGGTGTTCACGGCCGTGGCGAAGGCGCCGGTCGGGGCCTGCAGGCGCGCAAAGCTGCCCACGCGCCCCGGCGCCACGGCGGCCGTGGGATCGACGCGCACCCAGCCCTGGCCCGCGAGCCAGACCTCCGTCCAGGCGTGCGCGTCGCTCTGGCGCACCGTCCAGTAGCCATCCACGGGGTTCACCTCGCCGCCCTGGTAGCCGGTGACGATGCGCGCGGGCAGGCCCATGGCGCGCAGCAACACCGCGAAGGCCGAGGCGATGTGCTCGCAAAAGCCCTGCTTGCGGTCGAACCAGAACTCGTCGGCGCTGTGTGCGCCGAACACGCCTGGGTCCAGCGTGTAGCGGTAGCCGCCCGTGCGCAGGCGCGCGAGCGCCGCCTGCAAGAGCGCAGGGGCCGGGTCGGCGCCGGGCGCAAGCTGTGTCTGCGCGCGCAGCTGCGCCGCGAGCGCGCGCGTGCGCGGGTTGAAGCCCGCCGGCAGCTCGGTGTAGGTGTGCAGCGTGGGATTGCGCTGCAGCGGGCCGTGGCGGAACTGCAGGTAGCTCTCGGCGTGATAGCGCAACACGCTCATCACGGGGCGATTCGTGCGCCACAGCAGCTCGGGCGACATGGCGGCCTGCACCCCTTCGGGCAAGCTGGGCGGCGCGGGCGCGGCGTCGATCAGCAGCAGCCAGTTTTGCTGGTGCGGCTCGAGCGTGACTTCGTAGCGCAGCGGCGTGCCGCTGACCTGCAGGGCCGCGGGGCTGGACACGCGCCGCCACATGCCCCCTTGTGCCATGTCGTCGAGCGCGCGCCAGGTGCGCCCGTCGAAGTCGGCCAGCACCGGCCCGCGGAAATACAGCGCGCTTTGCGGCGGGCGCTGGCCCTTGGGCAGGTCGAAGCGCACGCGCAGCGCGATGCCGTCGTCGAGCGCCAGCGAGGCCATGCGCCCCACCTGCATGTCGCCCGCAAGGCCGCTGCGCGCGAGTGTGTCGTTGGGCAGGCCCCACAGCGGCGCGATGCGCGGAAACAGCAAAAACAGCGCCGCCATCACCGGCGCGCCCAGCAGCATCAGGCGCAGCGCCATGCGCATGGCGAGCCCGAGCGCCGGCCGGCCCACGGGCATGTGCGCCTGCACCAGCGCCGTGAGCAGCCCCAGCAGCGCGAGCAGCATGGCCGCCGCGGTGGTGAGCGATTGCGAGAACAAAAAGTTGCTCAACAGCGTGAAAAAGCCGAGGAAAAACACCACCATGGCATCGCGCCGCGCGCGCAGCTCCAGCGTCTTGAGCGCGAGCAGCAGCACGATCAGCGTCACGCCCGCATCGCGCCCCGCGAGCGTTTTGAACGTAACCGCCGTGCCCGCCACGGCCAGCGCGAGCAGCCCGCCCAGCACCCAGCGCCCCGGCAACGGCCGCCCCCGCCACGCGAGCCCCGCGCGCCACAGCAGCAGCGCCACCGCCAAAGCGCTGGCCCACAGCGGTATTTGCGGGGCGAGCGGGGCGATGATCCAGCCCACCACGCCGAGCAAGAACAGCGTATCGCGCGCTTCGCGGGGCAGGCGGGAGAGGGCGAAAAACGTCGAAGACATCGGAGGAAGTTAATTGGGGTCAGATTCCAATTGTTTTTCAGGCGAGCGCCAACGCTTCCAGGCAGCGCCGCTGGTGGGCCGGGCCCAGGTCGGGGGCGATTTCCACGCCAGGCAGGCGCAAACCGTAACGCAGGCCCAGGCGCTCGGCCTCGAGCACCCAGGCCGTGAGGCGGGACAGGCGCGCCTCCAGCGTGGGCAAGCCGGCTTGCGCGGGCGTGAGCCAGAGCGTCTGGCGCGGCGTGGCGACGGCGTCGCGGCTGACGAGCGCGTCCGAGCCCGCGGCCAGCGCCTGCGCGGCTTTTTTCCAGACGATCTGCTTGCGCGAGTCGCCGCGCCGGTACGCGCGCACGCCGTCCCATTCGTCCTGGCCAGCGCCTTTGGCCACCGTGCGGGCGCCATGCGGGTCTGCGGCGGACGCGCCGGTCGGCAGCGGCGGGGCGGGGGATTCGGGCTGCGGATAGACCAGCACCTGCGCCGCGGGCCGCCAGTAACTCCAGGCGCGGAAGGTGCCCAGCGGAAAGCGCGTTTGCAGCACGATGGGCGGCACGCGCTGGCGTCCGCGCTGCGTGGGGCGCCAAGTGAGCTGCACCTGCGTGCTGCCCTGCGCGGGCACGTCGCACCAAACCCAGGCGGGCGCGCCGTCATTGCGCACGGCCAGGGCGATGGCGTAGCGCGGGCTGCCGCGCGTGTTCGTGAGCTGCGCTTGCAAGAGCACGCCCGCGCCGAGGAATTGCGGCGCGGGCGGCAGCAGGTGCAGCTGCAGGCCGCGCAGCGTGGCGTGGCACAAGTGCATGCCCGCGACGGCGCTGCCAGCTATCAAAAACGTCAGCAGGTAGCCGAGGTTGAGCTGAAAGTTGATCGCCGCCACGAGCAGCACGAGCAGCGTCAGCGCCAGCATCCAGCCCGCGCCTGTGGGCAGGATGTAGACGTTGCGCTGCGTGAGCATGAGCTGGTCGGAAAGCGGCAGCCGCGCCTGCCACCACTGCGCAAAGCGCGCGCGCAGCCAGGCGCGCGGGCGCAGCAACCGGCCGGGGCTGGCGAAGGCAGCGCGGGAGTCGGTGTGCGCGGGAGATGCAGGGGAGGCGGGCATGGGGTGCGCAGGGCGGAGCGTGTGATTCGGCAGGGGGCGCACCTTCTCAGCGCAGCGGCACGGCCTCGAGCATGGCCTGCACCTGCTCGACGGCGCCGCGCCCCCCTTCGCCCATGGTGCCCGCGGGCACCATGGGCACGAGGCGGTGCGCGATGGTCTGTGGCAGCACGGCCTGCACGTCGTCGGGGGCGACGTAGTCGCGCCCCTGGATCAGCGCCTGCGCCTTGGCCGCACGCACGAGCGCGATGCCCGCGCGCGGCGACAGCCCTTGCGCGAACCAGCGCCCCGAGCGCGTCGCGGCGATCAAGTCCAGCACGTAGTCGAGCAGCGCCTGCGAGGTGTGCACCGCGAGCACGGCGTTTTGCAGCGCGAGCAGGTCTTCGCCCGACAGCAGCGGCAGCATGTCCTCGAGCAGCGCGCGCCGGTCGCCGCCCGCGAGCAGCGCGCGCTCGGCGGCGCGGTCGGGGTAGCCCAGCGAAATGCGCATCAAAAAGCGGTCGAGCTGCGACTCGGGCAACGCGTAAGTGCCCAGCTGGTCGTTGGGGTTTTGCGTGGCGATCACGAAAAACGGGCACGGCAGGGCGTGCGTTTCGCCATCGATCGAGACCTGCTTTTCTTCCATGGCTTCGAGCAGGGCGCTTTGCGTGCGTGGGCTCGCGCGGTTGATTTCGTCGGCCAGCAGCACCTGTGCAAAGACCGGCCCGCGGTGGAACACGAAGCCTTCTTGTGCGCGCTCATAGACGGACACGCCCAGCAGGTCGCTGGGCAGCAGATCGGCCGTGAACTGCACGCGCGCAAACTGCAGGCCGAAGCTGCGCGCGAGCGCCTGCGCCAGCGTGGTCTTGCCCACGCCCGGCACGTCCTCGATGAGCAAGTGGCCGCCGGCGAGCAGGCAGGCTACGCAGTCCTGCACCTGCGCCGGCTTGCCGACGATGACCGTGTTAAGCTGAGCGAGCAGCGAGTGGATTGTGCGTTGTGCATCCATGGAAAGTTCGGAAAAATCGAGAGACAGGGTCGCATTGTGAGCAAGACAGGTTACTTCACCCATCCCGACTGTAAAAAACACGAAATGGGGCCGGGCCATCCCGAATGCCCCGAGCGACTCGACGCGATCGAGGATCGGCTGCTCGTCACCGGGCTCGACGTGGCCCTGGAGCGCTACGAGGCCCCGCCTGCCGCACTGGCCGACATCGAGCTCGCACATACACGGCTGCATATCGCGGCGCTGCGCGGCCTGCACGACTGGTTGCTTGAAGACATGGAGGCCGGCGGCCCGCCTTACTCGCAGATCGACCCCGACACTTCCATCAACGCCTACACCTGGCCCGCGGCGCTGCGTGCGGCGGGCGCGGCGATTGCGGCCACCGACGCGGTCATGGCGGGCGAGATCGAGAACGCCTTTTGCGCCGTGCGCCCGCCCGGCCACCACGCCACGCGCGACAAGGCCATGGGGTTTTGCTTTTTCAACAACGTCGCCATCGCCGCCAAGTACGCGCTGCAGCGCTACAACCTGCAGCGCGTGGCCGTGGTGGACTTCGACGTGCACCATGGCAACGGCACCGAGGACATCCTCGCGGGCGATCCGCGCGCGCTCATGGTGGGCATTTTCCAGCACCCGTTCTACCCCTACAGCGGCGAGCACCCCGCGGGCCCGAACATGCTCAACGTGCCCGTGCCGGCCTACACGCGCGGCATGGAAATCCGCGAGATCATCGATATCACCTGGATGCCGCGGCTCGAAGAGTTCAAGCCCGAGCTGATCTTCGTGAGCGCCGGCTTCGACGCGCACCGCGAGGACGACATGGGGCAGCTCGGCATGACCGAGCAGGACTACGCCTGGATCACCATGCGCGTCAAGGACGTGGCGCGGCGCTTCAGCAAAGGGCGCATCGTCTCGTGCCTTGAGGGCGGCTACGCCCTGAGCGCGCTGGCACGCAGCGTCGAAGCCCATTTGCGCGTGCTCGCGGACGTTTGAGCTGCGCGTCGATGTTTTTGCCTCTGGACTTACGCAAACAAGGATGCAGCGAGGTGTTTTGCCATGGAGCGAACGCCTTGACTAACCCCGATTTGCGTAAGTCGTGTGCCTGTACGAGGAGCGCCGCTCATGAATGCCCCGCTTGCCACCGCCAACAACACCCCTGCCGCAAGCCCGCTGGCCGTGCAGCGCGATGCGCGCGGCGTGGTCACCTTGACTCTCAACGACCCGGCGCGCTTCAATGCGCTCGGCGAGGAGATGCTCTCTGCGCTGCAGCAGACGCTGGACGCCCTGCAGAGCGACGATAGCGTGCGTGTGCTCGTGCTGGCCGGCGCGGGCAAGGCGTTTTGCGCTGGGCACAACCTCAAGGACATGGCCGCGCACCCCGATCTGGCTTGGTACCAGCGCTTGTTTGCGCAATGCAGCCGCGTGATGCTGAGCCTGCAGCAACTGCCCGTGCCCGTGATTGCGCGCGTGCACGGCATGGCCACGGCGGCGGGCTGCCAGCTCGTGGCGCAGGCCGACCTGGCAGTGGCGGCCGCAGACGCGTGCTTTGCCACGAGCGGCATCCACTACGGCCTCTTTTGCGCCACGCCCAGCGTGCCGCTGGTGCGCAACATGCCCATCAAACAGGCCATGGAAATGCTGCTCACGGGCGAGTTCATAGACGCGCACACGGCGCTGGCGCATGGGCTCGTGAACCGCGTGGTGCCGCCCGAGGCGCTCGACGACGAGGTCGAAAAGCTCGTGCATGCCATCCTCGAAAAACCGCGCGTGGCCGTGGCCATGGGCAAGGCGCTGGTCTATCAGCAGCGCGAGCTCGGGCTCGCGGCGGCCTACCAGCTCGCGGGCCAGACCATGGCCGCGAACATGATGGACGAGGCCGCCCAGGAGGGCGCGCGTGCCTTTGCCGAAAAGCGCAAGCCGAGTTGGAAGCCCTGAGCCCTAAATCATCGCACTGCAGCGATACCGAGTGAAACGAAGATACGAAGAGGAATGGTCAAGACGCCGCCCCCCGCCCTTGCGCAGCTCGAGCACCTGCTGCGCTCTTTTTTCCACCCCACGGTGCTCATCGAGCTCGCCGCGCTGGCGCTGTGTGTGGGCCTCGCGTGGCTGGCCGTGGCAGCGCTGCGCCGGACCTTTCATTACCACGATGATGGTCGGCCTTCCATTCTGCTCGGACGCAAGGTCGTCGATGGCGCCTTGTTCCCCATCGTGCTGCTGGGCCTGGGCTACGTGGCGCGCGCGCTGTTGCGCGAATGGATTTCGCTCGCGGCGTTCGAACTCGTGATCCCCGTGCTGCTCGCGCTGGTTGCCATCCGCGTGGGCGCCAAGGTGCTGCAGGCGGCGTTTCCACGCTCGCCTTGGGTGCGCCCCATGGAGCGCACCATTTCGTGGCTTGCGTGGTTCATCTTGGTGTTGTGGGTCACGGGGCTGCTGCCGCGCGTGCTGCAGGAACTCGATGAAATCAGCTGGAAGGTGGGCGGTGCGCGCATGTCGGTGCGCACCCTGATCGAAGGCGTGCTCACCACGGGCGCCGTGCTGCTCGTCACGCTGTGGATTTCTTCGGCCATCGAGGCGCGCCTGCTGCGCTCGGCCACCGGCAGCGTGCTCTCGGTGCGCAAGGCGCTGAGCAATGCCTTGCGCGCGCTGCTGCTGTTTCTGGGCTTGGTGTTGGCGCTGTCGGCCGTGGGTATAGACCTCACGGCCTTGTCGGTGTTCGGCGGCGCGCTCGGCGTGGGTATAGGTTTTGGCTTGCAAAAGCTCGCCTCCAACTATGTGAGCGGTTTCGTCATCCTGGCCGAGCGCAGCGTGCGCATAGGCGACAACGTGCGCATCGACGGCTTCGAGGGGCGCATCACCGACATCGCGGGCCGCTACACGCTGATCCGCTCGGCGGTGGGGCGCGAATCCATCGTGCCCAACGAAATGCTCATCACCCAGCGCGTGGAAAACCTCTCGCTCGCCGACCCGCGCGTGTGGCATTCCACGGTGGTCAGCGTGGGCTACGACAGCGACGTGGAACTGGTCATGCGCCTGCTCGGCGAAGCCGCGCTCGTGAGCCCGCGCGTGCTGCGCGACCCTGCGCCCAGCGTGGCCTTGTCGGCCTTTGGCGCCGACGGGCTCGAATTCACCGTCGGCTTTTGGATCGTCGACCCCGAAAACGGCGTGCTCAGCTTGCGCTCCGAAGTCAACCTGGCCGTTTTGCGCGCCTTGCGTGCGCACGGCATAGACATTCCTTATCCGCAGCGCGTGGTGCATTTGCAGGCGCCCAATGCGCCTGGCGCGGTGGAGTCCCCGGTTCACGCGCCGCCTGCTGCCTGACTTCGCGCCCTTTTGCGGCAGGGCGCTCGCCTATAATGGCCGACGTAAAAACGCACGATCGTTCTATTTTGTGCTTGGGCGCCGCCTGACAACGTTGGGTAGGCAAATTGGGAATGTGCGTTGCGCGCACCGTTAGAATCGACCGCTCAACCTAACAAGCATTCGAATCCATTCAACCCCATCAAGGAGTCGCAGTAATGAAGGTTTTGGTCCCTGTCAAGCGCGTGGTGGACTACAACGTCAAAGTCCGGGTCAAGTCGGACGGTACCGGTGTGGACATCGCCAACGTCAAGATGAGCATGAACCCGTTTGACGAAATCGCCGTCGAAGAAGCCGTGCGCCTGAAGGAAAAGGGCGTGGCGACCGAGGTCATCGCCGTCTCTTGCGGCGTGGCCGCCTGCCAGGAAACCCTGCGCACGGCCATGGCGATCGGCGCCGACCGCGGCATCCTGGTCGAAACCGACGTCGAACTGCAGCCGCTGGCCGTCGCCAAGCTGCTCAAAGCCATCGTCGACAAAGAGCAACCGGGCCTCATCATCGCGGGCAAGCAAGCCATCGACGACGACGCCAACCAAACGGGCCAGATGCTCGCCGCGCTCGCCGACCTGCCCCAGGCGACCTTTGCGAGCAAGATCGAAGTGACGGGTGACAAGCTGCGCGTGACGCGTGAAATCGACGGTGGCCTCGAAGTGCTCGAGCTCACGCTGCCCGCGGTCATCACCACCGACCTGCGCCTCAACGAGCCGCGCTACGTCACCCTGCCCAACATCATGAAGGCCAAGAAAAAGCAGCTCGACACCTTCAAGCCCGAAGACTTGGGCGTGGATGTGACGCCGCGCCTCAAGACCCTCAAGGTCAGCGAGCCGCCCAAGCGCGGTGCTGGCATCAAGGTGCCCGACGTCGCCACACTGGTGGACAAGCTCAAGAACGAAGCCAAAGTGATCTAAGGAGTTGCACGAAATGACCGTTCTCATCGTCGCCGACCACGACAACGCCTCCATCAAGGCGTCCACCCTGAACACCGTCACCGCAGGCAAGGCCTGTGGTGGTGACGTGCACGTGCTCGTCGCCGGCCACAACGCCGCGGGCGCTGCTGCCGCCGCGGCGCAGATCGCCGGCGTCAGCAAGGTGCTCCACGCCGACGGCGAAAGCCTCGCGCATGGCCTGGCCGAAAACGTGGCCGCACAAGTGCTGGCCATCGCCAAGGATTACACACACATCCTGTTCCCGGCCACGGCCACGGGCAAGAACGTGGCCCCGCGCGTCGCGGCCAAGCTCGACGTGGTGCAGATCAGCGACATCATCAAGGTTGTCTCGCCCGACACCTTCGAGCGCCCCATTTACGCAGGCAACGCCATTGCCACGGTGCAAAGCGCCGATGCCGTCAAGCTCATCACCGTGCGCACCACGGGCTTCGACGCCGCGCCCGCCACGGGCGGCAGCGCTGCGGTCGAAACCGTGGCTGCGGTGGCTGATTCGGGCAAGAGCAGCTTCCAGGGCAGCGAAATCGTCAAGAGCGAGCGCCCCGAACTCACCGCGGCCAAGATCGTCGTCTCGGGCGGCCGGGCCCTGGGCAGCAAAGAGAAGTTCGACGAAGTCATTCCGCCCTTGGCCGACAAGCTCGGCGCCGCGATCGGTGCGAGCCGCGCGGCTGTCGATGCCGGCTATGCGGCCAACGACCTGCAGGTGGGCCAGACCGGCAAGATCGTCGCGCCGCAGCTCTATGTCGCCTGTGGCATTTCGGGCGCCATCCAGCACCTGGCCGGCATGAAGGATTCCAAGGTCATCGTGGCCATCAACAAGGACCCCGAGGCACCGATCTTCAGCGTCGCCGACTATGGCCTCGAGGCTGACCTGTTCCAGGCGGTGCCGGAGCTGGTCAAGGCGCTGTAAGCTTCAGCGCCGCTGCCGGCCTTGCGTCGGTATTACCCGGAAATGAGGGCATCGTTCGCGGTGCCCTCTTGTCATTTTCCCTCTCATTCCCGGAACCCCCATGAGCTACATCGCCCCTGTCAAAGACATGCTGTTCGACATCGAGCATCTGGCAAACATCGAGCAGATCGCGCAAATACCCGGTCTCGAAGATGCGGGCCTGGACACCGCGCGCGCTGTGCTTGAAGAATGTGCGCGCTTCAGCGGGGACGTGCTCGCGCCGCTCAACGCCGAGGGCGACCGCAACCCTTCGCACTGGGAAGCGGGGCGCGTCGTCACTACACCGGGCTTCAAGGAAGCGTACCGCCAGTATGCCGAAGGCGGCTGGCAAGGGTTGCAACACCCGCCGGCCTACGGTGGCCAGGGCTTGCCCAAGACCATAGGCGCGGCCTGCGTGGAGATGATCAACAGTGCCAACATGAGCTTTGCGCTGTGCCCCTTGCTCACCGACGGCGCGATCGAGGCGCTGCTCACTGCGGCGGACGACAACCTCAAGGCCACGTACCTGCACAAGCTCGTGAGCGGCGAGTGGACGGG
>CAVPUD010000040.1:0-5265 GCA_963708545.1 uncultured beta proteobacterium | reverse complement strand
ATTTGCTGCTGCTGCAGCGCCTGCATGAAGCCGTCGCGGCTGATGCCGCAGCGCTCGGCGTCTATGCGCAGGATGAACAAATGCCAGGCGTGCTGCTGCGGGTAGGCCGGCAGCGCGAGCGGCTGCACGGGCAGCGTGGCCAGGCGCTGCAGGTATTGCGCGGCAATCTCGGCGCGGCGCGCGTTGATGGCGGCCAGGCGCTCGAGCTGCACCAGCGCGATCGCGGCGTTGATGTCGGCCAGGTTGTATTTGAAGCCCGGCTGCTGCACCATCGCCTGCGGTTTGCGCCCGTGCGTGTGGCGGTCGTAGGCATCGACGCCCAGGCCGTGGAACTTGAGCATGCGCACCTTCTGCGCAAGCGCTTCGTCGTCGGTGACGAACATGCCGCCTTCGGCGCAGGTCATGTTCTTGATCGCATGGAACGAAAAAATCGCCGTGCCCTGCGCGCCCACGGGCCGGCCGCGGTACAGCGTGCCGGCGGCGTGCGCAGCGTCTTCGATCAGCGGGATGCCGTGCCGGTGCGCAACGGCGTAGAGCGGGTCCAGGTCGAGCGACGCGCCCGCGTAATGCACGGGCACGATGGCGCGCGTGCGCGGCGTGATCGCGGCCTCGACGCGCGCGGCATCGACCATCAGCGTGTCGCGATCCACATCGACGAACACCGGCGTCGCGCCCAGCAGGCAGATCATGTTGAGCGTGGAAACCCAGGTCTGCGACGGCGTGATCACCTCGTCGCCCGGCCCTATGCCCAGTGCGAGCAGCGCCAGGTGCATCCCGCCCGTGGCCGAGCTCACGGCGACCGCATGCTGGCAGCCGAAGTGCGCGCAAAAACGCTGCTCGAGCTCCTGGTTCTTGGGGCCGGTGGTGATCCAGCCCGAGCGCAGCACCTGCGCGACGGCCTCGATCTCGGCCTCGCCCATGCTGGGGCGGGAGAAGGGGAGAAAGGGGAGTTCCATGGGGCTGGTTTTCCGCAGAAAGAAAGCGGCGCTGCGCTGGCGGTGGGAGCAAAGCCGGGGTGGCTGGTGAGGGCCGTGGTACATACGGTTCCCAAAGCACCGTAGGATCGAAGCGGGCCTTTGCTTGGTGCAGCTGCCTGCAACCGCGGCTCGCGGTGCCAACCAGCGGAGCGGGCGGCAGTTTAACAGGCGCGCGAGGCGGTTTCGGGGCTGTCTCGTCGCAGCCGCCCAGCGCGCGGGGCTACCTGCCGGCGACAGTTTTGAAGGGAAAACCATGCAGCACACGCGCTTGCTCGCCGATATCGGCGGCACCAATATCCGCTTGGCTTGGCAGACAGGCCCCGGGGATGTCTTGCACGACCTGTGGGTGCGGCCCTGCGCACAGTTTGCGTCGCTCGAGGCGGCGATCCGCGCTTACGTGGCCGAGGCGGGCATCGCCATGCCCGAGGAGGCGGCGCTGGGCATCGCCAACCCCGTGACGGGCGACGCGGTGCGCATGACCAACCGCGACTGGAGCTTTTCGCAAAGCGCGCTGCGCGCGGCGCTGGGGCTGCGCCGGCTCGTCGTGCTCAACGACTTCACGGCGCTCGCGCTCGCCCTTCCGCGGCTCACGCCGGTAATGCTGCGCCAGGTCGGCGGCGGCGGCGCGCCGCAGGCGGGTGCGGCCGTGGGGCTGCTCGGGCCGGGCACGGGGCTGGGCGTATCGGGGCTGGTGTTTGCGCCCGACGGCACAGACATCCCCCTCGCGGGCGAGGGTGGCCACGCCACGCTGGCCGCACAGACGCCGCTCGAATGGGAGCTGCTGCGCCTCTTGCAGCGGCGCTACGGCCACGTGTCGGCCGAGCGCGTGCTCAGCGGGCAGGGGCTGGTCGATCTGTACCACGCGCTGCGCGAACACGCGGGCCTAGGCGGCGCGGAGGTGACGGAAGCCGCGCACGTCACGGCGCTGGCCTTCGATGCGGGTGAGGCGCGCGACGCGCTGGCTTTGCAGGCGCTCGAACTGTTTTGCGGCTTTTTGGGCACGGTGGCGGGTGACTTGGCGCTCACGTTGGGCGCGCGCGGCGGCGTGTATCTGGGCGGCGGCATCGTGCCGCGCCTGGGTGCGTGGTTCGAGCAGTCGGGCTTTCGCGCGCGCTTCGAGGCCAAAGGGCGCTTTCAGGCCTACCTCGCGCCCATTCCGTGCTGGGTCATCAACCCCGACGCGGCCCCGGCGCTGTACGGCGCGGCACGCGCGCTCGATCGGCCGCAAGGGCCTTAGAAATCCATATCATTTTGGCCGTTTGCGCAGATACAGCAAGCGCTAGCAGCTATCATTTTAGAATAATTGGAATCTGACCCCAATTTCTGTGACCCCAATTTCTGCAGCCGCACTCACACCTCCTCACTCCAGCAAAACCCGTCGCGCGCGATCATCGCGCTCGCGGCGCTTGGGCCCCAGCTGCCGGCGGCGTAGGGGCGCGGGCCTGTGGGGTCGCGGCGCCAGTGCTCGAGGATGGGTTCGACCCAGCGCCAGGCTTCTTCCTGCTCGTCGCTGCGAACGAACAGGTTCAGGCGCCCGGCGATCACGTCGAGCAGCAGGCGCTCGTAGGCGCCCACGCGCTCGGCGCCGAAGCGCTGGGCGAAGTCGAGGTTCAGGCTCACCGGCGTGAGTGTGGTTTCGACGCTCTGGGCTTGCGTGGCGCCCTGCGCGAGCAGGCGCAGGTCGAGGCCGTCCTGCGGCTGCAGGTGGATCACGAGGCGGTTTGCCGCGTCCAGCGGGGTTTTGAAGATGTGGTGCGGCACGGGGCGAAAGTGCACCATGATCTGCGCGCTGCGCTCGGCCAGGCGCTTGCCGGTGCGCAGGTAAAAGGGCACGCCGGCCCAGCGCCAGTTCATGATCTCGGTGCGCAGCGCCACGAAGGTTTCGGTGCTGCTGTCCGCTGCCACGCCTTTTTCCTCGCGGTAGCCGGGCACGGGCTGGCCGCGCACCATGCCTGCGGCGTACTGGCCGCGGATCACGTTCTGGCCTATGGTCGCCGCGTCCCAGGGCTTGAGCGATTGCAGCACCTTGAGCTTTTCGTCGCGGATGGCGTTGGCGCTGGCGTTGATCGGCGGCTCCATGCCGATCGCGCACAGCAGCTGCAGCGCGTGGTTTTGCACCATGTCGCGCAGCGCGCCGGTCTGGTCGTAAAAGGCGCCGCGCGTTTCCACGCCCAGGTCTTCGGCGATGGTGATCTCGATGTTCGCGATGGTCTCGCGCCGCCACAGCGGCTCGAACAAGGCGTTGCCAAAACGCATCGCAAACAGGTTTTGCACCGAGGGTTTGCCCAGGTAGTGGTCTATGCGAAAGACCTGCTCTTCGTGCAGCACGCGGCGCAAGGTGGCGTTGATGGCCTGGTTCGAGGCCAAATCGTGCCCCAGCGGCTTTTCGAGCACCACGCGCGTCGCCGGGCCGTTGAGCCCCGCGGCGGCGATCTGCTCGCACACGGTGGTGAAGAGGCTGGGCGCGGTGGCCACGTACATCACCACGGTGTCGGCCTGGCGCGTCTGCAGCAGTGCGGCGAGCCGTGCGTAGTCCTGCGGCTGCGACAAGTCCATGCGCAGGTAGTGCAGCAGCTGCGCAAAGCGTGCGAACTCGTCGGGCGTGGGGCGTTTGGCGAGCTCGACCTTGTCGAAGCGCTCGTACATCAGGCGGCGGTATTGTTCGTCGCTGAACGTGTCGCGCGCCACGGCGATGATGCGCCCGCCTTCGGGCAGCGTGCCGTGGCGAAAGGCCTGGAACAAGGCTGGCATGAGCTTGCGCCAGGCCAGATCGCCCGTGCCGCCGAACAAGACGAGGTCGAATCCCATGGGGTGCTCCTGTGCGTGCGGCCATCCGTCACGAAAGGCCCTGCGGCGCAGTGTACCCTTGCCATGTTGCACGCACCTGTCCTGGCATGCCATGCCCCTGCGGGCTGCCAATGCTATGAAAACAGAAGCTGCTTGTGCCCTATCCATAAGCCCAGGAGTGCTTTTTGACCATGAACCCTACGGGCTCTTTTCCGCCCTTTTTGCCCTGCGACCACGCGCCCGAGTGGCCGCGCCTGCAAGCCCTGTTTGCCGCGCAGGGGCAAAACTTTGACCTGCGCCGCGCCTTCGCCGAAGACGCCGGGCGCTTTGCGCACTTCAGCCAGGAGGCGCCGCACCTGTTTGCCGACTTGTCGAAGAACCTCTGGAGCCGCGAGGCCGAGGCGCTGCTGCTCGCGCTCGCGCAGTCGTGCCGCCTCGCCGAGCGGCGCGACGCGATGTTTGCGGGCGCGCCCGTCAACACCACCGAGGGCCGCGCCGTGCTGCACACCTTGCTGCGCCGCCCCCAAGGACTGGCGCTGCCGGGCGACTTGCCGCACGTGGCGCACGAGCTCGCGCAGGTGCACGCCACGCTCGACGCGATGCTCGCCTACGCCGAGGCGCAGCGCGCCGACGCGGCCATCACCGACGTGGTCAACATCGGCATCGGCGGCTCCGACCTCGGGCCGCAGATGGCCGTGCTCGCGCTCGAAGCGCAGCGCATTGCGGGCAAGCGCTTTCACTTCGTCTCCAACGTCGATGGACACGAGCTGCACGGCATCTTGCAAACGCTGCAGCCCGAGCGCACGCTGTTTTTGATCGCCTCCAAGACCTTCACCACCGTCGAGACCATGACCAACGCGCATTCGGCGCTGGCCTGGTTTGCCGCGCAGGGTGGGCGCGACGTGGCGCGCCACTTTGCCGCGCTCACCACCAACGTAGCGGCGGCGCGCGCGCTGGGCATCACCACCACCTTCGGCTTCTGGGACTGGGTGGGCGGGCGCTATTCGCTGTGGTCGGCCATCGGCTTGGCGCTCGCGATCGCCATAGGCGCCGAGGGCTTTCGCGCGCTGCTCGCGGGCGCGCACGCGATGGACGAGCACTTTCGCAGCGCGCCTTTGGCAGCCAACCTGCCCGTGCGCCTGGGGCTGCTCGACCTCTGGTACCGCAATTTCTACGGTTTCACGAGCCGCTGCGTCGCGCCCTACCACGCGGGATTGCGGCGCCTGCCCGCGTATTTGCAGCAGCTCGAAATGGAGAGCAACGGCAAGCGCGTGGGGCTCGATGGCAAGCCGCTCGCGCTCGCCACCGCGCCCGTGCTCTGGGGCGAGCCCGGCACCAATGGCCAGCACGCGTTTTTCCAAATGCTGCACCAGGGCAGCGACGTGGTGCCGCTCGAATTCATCGCCGTGCGCACGCCCACGCACCCGCTGCCCGGCCACCATGAAAAGCTGCTCGCGAACGCCCTGGCACAGGCGCAGGCGCTGATGCAGGGCAGGGTGGT
>CAVPUD010000039.1:0-14917 GCA_963708545.1 uncultured beta proteobacterium | reverse complement strand
CATCTTCAAGGCCTGCGGCCTGCCGGTGTTCTTTCCGAGCAGTGTGCAGGACATCCTCGACATGGGCCTGCACGCCTTTGCCATGAGCCGCTTTTCCGGCGTCTGGGCCGGCATGAAGACCATCCAGGAGGTGGTCGAATCGTCGGCCAGCGTGTCGGTCGATCGCGACCGCGTGCGCATCGTGCTGCCCGAAGACTTCGCCATGCCGCCCGGTGGCCTGCACATCCGCTGGCCCGACGCGCCGCTCGAACAAGAGGCGCGCCTCATGGACTACAAATGGTACGCGGCGCTCGCCTACATCCGCGCGAACCGACTCAACCACAACGTGATCGAAGGGCCGCAGGATCGCTTCGGCATCATCGCGAGCGGCAAGGCTTACAACGACACGCGCCAGGCGCTGCTCGACCTGGGGCTCGATGACGGCACCTGCCGGCGTCTGGGCATCCGCGTGCACAAGGTCAACGTGGTCTGGCCGCTCGAAGCCACGGGGACGCGCGCGTTTGCACAGGGCCTGCAGGAGATCCTCGTGGTCGAGGAAAAGCGCCAGGTCATCGAATACCAGCTCAAGGAAGAGCTCTATAACTGGCGCGACGACGTGCGCCCCACCGTGGTCGGCAAGTTCGACGAATCCTCGGGCGGTGAATGGGGCATGCCCAACCCCGGCGAGCATTGGCTGCTGCGCCCCAAGGCAGACCTCTCGCCCGCGCTGATCGCGCGCGCCATCGCCAGGCGCCTCGGCAAGCTCGGCGTGCCCGAGGACGTGGCCGCGCGCATGCAGGCGCACCTGGCCGTGCTCGACGCCAAGGAGCGCGCCCTTGCCACCCCGGTGGCGCAAACGCCCGACCGCCTGCCGTGGTTTTGCAGCGGCTGCCCGCACAACACCAGCACGCGCGTGCCCGAGGGCTCGCGCGCCATGGCCGGCATAGGCTGCCACTACATGGTGGTGTGGATGGACCGCGCCACCGCCACCTTCACGCAAATGGGTGGCGAGGGCGTGCCCTGGGTCGGGCAGGCACCGTTTTCCAAGGACGCGCACGTGTTCGCCAACCTGGGCGACGGCACCTACTTCCACAGCGGGCTGCTGGCCATACGCCAGAGCATCGCCGCGGGCGTGAACATCACGTACAAAATCCTCTACAACGACGCCGTGGCGATGACCGGCGGCCAGCGCGTGGGCGAGCGCCCCGAGGGCCATTCGGTGCTGCAGATCATGCACAGCGTCAAGTCCGAAGGCGCGTCCAAGATCGTCATCGTCACCGATGAGCCGCAAAAATATGACGGCGTGGCGCTCGCCGAAGGCGTCACGGTGCACCACCGCGACGAGCTCGACCGCATCCAGCGTGAGCTGCGCGAAGTGCCCGGCTGCACCATCCTGATCTACGACCAGACCTGCGCCACCGAAAAGCGCCGCCGCCGCAAGCGCGGCACCATGGCTACGCCGGCCAAGACGGTGGTCATCAACGAGCTGGTTTGCGAAGGCTGCGGCGACTGCTCCGAGCAATCCAACTGCCTCTCGGTCGAGCCCGTAGAGACCGAATTCGGGCGCAAGCGGCGCATCAACCAAAGCACCTGCAACAAAGACTTCTCCTGCCTCAAGGGCTTTTGCCCGAGCTTCGTCACCGTCGAGGGCGGCACGCTCAAAAAACCGCAAAAGGAGAAAAAAGGCAGCCTCGCAGGCCTGCCCGAAATCCCCGAGCCCACGCTGCCCGTGGCCGAAAACGCCTGGGGCATCGTCGTCGCGGGCGTGGGCGGCACGGGCGTGATCACCATAGGCTCGCTGCTGGGCATGGCGGCGCACCTCGAGGGCAAGGGTGTGGTCACCATGGACTCGGCCGGCCTCGCACAAAAGGGCGGCGCCACCTGGAGCCACGTACAGATCGCTAACCGCCCCGAGGCGCTGCACGCCACCAAGGTCGATACCGCGAAGGCCGACCTCGTGATCGGCTGCGACGCCATCGTCACGGCGCAAAAAAACACGCTGGCCGTGATGCTGCCCGGGCGCACGAACGTGGTGCTCAACAGCCACAACACGCCCACGGCCGCCTTCGTGCACAACCCCGACTGGCAGTTCCCGCGCGGTAGCTGCGAGAGCGCCATCGCCGAGGCCGCAGGCGGTGCGCAGGCCATCAGCAGCTTCGAGGCCGAGCAGGCCGCCGTGCAGCTGCTCGGCGACAGCATCTACACCAACCCGCTGCTGCTCGGCTACGCCTGGCAAAAAGGCTGGATACCGCTCACGCGCGAAGCGCTGCTGCGCGCCTTCGAGCTCAACGGCGTGCAGGTCGCAAACAACCAGGCCGCGTTCGAATGGGGCCGCCGCTGCGCGCACGAGCCTGCTGCCGTGCAGGCGCTGTACCAGACCGCGCAGGTGATAGAGCTCGTGAAAAAACCCTCGCTCGCCGAAATCGTCGCCAAGCGCGTGGACTTCCTGACCGGCTACCAGAACGCCGCCTACGCCGAGAGCTACCGCGCCTTCGTCCAAAAGGTGCAGGCTGCCGAGGCGCGGCTCGGCAGCCGCAAGGCTCCAGCACGCGCCTGTCCGAAGCCGTGGCGCGTTCACTCTTCAAGCTCATGGCCTACAAGGATGAGTATGAAGTTGCGCGCCTGCACACCGACCCGGCCTTCAGCGCCAAGATCGCCGGCATGTTCGAGGGCGACTACACCATCGTGCACCATCTCGCACCGCCGCTCACGGCGCAGAAAAACGAGCGCGGCGAACTCGTCAAAAAGCCCTACGGCCCCTGGGTGCGCCGCGCGTTCACCGTGCTCGCCAAGCTCAAGGGCCTGCGCGGCACCGCGCTCGACCCCTTCGGCAAGACCGAGGAGCGCAAGACCGAGCGGGCGTTGATCGATGAATACCGTGCCTGCATCGAAGAGCTGCTCACCGGCCTGACGCCCGACAAGCTCGCGCTCGCCGTGGAAATCGCGCGCCTGCCCGAAGGCATACGCGGCTTTGGCCACGTCAAAGAGCGCAACCTGCAGGCCGTGCGTACCAAGTGGCAGGCGCAAATGGCGCAATGGCGCCAGGCGCCGGCTGCGGCCAAGGACGTGGCCGAGGCGCAGCGCCAGACGGCTTGAGGGATGGCCCGGGAGCCGTCCGGACCTTGGATGCTCGGCGGCAAATGCGCCGCGCCGGCAAGGCAACACACCCATACCCGAGTGGGCCATGGGTGTGCTGCGACTTTTCCGCGCCCCTGTCTTCTTTCGGGCTTATCCTGACGCGGCTCTCCCTGTGCGGGCGGCTGGGTGGCGTTGACGTGAGTCAAGTCCTTGCATCGCTACGCTGCCTATAGTTCGTTCCCCCTTGCCCCCCTTGCTCCCGCTTGCCAGCCATGGCGCTTTTTGGCTTGGCTGCGGCGCAGCTCCCTGAAAGGAAACGCGCATGCCCCGTTCCGGTTTCGACAATCCGCTCAGCACCCTGCCCAGTTCGTTCGCAGACGCGCTCGACCCGGCATTTCGTGCCGCGCTGGCGCAGCAAACGGCCTCGCTGTCGCCGATGGCGGGGGTGCTGTCCGCAAGCGATTGGGCCATGCATCTGGGCGCATCGCCCGGCAAATGCCTGGACTTGCTGCGCCTCGCGCTGCAAAAGAACGACGCCTTGCTGCGCTACGCCACCGAAGAGGCGATGAACCAGTTCCAGCTGCGCGCCGATGGCTCGCAAGGGGCGCAAGAGCAGGTGCCGCAAGGCGCGATGAACGACGGGCAGGCCGCAGCGGCGCAACCGCCCCGGCGCCATCCCTGCGCCAAGCCGCCCACGCAAGACCGGCGCTTTGCCGCGCCCGAATGGCAGCGGTGGCCGTTCAACGTGCTACAGCAGTCGTTTTCGCTCACCGAGGAGTGGTGGACTGCGGCCACGCGCGGCGTCTGGGGCGTGGACAAGCACCACGAGGACATCGTCGCCTTTGCGGCGCGGCAAATTCTCGACGTGTTCGCGCCGGGCAACCAGCTGCTCACCAACCCCGTGGCGCTGCAACGCACTGCCAAAGAGGGCGGCATGAACCTCGTGCGCGGCGCTTTCAATGCGCTCGACGACTGGCGCCGCGCCCTCACGGGTGCGCCGCCCGCGGGTGCCGAAAACTTTGCCGTGGGCAAGAACCTCGCCGTCACTCCCG
Source organism: uncultured beta proteobacterium (assembly GCA_963708545.1). Taxonomy (GTDB): domain Bacteria; phylum Pseudomonadota; class Gammaproteobacteria; order Burkholderiales; family Burkholderiaceae_C; genus Extensimonas. The sequence goes on along the minus strand of CAVPUD010000039.1, from coordinate 10,808 downwards.
GCAAAGTGGTGCTGCGCAACCGCCTGATCGAGCTCATCCAGTACACGCCCACGACCGAGACCGTGCATCCCGAGCCCATTCTGATCACGCCCGCGTGGATCATGAAGTATTACATCCTCGACCTCTCGCCGCACAATTCGCTGGTCAAATATCTGGTCGATCACGGTTTCACGGTGTTTTGCATTTCCTGGAAGAACCCCACGGCCGAAGACCGCGATCTGAGCCTGGACGACTACCTGAACCTGGGTTTTCGCACTGCGCTCGATGCCGTGAACGCCATCGTGCCCGAACGCAAGGTACATGCCGTGGGCTACTGCCTGGGCGGTACGCTGCTCGCCATTGCCGCCGCCGCGATGGCGCGCGACGGTGACGAGCGCCTTGCCACGATGACGCTGTTCGCCGCGCAGACCGACTTCACCGAACCGGGCGAGCTCGCGCTCTTCATCGACGAGAGCCAGCTCAGCCTGCTCGAAGCGCAGATGACCTTGCGGGGCTACCTGCGCGCCGAACAGATGGCCGGCGCGTTTCAAATGCTGCGCTCGTACGACCTGCTGTGGTCGCGCATGGTCAACGACTACCTGCTTGGCGAGCGTCGGCCCCTGAACGACCTCATGGCCTGGAACGCCGACGGCACGCGCATGCCTGCCACCATGCACACGCAGTACCTGCGCCGCCTGTTCCTCGGCGACGACCTCAGCGAGGGCCGCTACCACGTCGATGACAAACCCGTGAGCCTGGGCCGCATCACGCTGCCCACCTTCATGGTCGGCACCGAGACCGACCACGTCGCGCCCTGGCGCTCGGTGCACAAGCTGCACTACCTGAGCCCGGCCGAGATCACCTTCGCGCTCACGAGCGGCGGGCACAATGCCGGCATCGTGAGCCCGCCGGGCAACCCGCGCCGCCACCACCGCATCCTCACGCGGCCCGCGGAGGGCAATTACGTCGATCCCGACGACTGGCTCGTGCTGGCCGAGCTGCGGCCCGACTCGTGGTGGCCGTCGTGGCTGGCGTGGCTAGAGGCGCACTCGGGCGCGCCCGTGGCGCCGCCGGCCATGGGTGCCAAGGGGTATCCGCCGCTTGCCGACGCGCCGGGAAGTTATGTGCTGCAAAAATGAGCGTACCCGACAGCAAGCGCCGACATTAGGGCTACTGCTAAAAGCATAGCTGCTTGTGCTTGATATACCTAGGTGAAATGCCATTTTGTTGATGAATTTTGGAGCGCAATGACTGCACCCTCTGCCTTCCCGCACTGCCCGGCGCTGCCACCCCCGCTGCCCAGGCCCATGCCCATGTTCTTCGCAGCGGCGGCGCTGCTGCTCGGCGGTTGCATGTCGCTCGCGCCATCCTACGAGGCGCCCCAAGCTCCCGTGGCCGAGCGCTACGCGGCAGAAGACCTCGGCAGCGCCGACGTCGGCGTGCAGGCGGCCGCGCTGGCCTGGCGCAGTTACTTCACCGAGCCGCGCCTGCAGCAGCTGATCGCGCAGGCGCTCGACAACAGCCGCGACCTGCGCAGCGCCACCCTGCGCGTGGCCGAGGCGCAGGCGCTGCTCGGCATCCAGCGTGCCGACCTGTTCCCCACGGTCGCCGCCACGGCCGACGGCGCACGCGGGCGCACGCCCGCCGACCTGAGCCCCACCGGCCGCGCCGTCACGGCAAGCCAGTACCAAGCGGGCCTGGGCCTTGCGAGCTGGGAGCTCGACTTCTGGGGCCGCGTGCGCAGCCTGCGCGACGCCGCGCTCGAAAATTACCTCGCCACCGACGAAGCACGCCAAGCCGCGAGCGTGAGCCTGGTCGCGCAAGTGGCCAATGCCTACCTCGCGCTGCGCGAGCTCGACGAGCGCCTCGCGCTCGCGCAGCAAACGGTCGCCAACCGGCAGGAATCGGTGCGCATCTTCACGCGCCGCTTCGAGGTCGGCGCGATTGCGCGCACCGACCTCGTGCAGGTCGAAACCCTGCTGCGCCAGGCGCAAAGCCTGGTTGCACAGCTCGCGCAGCTGCGGGCCATGCAGCTGCACGCGCTCAGCCTGCTCGTGGGCATGCCGCTACCCGAACTTGCGCAGCCCGGCACGCTCGACGACCAGGCCATGGCCGCAGACCTGCGTGCCGGCTTGCCCTCTGAACTGCTGCTGCAGCGCCCCGACATCCGCGCCGCAGAGCACCGCCTGCGCGCCGCACACGCCAACATCGGTGCGGCGCGCGCGGCGTTTTTCCCGCGCGTCACGCTCACGGGCGCCTACGGTACGGCCAGCGCCGAATTCAGCGGCCTGTTCGACTCCGGCAGCAGCGCTTGGCAGTTCATGCCCAGTCTGTCGCTGCCGATCTTCGACGGCGGGCGCAACAGTGCCAATCTCGACCTGGCACAGGTGCGGCGCAACCTGGCCGTGTCCGACTACGAAAAAACCATACAGTCCGCGTTCCGCGAAGTCTCCGACGCGCTCGCCGCGCGCCGCTGGCTGGGCGAGCAGATCGGCGCCGACCGCGCCACGCTGGCCGCGCAGGCCGAGCGCGCGCGCCTCGCGCAGCTGCGCTACGACAACGGCAGCGCTCCTTATTTCGAAGTGCTGGACGCACAGCGCGAGCTGCTCAGCGCGCAGCAGCAGCTCGTGCAAACGCGCCGCGCGCTGCTCGCGAGCCGCGTCAACCTCTACGCCGCGCTCGGCGGCGGCAGCGCGGAATTCGCCACGCAGCCCGCGCTGGCCACGGCGTCCTCCTCTGCCGCCGCGGCTGCCGCGGTGCCGCCTGCCCCCTGAGTCCCTGAACACACGCCACGAGTCCCGCCATGCCCGTCCCCATGCCCAGAAAAAAAATCCTCATCGCCGTTGCCGTCATCGTCGTCGTCGCGCTGCTCGCCTGGTTCGGCTGGAAAAAGCTGCGCGCGGACGGCGACGCGCAAGCCGTGGTCGGCGGCAATGGCCGCATCGAAGCGACCGAGATCGACGTGTCCACCAAATTCGCGGGCCGCGTGGTCGATGTGTTCGCCAATGAGGGCGACTTCGTCAGCGCGGGCCAGGTGCTCGCGCAAATGCAGGTCGATACGCTCACGGCGCAGCGCGATGAAGCCGTGGCGCAAAAGCAGCAGGGGCTGACCAACGTGGCGAGCGCCCAAGCCCAGGTCCGGATGCGTGAGAGCGACCTCGCCGCCGCGCAGGCGGTGGTCGTGCAGCGCACGAGCGAGCTCGACAACGCGCGCCGGCGCCTCGCACGCTCGCAAACGCTCTCGACCGAGGGCGCGACCTCGATCCAGCAGCTCGACGACGACCGCGCCGCCGTGCGCAATGGCGAGGCCGCGCTGGCGGCCGCGCAGGCACAGGCCAAGGCCGCCGAGTCGGCCATTGCCGCGGCCAAAGCGCAGGTCACGGGCGCGCAGGCCACCGTCGAGGCGCTGACGGCGACGATCGCGCGCATCGACGTGGACATCGCCGACAGCAAACTCAAGGCGCCGCGCGACGGGCGCGTGCAGTACCGCGTGGCGCAGCCCGGCGAGGTGCTGGGCGCGGGCGGCAAGGTGCTCAACATGGTCGATTTGAGCGACGTTTACATGACCTTTTTCCTGCCCGAGACCATCGTGGGCCGCGTGCCGCTGGGCAGCGAGGCGCGCATCGTGCTCGATGCCCTGCCGGGCTACGTCATTCCGGCCAAGGTCTCTTACGTGTCCAGCGTCGCCCAGTTCACGCCCAAAACCGTCGAAACCGCCGTCGAGCGGCAAAAGCTCATGTTCCGCGTGAAGGCGCGCATCGATGCCGAGCTGTTGCGCAAGCACCTCAAGCAGGTCAAGACCGGCCTGCCCGGCATGGCCTGGGTGAAGATAGACGCGCAGGCGCCGTGGCCGCAAAACCTGAGCGTGAAGGTGCCTGAATGACGCTGCCCGCCCGCAGTCCGCACGCCGATGGCGATGCCCAGCAGCACGGCGCCCGCCCCGACGGCGTCGTCGCGCGTCTGGATGGCGTGGGCCTGCGCTACGGCAAGACGCTGGCGCTCGACGGCATTGCGCTCGAAATTCCCGCAGGCCGCATGGTGGGGCTGATCGGCCCCGACGGCGTGGGCAAGTCCAGCCTGCTCGCGCTGATCTCGGGCGCGCGTGCCGTGCAAGAAGGCAGCGTCGAAGTGCTGGGCGGCAACATGCGCTCCAAGCGCCACCGCGACCGCGTCTGCCCCGCCATCGCCTACATGCCGCAGGGCTTGGGCAAGAACCTCTACCCCTCGCTCTCGATCGAGGACAACCTGCAGTTCTTCGCGCGCCTGTTCGGCCACGACGCGGCCGAGCGGCGCCGGCGCATCGACGAATTGACGCGCGCCACCGGCCTCTACCCGTTCCTCAGCCGCCCCGCGGGCAAGCTCTCGGGCGGCATGAAGCAAAAGCTCGGCCTGTGCTGCGCGCTGATCCACGACCCGGACTTGCTGATCCTCGACGAGCCCACCACGGGCGTCGATCCGCTGGCGCGCAGCCAGTTCTGGACGCTGATCGGCGACATCCGGCGCGAGCGCCCCGGCATGAGCGTGATGGTGGCCACGGCCTACATGGAAGAGGCCGAGCGCTTCGACTGGCTCGTGGCCATGGACGCCGGCCGCGTGCTGGCCACCGGCACGCCGCAAGAGCTGCACGCACGCACGCACACGCAGACGCTCGAACAGGCCTTCATCGCGCTGCTGCCCGAGGAGGAAAAGCGCGGGCACCAGGCCGTGGTGGTGCCGCCTTTCGTCGATGGCGAAGACATCGCGATCGAGGCGCGCGATCTCACCATGCGCTTTGGCGACTTCACCGCGGTCGATCACGTCAACTTCCGCATCCGCCGCGGCGAGATCTTCGGCTTTCTCGGCAGCAACGGTTGCGGCAAGACCACCACCATGAAGATGCTCACCGGCCTGTTGCCGCCCACCGAAGGCGAAGCCTGGCTGTTCGGGCAGGAGGTCGATGCGCACGACATTGCGACGCGCCGGCGCGTGGGCTACATGTCGCAGGCGTTCTCGCTGTATTCGGAGCTCAACGTCGAGCAAAACCTGGTGCTGCACGCGCGCCTCTTTGGCGTGCCCGAGGCGCAGATTCCGGCGCGCGTGCAGGCGCTGATGGAGCGCTTCGGCTTGGCCGAGCATCCCAAGGCCTTGCCCGACAAGCTGCCGCTGGGCGTGCGCCAGCGCCTGTCGCTGGCCGTGGCGCTGGTGCACGAGCCCGAGCTCTTGATCCTCGACGAGCCGACCTCGGGCGTCGATCCGGTGGCGCGCGACGCATTCTGGCAGTTTCTGATCGATCTTTCGCGCAAGGACAAGGTCACGATCTTCATCTCGACCCATTTCATGAACGAGGCCGAACGCTGCGACCGCATCTCGCTCATGCACCAGGGCAAGGTGCTGGTCAGCGACACGCCCAAGGCCATCGTCGCCCAGCGCGGCGCGGCCACGCTCGAAGAAGCCTTCATCGCCTACCTCAAAGACGCCGCCCCGGCCGAAGTCGCACCGGCAGGCACGGCAGCGCCAGCGCCCGCAGCGCCCAAACCCCATGCCCCGGCGCATCCACGCGCGCGCCTGTTCAGCCCCGGACGCGCCTTGAGCTACACCTTGCGCGAGGCACGCGAGCTGCGCCACGACCCGGTGCGCCTGGTGATGGCATTGTTCGGCACCGTGGTCTTGATGCTCATCATGGGCTACGGCATCACCATGGACGTGAACGACCTGAGCTACGCCGTGCTCGACCGCGACCACAGCCCGCTGAGCCAAAACTACGCGCTCAACCTCGCGGGCTCGCGCTATTTCATCGAGCACGCGCCTATCACCGACTACGAAGACCTGGACCAGCGCATGCGCAAGGGCGAGATTTCGCTCGCCATCGAGATCCCGCCGGGCTTCGAGCGCAACCTGCTGCGCGGCCAGGCGGTAGAGGTCGGCGCCTGGGTTGACGGCGCCATGCCCATGCGCGCGGACACCATCCAGGGCTACGTGCAAGGCATGCACCTGAAGTGGCTGGAAGACGTGGCGCGCACGCAGCTTGGCCTCGACATCTCCAAAGGCGCCGCGACCGTGGAGACGCGCTTTCGCTACAACCCCGACGTGCGAAGCCTGCCCGCCATGGTGCCGGCCGTGATCCCGCTGCTGCTGATGATGATCCCGTCCATCCTCACGGCGTTGTCGGTGGTGCGCGAAAAAGAGCTTGGCTCCATCATCAACCTCTACGTCACGCCCGTGACGCGCGCCGAGTTCCTGCTCGGCAAGCAGTTGCCTTACATCGTGCTGGGTGTGTTCAACTTCCTCGTGCTCACGCTGCTCGCGGTCACGCTGTTCGACGTGCCGGTCAAAGGGAGCTTTCCGACCCTGCTGCTGGCCTCGGTCATTTTTGTCGGGTTTTCGACGGGCTTTGGCCTGTTTGCATCCATCTTCACGCGCAGCCAGGTCGCGGCGATGTTCTTCACCATGGTTGGCTCCATGCTGCCGGCGATGCAGTTCTCCGGCCTCATCCACCCCGTGTCATCGCTCGAAGGTATGGGACGCATGATCGGCGAGGTCTATCCGCTCGCCAACTACGTCACCGTCAGCCGCGGCGTGTTCAACAAGGCGCTCACCTTCGCCGACCTGCACGCCATGTTTCCGCCGCTGGTGGCGTCGGCGCTGCTCATCGTGGCCTTGGCCATCATGCTGCTGAAAAAGCAGGAGAAGTGAGCATGGGCAACGGATCGAGCTATCTCGCCAACATCTACCGGCTCGGCATCAAGGAGCTCTGGAGCCTGGTGCGCGACCCGATCATGCTGGTGCTGATCGCCTACGCTTTCAGCTTCCAGGTGTATATCGCCGCCACCGGCATCCCCGATCGCATCAGCAAGGTGCCCATCGCCGTCGTCGACGAGGACGACTCGCCGCTGTCGGGGCGCATCGTCTCGGCGCTGCAGCCGCCGCAGTTCATGCCGCCGCAGCGCGTCACGCTGCCCGAAGTGGACGCCGGGCTGGACTCCGGGCGCTTCACCTTCTCGCTCGACATTCCGCCGAACTTCCAGCGTGACGTGCTCGCGGGGCGCTCGCCGGCCGTGCAGCTCAACGTCGATGCCACGCGCATGGCGCAGGCCTTCACGGGCAGCGGCTACGTACAGCAGATCGTGCTCGGCGAAGTCAACGAGTTCGTGCAGCGCTACCGCAGCACGCCGCAGCTGCCCGTGGAGTTGGCGCTGCGCATGCGCTTCAACCCGGCCTTGACGCAGTCGTGGTTCGGCGCGCTCATGGAAATCATCAACAACGTCACGATGCTCTCCATCGTGCTGGCCGGCGCAGCGCTGATCCGCGAGCGCGAGCACGGCACCATCGAACACCTCTTGGTCATGCCCGTGACACCTTCGGAGATCATGCTCGGCAAGATATGGTCCATGGGAATGGTGGTTCTGCTCGCGGCGGCGTTTTCATTGCACTTCATCGTGCAGGGGGCACTGCAGGTGCCTATCGAGGGTTCGGTGACGTTGTTTTTGGCCATCGCCGCGCTGCACCTGTTCGTCACCACCTCGATGGGCATCTTCATGGGCACGATCGCGCGCAGCATGCCGCAGTTCGGCCTCTTGATGATGCTGGTGCTGCTGCCCATGCAGATGCTCTCGGGCGGCTCCACGCCGCGCGAGAGCATGCCGCAGATCGCGCAGAACATCATGGAATTCGCGCCCACCACGCACTTCGTTGCGGCCTCGCAGGCCATCCTCTACCGCGGCGCCGGCTTTTCCGTGGTCTGGCCGCAGATCGTGGCGCTGTGCCTGATCGGCGCGGCCTTCTTCGCCGGCGCGCTCGCGTATTTCCGCAAGAGCATCAGCCAGATGGCTTGATGAGACGGTGCCTGTACCCCGCCCGAGTCCATGCCGGGATGCGCGAGGCCATGTTCCTCTCGCCGCTTTACTACTTCATCGAGATTGGTTATGGCATCCTGCTCAAGGGCTGCGGACTAGTGGGCTGTGGGATTCGCTGCTGGGCTTAGCGCTGCTCGGGATGGCGATCTTCGGTTTCGGCCTGTGGCGGTTCAAGCGGCAGTTCGGATAAGGAAGGTTTCTATGGCGCAAGACCGCAAAGCAAACAGCGCCACTGGCGCATCGAGAGCCATGGTTGCCATGCTGACCATTTTTTTCCTGCTCTATGGCGGGATGCAGGTGTACGCCTTTACCAAGGTAAATGCTGCTCTGGGTCTGGCGCCGGCCGGACGCCTCGCCATCGCTGCCTGGATGGTGCTGATGACGTTGCTGCCGCTCATCCTCTGGCGGCTGGAGAAACACGAGCCGCATGCGCTGGTCCGCATCGGCGCGTGGGTCGGTTATACCTGGATGGGTTTCATCTTCCTGTTCTTCTGGATCGCGCTGGCATTCGACGTGCTCGGGCTGTTGGCAGCCTATGCCGGCGCGGAGCTGTATTGGTATTCCGGCGCCATGCCGTTCACGGATTCCTCCCTCTTTTACGCCGCCACGGCCCTGGCGTTGGGCGCGACCGTGTACGGCTATTTCGAGGCGCGTGCGATCCGCGTGGAGCGCATCCGCCTGCGCACGGCGAAGCTGCCGGCCGCCTTCGGCCGGGTGAAGATCATCCAGATATCCGATGTACACCTCGGCGCGCTGGTCGGCGCGCGCCGGCTGCGCCGGATCGTGGCACGCATACAGGCGCTCGATCCCGATCTGCTGGTCTCGACCGGCGACCTGGTCGATGGCCAGGCGGATCATCTGGACGGGCTGACCCGGCTGTTCCAGGAATTGCGTCCGCGCTTCGGCAAGTTTGCCGTGACCGGCAACCACGAGTTCTTTGTCGGGGCTGACCGGGCGCTCGATTTCACGGCGCGCGCCGGCTTCACCGTCCTGCGCGGCGAGGCCGCATCGCTCGCGGGTGTGCTAACCTGAAGTTCCGCTGGCTGGCGCGTTGAGTTTACCTTGCACGATAGGCACCTGCGTGGATTTGAGGTGCGCGGTTTCTGACTACGTGGCGATCGGATCGAGCAGTTCAAGGGCTCGGCGTTGAGTTGGGGTCGGAGTCGTCAGGAGCTCGAACGTGGCCGGATGCTCGAGGGCGCCGGATGTGCGGCAGGTGTTGCGCACGAGCGTGGCGAGTTCGGCGAGCAAGGTGCGCAGGCTGTGCACGGGCGCACCGTCGGCCCGCTGATGAGTCGACGCCTTCGCGAGCGCGGCTGCGGAGCGCTTCGCGGGGGCGACCGGATCGCGGTGGCTCTTGGCGGCCTGATCCTCATCGGCGAACAGCAGGGGCCGCCAGGCCTCGAGCAGATGCCACTCGACATAGTAGGCGAGCATGCACAGGAAGATGTGCGCACGAACGCGGTGCTCGAGCCGGTGATGGATCGGGCGGATCTTCAGGTCGACGGTTTTCAGCGAGCGGAACGCGCGCTCGACCTGGGCGAGGGATTTGTAGCTGCGTACCGCCTCGGCTGCGGACATCTGCTTCTTCGGTAGTGCGGTGCGGATCACGTAGATCCCATCGAGCGCCGCCTCCGCGGCGACCTTATCCTCGCGGATGCGATAGGCGAAGTGCGTGTCGGTGATCGTCAGCTCGAAGTGTTTGCCGACTTTGTACTTGTCGAGGACGCGCCCGAGCTTCACACCGATGGTGGCTTGCCCCGTGAGCGCGCCGCGCGCCACCCGCTCGCGGATCTTCTCCAGCTCGAGCGTGGTGGCCGCCAGCAGCGCCTGGCGCTTGTGGGCCCGGAGCTTGGCAAGCTCGCGGTTGCGACAGGCGAGGAGTCGTTCCGCGGGATAATCGGGATGGCTGAACTCGAACAGGTTGCGCTCATCAAACAGCCCGAGCTGCCAGCGTGCCCGCCTCGATGAGCGAGCGGATCTGCGTACTCTTCAACGCCGTGATCCAGGCCATCCCCTCGAGCGTCCTGAGCTCCCCGATCGCCTTGTGCGAGATCATCCCGCGATCGCCGACCAGCACGAGGCGCTCGAGCCCGAAACCCTTCACGCAGCTTCGCCACCTGCGCCATCAGCGTCTTGGCATCCCCGGTGTTGCCTGCGTACACCGACACCGAGATCGGGCAGCCCGTGCGCGTGGTCAGCAGCCCGTAGTTGACCTGCAGGCTTGTTGCGCTTGCCGTCCCGGTTGTAGCCGATCTTCCCCAGCGGACAGTGCGTCCCCTCGAAGTAGCTCGAGGAGAGGTCGTAGAGCGCCATCGCACCCTGCCCGAGATGGCGGGCCGCGAGCTTGCGCTCGATCAGCGGCTGACGCTCGAGCAGCCAGTCCATCGCCGCGTACAGATCATCCTCATCGGCTGCGGTGACGCCAAACTCCTCGGCGAGCGTGCTCGTGTGCCACCAGCGGGTGGTGGCGAGCTTGGTGTGCGGGGCGAGGACCCGCGCGGCAATCAGGGCGCAGATCCGCTCGCGCTCGGGGCTCGGCCGCGAGGCGAGCAGTGAGTCCATCCCGAGCCGCTGCATCGCCCGGCCAAACGGCCTGCACGTGGCCGTGGGGCCGCGAGCGCAGCACCTCGAGCCGCGCCTCGAGCGGCACGAACACCTCGCCCCGCAGCGAGCGGCGCACGACCTCGATCAGCGGCTCCGGCAGATGCGAGAGGTTGCCGAGGGTCTCGTTCTTGACCCGACCGTCTTCGCGATAGCTACGGCGCAGCAGATGGGTCGCGTACACGCGGCCCTTGTAGCGGCGCCGCGTGGTGACGACATGAACGGCGCCGCCACGTTCTGACATGGCAGCGAATATAAGCTCGTCGCGGGACGTAAGTCAATATATTCGTGACTACACCATGCAGCCATGGAAGCGCCCCGAAACCGCACAAACCGACCGCAATACAACGACTTGCTGACTACCAGAATCTCGAAAGACAGGAGAACTTCAGG
>CAVPUD010000038.1:0-10193 GCA_963708545.1 uncultured beta proteobacterium | reverse complement strand
GCCGCGGGCGGATGTGGAAATAATTGGAATCTGACCCCAATTATCTGTGACCCCAATTTTTCACCCCAATTTCCAATTGTCCTCAAGGTGCGATGAGCGCCTCCAGCATCTCCGGCACAAAGGCGTGCTCGATCTCGTCCGCGAGGCGCTCGAATGCCGCATCGAGCGTAGGCGCCTGCGTGCCGAACAAGGCTTGCAGCACGCCAGCGTCTTCAAACAAGCCGTGCAGGTACACGCCGAGCACGTTGCCCGCGGCGTTTTGCCAGGCGATGTGGGGGATCAGCTCGTGCGCCACGTCGCCTTTGGCGGCCATGGCGGGGTGTTGCGCGGTCTGGCCGCTGTGGATTTCGTAGCCGGCGACGGGCACGCCGGCAAGCGGCGCCCACACACCCGTGGCGGCGCCGAAGCGCGTCTGCGTGCGGCGCACGATTTTGTGCGGCGCAAAACTGGTGACCAAGGGCAGCAGGCCGAGGCCAGGGGCGTTGCCGTCGATGCCGGCTTGGCTTTCGACGCCGTGCTGGTCGATCAGCGCCTCGCCCAGCATTTGCAGGCCGCCGCAAATGCCCAGCACCGCCCCGCCCTGCCCTGCGTGCGCGGCAATGGCGGCGTCGAGCCGCTGCGCACGCAGCCAAGCCAGGTCGGCCGCAGTGGCTTTGCTGCCGGGCAGCACGATCCAGTCGGCCCCTGCCAGCTGCGCCGGCGTGCGTGCCCAAACCAGTTGCACGCCGGGCAGATTTTTGAGTGGCTGGAATTCGTCGAGGTTGCTGATGCGCGGGTAGGCGATGATCGCGATGTGGCGCGGCGCGCGCTCGAAATAGCTATTGTTTGAGTAGCTGCTAGCGCTTGCTAAACCTGCGTTAGATGCCATTTTTGCTTGTAAACCCGCGGGCGGCTGTGCGGCGGCCACGGGACGGTCGTCGAACACGCCATCTTCCTCCGGCAGGCCGTGGTGAAAGCGCATGGGCAGCACGGCCACGGTGGGCACGCCGGTCAGGCGCTCGATCTGCTCGGGCGCGGGCGCGAGCAGCGCCGCGTCGCCGCGGAACTTGTTGAGCACGAAGCCGTGGATGCGCGCGCGCTCGGCCTCGGGCAGCAGCGCCCAGGTGCCGTACAGGTGCGCGAACGCGCCGCCGCGGTCGATGTCGGTCACGAGCAGGCAGCGCGCGGCGGCATGGCGTGCCACGCGCAGGTTGACGATGTCGCTGTCCATGAGGTTGATCTCGGCGGGCGAGCCCGCGCCCTCGATCACCACCACGTCGTTGTCGGCGCGCAGCGCATCGAGCGCGGCGGCGATCTGCGGCCAGACCTGCGCACTGCGCGCGCGCCAGGGCAGCGCGGTGAGCGCAGCGCTGACCTGCCCGAGCAGCACCACCTGGCTGTGCGTGTCGGCCTCGGGCTTGAGCAGCAGCGGGTTCATGCGCACGTCGGGCGCGGCGCGCGCGGCCAGCGCCTGAAAGTATTGCGCCGCGCCGATCTCGCCCATGCCGCCGGCCAGATCGGGCACCACGCGCGCGTTGTTGCTCATGTTCTGCGCCTTGAACGGCGCCACCTTCAGACCCTGCCGGGCGTAGTGGCGGCACAGCGCCGTGGCGAGCCAGCTCTTGCCCGCGCCGCTCGAAGTGCCGAGCACCATGACGCAGCGCGCCCTCATGCGCGCCCCTTCAGCCGGCACGGGTAGCGGGCCGCGTCGTTGCCCCCATGGAAGTCCCGGTGGCGGCCTGGATGGCGGCCCGGGCGCTGTGCATGGCCACGCGGGGCCAGCGTGCCCGCATTCGCGGTTCCGTCAGCCACGGCGCGCAAAGTCTTGCATGAACTGTGCCAGGCGCTGCACGGCTTCGAGCGTGAGGCCGTTGTAGAGCGAGGCGCGAATGCCGCCGAGCGCGCGGTGCCCGGCCAGGCCCGAAAAGCCCGCAGCCTGCGCCTGGGCCAGAAAGCGCTGCGTCGCCGCGGCATCGGGCAGCTCGAACACCACGTTCATGCGCGAGCGGTCAGGCACGGCCGCGCGGCCGCGGTACACGCCGGGGTGCGTGTCGATCAGGTCGTAGAGCGTCTGCGCCTTGCGCTGGTTGATCTCGGCCATGCGCGCGAGGCCGCCGACTTCGTGCAGCAGCCAGCGCGTCACGAGCAGCACCACGTAGATCGCAAACACCGGCGGCGTGTTGAAGTTGGAGTGCGCCGCGGCGTGCGTGCGGTAGTCGAGAAAGTCGGGCAGGCCCTCGGGCGCGCGCGCCAGCAGCGCGTCGCGCACCAGCACCACGGTGACGCCCGCGGGGCCGATGTTTTTTTGTGCATGCGCGTAGATCAGCGCAAAGCGCTCGGCCGCGCAAGGCGCCGAGAGGAAGTCCGAGGACATGTCGCACACGCGCGGCACCTCGTCGAGGCCGAGCACGCGGTGGAACTGCAGCCCCTCCACGGTCTCGTTCGAGACGTAATGCAGGTACGGCGCCGTGGGCGAAAACGGCAGCTCCTCGTCGCGCGGCAGGCGGCGCCACTGCTGCTGCGCGCCGCTCCAGAGCACGCGCACCGGGCCGTGCTGCTGCGCCGCGCGCACCGCCTTGCCGCTCCAGTAGCCCGTGTGCAGGTATTCGGCAGGCTGCGCCGCGCCGTGCATGAGCAGCATGGGCACCATGGAAAACTGCTGCGTCGCGCCGCCTTGCAGCAGCAGCACGTGGTAGTCACCGGGCAGCGCGAGCAGCGTGCGCACGTTGCGCTCGAGCTCGGCGATGACCGCGGCAAACCAGTCCGAGCGGTGGCTGATGCCCAGAATCGACAGGCCCACCTCGGGCACTTCGAGCACGGCCTGCTGCACCTGCTGCAGCACGCCCTCGGGCAGCGCGCCGGGGCCGCCGGAAAAGTTGAGGCTGTTGCGGTTCATGGCTGGGGCGATGGAGCAGAAGAATCAGGTGGGGCAGAAAGCGGCGCACCCGGCTGCGCACCCGGCTGCGCACCCGGCTGCGCACCCGGCAGCGCAGCCGTGCGGCGCAGCAGCAAGTCGCGCACCGCCGCGCGCAGCTTGGCCATGTGGCGCTGCTTGAACGGAAACAGCGCCGCGGAGTCCATCGCGTGCACCACCATGATGTGGTCGATCTCGAAGATCAGCAGGCGCCCGTCGGCCGCCTGCGCCGCGTCCATGCAGTAGTAGTCGAGCGGCAGGCGCTGCTGGATTGCCGCGAACGCCGCCTGGTGGCGCGCGCAAAAGGCGTCGAACCCGTCCATGAAGCGGGCCTCCTCGGCGCGCTTGGCCGCGTCCTCGTACATGCCCGCGTTCACGTAGTGCACCATCCAGTGCGCCGACACGGCCATGTGGCTCACATAGGGCCGGCCATCGACCATGGCGATGCGGAACTTGCGGTACAGGCCATCGTCGGCGCTGCGGTAGTCGATGAAGGGCGCGACGAAAAACGCCGGCTCCGGCACGCGCGCGAGGTACGCGGCAAGCTCCTGCGGCTGCGTGATGCGCGCCAGATCACGCCCGGCCTGCGAGCCCACGGGGCGCACGATCAGCGGGAACGCGCAGTCTGCAAAAAGCGTAGCTGCCTGCGCCCGCTGCGCGGCCACTTCAGCGAGTTTTGACCTTTGCACCTGCACGATGGGCGGCATGCTGACGCCGGGCGCGCCCTGCAGCAGCGCGCTGAGCCGGTCGCGCCGCGTGGCCGGGATCAGCGCGGGCGCGTTGAGCACCGGCCGGCCCCAGTGCGTCAGCAGTTGCTCAAGCGCCGTGAGCAGCGGCGCATTTTCGTCCGAATCGCCCAGCGCCACCAGCACCGCGTCGTGCTCGGGAATGGGTGCGGTGAAGGGCTGCGCGGCGCTGCCCAGGTAGTAGCAGATCAGCTCGATGTCGCTGTCTTCGAGCAGGCACTCGAGCGGCGTGTTCGCGGCCAGATCGCCCGGCACCATGAGCATCAGCAGGCGCCGCGTGGGCGGCGCGCACGTGGCGGCGATGCGATAGACGCGCTGCAATTCCAGCGCCTGCGCCTGCATGGCCAGGCCCAGCTCATGCTGCTCCAGACACTGCATGACGAGCGACAGATTCAGCCACAGCGTGGCGTCGTCGGGCGTGCGCTCCACCTGCGCGAGCAGCGCCTGCGCCAGCGGCCGCAGGTCCTCGCCCGCGATGCTCATGCGCAAAAACGGCGCGAGCCCGCGAAAACGGCGCCACGGCGCGGGCAGTTCGGGCGCAAGCTCCGTGGGAGGCGCGGCGGGGGGCGCGGAATCGGCGCAGGATGAATGTGGCATTAGAAGAGTCGTGCAGACGATGGGGCGGCGCCGGGAAGCAAGCCAACAGGCACCCGCCCTGCCCTGCGCCATGCGGCTCTGGGCGAGCGGCTGGAACAAGTCCTCAGCGCACGGCAAGCCGCTATCGTATTCCAGCGGGCGTACCCGGCCACGGCCGGGTTGCTTCGAGCAGATTTACCCAGATTGTTCATTAGGACGCGGGATGATGGCGAGGCGGCTGGCGTGGCAGTTTGGTCACTGGTGAGAAGTCCATCGCCGGAGCCATGGACGCCGAAGCAGGGGGCAAAATGACCGGCAGCCGTCCGCCAGCACCCGCGTAGGTGCGCAGCACCGCCTAATGGACAATCTGGGTGGAAGCCTCGAGAGGCTTCTTGGAATGAATTCTTTGGCCTTGCAAATTGATCCACGCGCGGCGCATGTGCACTGCAGGGACGATGAACTGGTCGTGACGCTCGCCGACACCCGTCCCTTGTCGATGCCTTTGGCATGGTTTCCGCGTCTAGCCGGCGCCCGACCCGAAGACCCCGCGCAGTTTGAGTTGCTCGACGAGGGGCAGGGTATTCACTCGCCCGCGCTCGACGAAGACATCAGCATCCCGGGGCTGTTGGGAGCCTGTCGGACTTTGGAACCGTCGGCGGCGAATCCGGCAAAAATGACCTCGCTGGGGCGCATTCTCGCTTTCAACGCCCAAAGTCCGACAGGCTCGTGGCGGAGACGTCTACGCAGCACTCGAGAGCCTGGCTGCTGGCGAAAATGCATGAGGAAGCACGTCATTGCTGACGTCAAAGCCCACCACCACAAGCAGCAAATTGTGGGGAGCCTTCCGCACGCTGACTGCTAGAATAGAGAACTTTTCGGAGAGGTGGATGAGCGGTTTAAGTCGCACGCCTGGAAAGCGTGTGTGGGCTAATCCCCACCGCGGGTTCGAATCCCGCCCTCTCCGCCAGAAAGTCTTTTTCGCCATTGCGCCATAAAGCGCTAATGCGCGTCCCTCAAGCCCCGCAGATCCAAAAGGTCGGCGGGCTTTCTTTTTGCCACGGCTGCTTGCTCTGATAGCGAAATACTTCTACTTCCTTGTACATTCGCTGAATGACTGTCCCGTCCTTTTGCTCGCCAAGGAGCCTCGCCATGAATGTCCGTTTTACCTTGCTCGCCAGCAGCGTCCTGGCGCTGGCCGCTTGCGCGTCCACCGCTCCCGGCCCCGGTGCCACGGCTTCGCTCGTACCCACGCGCGGCAATGCGACAGCGGGGACGGTGCAATTCGTGCAGCAGGGCGACGTGGTGCGTGTTTCGGGCGAGGTGCGCGGCCTCAAGCCGAATGCCGAACATGGTTTCCACATCCATGAAAAAGGCGACTGTTCCAGCGGCGATGGCTTGAGCGCTGGCGGGCACTTCAACCCGGCTGGCAAGCCCCATGGCCATGGCGGCATGGGTGAGGGCGCGCACCATGTCGGCGATCTGCCCAATCTCAAGGCGGATGCGCAGGGCGTGGCACGGTTCAGCTTCGAGTCCCGCACGCTGCGCATAGGCAGTACGGCAAATGACATCGTCGACCGGGGTCTGATCGTGCACCGCGACCCCGACGACTACGTCTCCCAGCCCGTGGGCAATGCCGGCCCGCGGCTGGCCTGCGGTGTCATTCAGCGTCTGTGAGCAGTCAGGCGGGCACGGTGTTTCCAGTGCCGGCACGGTCGTCCTTGCACACCCGATCGCGGCCGGCGGCCTTGGCCCGGTACAGTGCCGCGTCGGCGCGGGCGAGGAGTTGCGCTGCGCTTTCGCCCTGATCGAACTGCGCCACGCCAAAGCTGGCCGTCAGGTGCAGTTCCCGCCCAGCCACCTGCACCGGTGCTGACTGGGTCAAGACCCGCAGGCGCTGGGCCAGCTGCACGGCGTCTTCCAGACCGCAATCAGGCAGAACGATGATGAACTCCTCGCCGCCATAGCGCGCAACCCAGTCGATCGGGGTGCGCAGATTTGCCAGGTAGCGCTGCGCCAGCTCGCGCAGCACCACGTCGCCCGTAGCGTGGCCGAATCCGTCGTTGATGCGCTTGAAGTAATCCAGGTCGGCAAACATGACGCTCAGAGCGCGTCCGTAGCGCAGGCTGCGCTGCAGCTCTATAGGCAGGCGCTCGTCCATCGCGCGGCGGTTCAGGCAGCCGGTCAGCGTATCGATACGGGAGATCTCCTGCACTTCGGCCACGAGTTTTTCGAGTTGCTGCGTGCGCTCGAGCACAAGCTGGTCCAGGTTCTGGATGTGGCTGCGCAAAGCCTCCTGCAGGCGCGCAAAGCCTTGCACCAACAAGTCGATCTCGTCCTGGTGCGCACGCGCGGGCCGCACATACGTCAGCGGCAGCGAAAGATTGTGGGGTTTGAGTTCGGTGGCAAAGCGCGCGATCTGCTGCAGGGGCTTCTGCAGATCGCGCCGCAGCACCCCCGCTGCGGTCAGGCAGATCAACAAAGTGATGAGCAGGTAGCCACCCACCACCGCCGCGGTCTGGGTCCATATTTGCTTGTGGAAATAGCTGGTATTGGCCCAGATTTCGAGCGTTCCCAGGGAGTTGCCGCCGCTGTGTCTGGGCGAAGGAATTTGCAGCACCACAGAAGGTGGGGTGTCGCCGTAGCCACCCTTGCCGGCCTCGAAAACCGGGCCCGTCGCGGCACGCAGACGCACGTGCCCGACCTCCGGCAGACTCACCAGCGACTGTACCTGGCGCTGCACGGCGCTCGTTTCGATGTCCCACAAGGCCGTGGAAAGCAGGCTCACGCCGTTTTCTGCAATCACATGCACGGCACGCGCGAACTCTTTTTGTCCCCGCTGGTATTCGAAAACCGCCTGCAGACCGCCGAGCAGCAGCATGCAAAGCAGTGCCAGGGGCACGATGCGCCGGATCAGCAGCGAGGCAATGGAGCGAAACGGCGCGGCTGCGGGGGCGGGCGTTGGTCCGGAACGAGGCATGGGTATCTTGCTGCAATCCAGCAGCCGCTACTGCAGCAAGGGCAGCAGGCTGAAATCGTAATGCTGGCGCCGTGGATTCAGTGCCTTGCTATAACGCCTGAAGTCCAGTGGGTGCGCGGGGTCGAGCAGACGCTGCGCAAAGCGCTGCGCGAGGCGTGCGTCGAACAGCACGAACATGGGCCGTTGCTGCTCCAGCCCCTCCGTGTCGAAGTCCACACCGTGCGCGTAGTCAAACAGCATCACCAGCGCCCAGGCCCCCGTCATGAAATGCCCGCCCGCAAGCGCCGAAAGCGCGCCGCTGCGCAGGCTCGCGAATGCCTCCTCGGAGGTATTGATACCGCTGAACCAGGCATCCTTGCCCGGCTGACCCCCGCGCGCCCGCCAGGTATCCATGGCGCCAAACGCCATCAGGTCATTGCCGGCCCACACCAGACGCGCTGCGGGATAGCGTTGGTAGAGCCAGGCCGCCTGCTCGGCGGCCTTGTCGCGCCGCCAGTCGCCAAACACGTGCTGCATCAGGACGACATCCTTGGTTTCGGCCACGGCACGCTCCATACCAGCGTTGCGCGCTATGGAGGAAGGAGTGGAGCGGTCTCCGGCAATGGCCAGCAGCTGCAGCTTGCCATCGGCTGCGCGCGCCGCTCCCGCGGCCTTGGCGCGGGCAATGAGCGCCCGCGCCGTGAGGTAGCCGGCTTCTTCTGCCTGCGGCTCCAGGCTGCCGAGCCAGAGGCGGTGGCGGGTGCGGGGTGCGCCCGTTTCTTCGCGGCTGCGGCCATGCACTGCGCTGAAGGCCATGAAGCTGCGGATGCCCGAGCCCTCGAGGATGCGCAGGATTTCGGGCCCGGTGCCGTAATCGTTGCTAAAAATCAGGTAATCGGGCCTGGCGGGCGGGGCAGGCGAACCGGGCGGGGCAGAAGACCCTGTAGGCGCGCGCGCCACGAGCCGCCGCGCCAGGGTCAAGGCCTGCACGTGGTCGCGGTTGGCATAGTGCACTTCCAGCGTCACACCCAGGCTGCGCGCCGCCTGCGCCATGGCTGCCGATGCGCTCGCCCAATACGCTTCATCGGGTTTGCCCGGATTGATGAAGGCCACCGACATGGCCCAGGCCGGGCCAAGCCACCAAAGGCCCAGCCCCAGCACAAACCAGCGCGGAAATAGGCTTACCACCGTGCCGCCCCGAACAGATGCTGGATCAAAGTCGCTCGGCCACCCAGGCCTGCACCGAGGCCAGAGCTGCGGGCAAGGCCGCGGCATCGGTGCCGCCCGCCATGGCCAGGTCGGGCTTGCCGCCGCCCTTGCCGCCCACTTGCTGCGCGACGAAGTTCACGAGCTCGCCGGCCTTGATGCGCGCGGTTTCGGCCTTGGTCACGCCAGCGGCCAGTTGCACCTTGTCGCCATCGACGGCGGCGAGCACGATCACGGCGCATTTGAGCTTGTCCTTGAGCTTGTCCATGGTGTCACGCAGTGTTTTTGCGTCGGCGCCTGCTAGCTGCGCGGCGAGCAGCTTGACGCCCTTGACCTCCACGGCCTGCGCAAGCAGCTCGTCGCCCTGCGCCGAAGCCAGCCGGCCTTTGAGCGCCGCCAGCTCTTTTTCGAGCGTGCGCTGCTGCTCCAGCGTTTGGGCGATGCGTGCGGGCAGCTCGGATGCGGGTGCACGCAAGGCCGCAGCGGCCTCGTGCAGCGTGGCTTCGATCTCCTGCACGTAGACCAGCGCGCCCATGCCGGTCACGGCTTCGACGCGGCGCACGCCTGCGGCCACGCCGCTTTCGTTGACGATTTTGAGCTGGCCTATCTCACCCGTGGCCTTGACGTGGGTGCCGCCGCAGAGTTCGCGGCTACTGCCGATGTCGAGCACGCGCACGCTGTCGCCGTATTTTTCGCCGAACAGCATCATGGCGCCGGTTTTCTGTGCGCTGTCGATGTCCATCACGCGCGCCTGGGTGGGCGTGTTGGCGAGGATTTCGGCGTTCACGCGGCGCTCGATTGCACGGACTTGCGCGGCCGTGAGCGGCGCGTCGTGCGCAAAGTCGAAGCGCGTGCGTTCGGCGTTCACCAGACTGCCTTTTTGCTGCACGTGGCTGCCCAGCACTTCGCGCAGCGCTTTGTGCAGCAGGTGCGTGGCCGAGTGGTTGCGCATGGTGGCCGCGCGCAATTCCAGGTTGACGCTGGCCGTGACGTGGTCGCCCACGTTGAGCGTGCCCGTCACGAGCGCGCCGTGGTGGCCGTGCACGTCGGCCTTGATTTTTTGCGTGTCTTGCACCTCGAAATGCGCCGAGCCGCTGGTGATCGTGCCCTGGTCGCCCACCTGCCCGCCGCTCTCAGCATAAAACGGCGTGCTGTCGAGCACGAGCACGCCGCTTTGCCCGGCCTTGAGCGCAGCCGCGGGCGTGCCCTCGACGTAGATCGCGACGATCTTGGCCTGCGCCTCCAGCGCTTCGTAGCCGACGAAGGCGCTCGCCGGGCCGTTGTATTCGAGCGCGCGCTCCATCTTGAACTTGCCGGCCGCGCGCGCCTGGGTTTTCTGCTTTTCCATCGCAGCATGAAAGCCCGCCTCATCGACCTGCACGCCGCGTTCGCGGCATACGTCCTGCGTCAAGTCGAGCGGAAAGCCGTAGGTGTCGTGCAATTTGAATGCAAGCTCGCCAGCCAACACCTTGCTGCCATCAGCGAGCGCCGCGTCGAGAATCTCCATACCATGGGCCAGGGTCTCGAAAAAGCGCTCCTCCTCGGTCTGGAGCACCTCCATGATGCGCTGCTGGTTCGCCGCGAGGTGTGGATACGCCGCGCCCATCTGCGCGACCAAGTCCGGCACCAGCTTGTGGAAGAACGGCGCCTTGCGGCCCAGCTTGTAGCCGTGGCGGATGGCGCGGCGGACGATGCGCCGCTGCACGTAACCGCGTCCTTCGTTACTCGGGATCACGCCGTCGGCCACCAGGAAGGCCGTGGCGCGGATGTGGTCGGCGATCACCTTGAGCGAAGGGTTGTGCAGGTCGGCCGTGCC
>CAVPUD010000037.1:0-29932 GCA_963708545.1 uncultured beta proteobacterium | reverse complement strand
TGAAGGGTGCGCGCTGCGCCGGAATGCAAAAGCGGCTCGTGCGCGCGAGCGCATCCACCTGCGCGGCAAAGCGCCGGTACTGCGCGAGCGTGTCAGCGCCCACCCCGGCCAGCGGCAGCAGGCCTTCCTGCCACGCGCCGCGAAAGAAAAGCCGCTCCTGCGGGCTGTGGCACAAGGAAAGTTCGTCGTACTGCCAGCGTCCGGCCACGCGCCGGC
Source organism: uncultured beta proteobacterium (assembly GCA_963708545.1). Taxonomy (GTDB): domain Bacteria; phylum Pseudomonadota; class Gammaproteobacteria; order Burkholderiales; family Burkholderiaceae_C; genus Extensimonas. Next base: position 29,716 of record CAVPUD010000037.1, on the reverse strand, counting down.
GCAGACCGAATTCTTCGAGCAGGTCTTGCACCTCGTGCGCATCCGCGCCGGGCAGCGGCAGGTAATGCGCCCCCTGCGGGCAGGCGATGCCGCCCACCGCAGCGCCGCGCGCGTTGCCGCCGGCGTCGTCTTCGAGCTCCAGCAGCATGAAGTCCTCGATGCCGCGCAGGCGCAGCGCCCGCGCCGCCGCGAGCCCGGCCACGCCCGCCCCGGCGATGACGACCTGCGTGCGCTGCGTGGTCTGCGGCGCGGGCGGCGTGCCCAGATCGCGCAGCGCATGGCCGCGCGCGACGTTGCCGCCGGTAAAGCCGCCGGTGATGACGGGTGCGGGTTCGCAGCCGAGCAAGGGCAGGGCACTGGCGGCAAGAAGATGACGACGCCGGATCATCCTAAATCCGGCAGTTGAGCGCGCCCGAGCGTGTCGTCATCGGGTGCGCTGGCAAGGCGCAAACCGCAGCCATGGCGGGTGCCATGGCGAGGATTTGCAACGCGGCCAGCGTGCCCGAGGGCGGCGCGATCGGGTGCGCAGCGCTCTCACCCGATGGGTGCGTCTCGCAGAGTGAAAAATCATTCAAAAAATCAAAGCGTTGCATACAAAGTGCAGCGATCTCGGTAATGGTCACGGGCTGCGCGCGCTCGGCATGGATGGCGCAATACATGAGCACACGCAGGCTGTAGTCGGTCCACTGGGTCAGGCGCATGGAAATTTGGGGTGCATCAAGCAAAAGATGAATACGAGATGAATTTTATGGCATAAAATATTCACGTCTGATGAATCTTTAGGAGTTTACCCATGCAAGCCACCCCCTCCAGCGCCACCGCCGCCACGCCCCCCGCGCTGAGCGCCGACCTGCCGATCGGCCAGATTGCCGTGCAGTGGCCCGGCGCGACCGCGATCTTTCGCCGGCTCAAGCTCGATTTTTGCTGCGGCGGCCAGCAAAGCCTGCGCAGCGCCGCCGCGGGCAAAGGGCTGGACGCCGAGGCCGTGCTGGCCGAAATCGCCCCACTGCAGCGCAGCAACGCGCTGCCCGAAGCGACTGCGCCCGGCGCGCTCATAGACCACATCCTCGCGCGCTACCACGAAGTGCACCGCGCACAGCTGCCCGAGCTGATCCGCATGGCGCGCCGCGTGGAGGCCGTGCACCGTGCGCACCCGCAGGTGCCTGCGGGTCTGGCCGACCTGCTTGAAGCGACGGAGACAGAATTGCTCTCGCACATGCAAAAAGAAGAGCACATTCTGTTTCCCATGCTGCGCGCAGGCGGTGCCCCTTTCGTCGGCCAGCCCATAGGCGTGATGCGCAGTGAACACGTGGAGCACGGCGCGGCGCTGCAAAAGCTCGCCGCCCTCAGCAACGACGCCACGCCGCCCGCCGATGCCTGCAACACCTGGCGCGCGCTGTATGCGGGCATCGCCCAGTTCGGCGAAGACCTGGTGGCGCACATCCACCTTGAAAACAACGTGCTGTTCCCGCAGTTCGAAGCCGCCGCCGCGCCGGGCTGCGCCTGCCATTGAGACTTCCTCACCATGTCCGCGACCGCCACACCATCCACCCATCCCACGCAAGCCGCCGACCTCCGCGCCCTGGTGCATGGCTTTTACGCCGAGGCGCGCCAAGACCCGCTGCTCGGGCCGGTTTTCGAACAGGCGTTGAAAGAGCGGTGGGACGCGCACCTCGCGCGCATGGTGGACTTCTGGAGCACGGTGCTGCTCGGCAGCAAGAGCTTTCGCGGCGACGTGTTCAAAAAACACATGGCCCTGCCCGGCCTGACACCGGCGCACTTCGCGGCCTGGACGCGCCTGTGGCAGCAGCACACCGAGCGTTGCCTGCCCCCGGCCCTGGCCGAGCAGGCCCAGCGCGCGGCGCACGGCATCGCGTGCCAGCTCTATACGGGCTACTTCGGTGAGCGCCCCGCCTTCGCCCCGCCGCAGCACAGCCATGGTGGGGACGAGGCCGCGCACTCAATCTCGTAACCGCCCCGCCTCCAGCCGCAGCACGCGCGCGCAGCGCGCCGCGAGGGTTTCGTCGTGCGTGACCACGACGAAGGCCGTGCCCTGTTCGCGCGCCAGGCGCAGCATCAGCTCGAACACGGTGTGCGCCGTGGTGCGGTCGAGGTTGCCCGTGGGTTCGTCGGCCAGCACGCAGGCCGGGCGCGTGACGAGCGCGCGTGCGATGGCCACGCGCTGGCGCTCGCCGCCTGAAAGCTCCGCGGGCCGGTGCCGCAGGCGCTCTTGCAAACCTACGGCGGCCAGCACCTGCGCCGCCTGCTGCTGGCTCGCCGCCACGGGCAGGCGCCGGATACGCAGCGGCATGGCGACGTTTTCGAGCGCGCTGAATTCGGGCAGCAGGTGGTGGAACTGGTAGATGAAGCCCAGGTAGCGGTTACGCAGCTGCCCTTGGCGCTCGGGTGCGAGCGCGGCCAGCTCGTGCCCGAGCAGCTCGACGCGGCCCGCCGTGGGCGCGTCCAGTCCGCCCAGCAGGTGCAGCAGCGTGCTCTTGCCCGAGCCCGAGGCGCCGACGATGGCCAGCGTCTCGCCCGCGCGCACCGCCAGATCGACACCCTGCAGCACGCGCACGTCGAGCGGCCCCTCGGTAAAGCGCTTGGCCAGCCCCGTGGCCTGCAGCACCAATTGGCCGGGCACGGGCGCAGCAAAGAATTGCGAATTTGTCTTACTCATAGCGCAGTGCCTCGGCCGGGTTCATGCGGCTGGCGCGCCAGCTCGGGTACAGCGTGGCGACGAAGGCCAGCACGAGGGAGATGAGCACGATGGGCACGATGTCGCCGCTTTGCGGGTCGCTCGGCATCTTGCTGATGAGGTAGATGTCCTGCGGCAGAAAGCGCGCATGGAACAGGCGCTCAAGCGCGGGCACGATGACGTCGATGTGCAGCGCCACGGCAAGCCCCAGCACCAGGCCGCTGAGCGTGCCTATCACCCCCACCAGCGCCCCCTGCACCATGAAAACGCCCATGATGCTGCGCGGGCTTGCGCCCAGTGTGCGCAAGATGGCGATGTCGGCGCGCTTGTCCGTCACGGCCATGACCAGCGTGCTCACGAGGTTGAACGCCGCCACGGCCACGATCAGCGTGAGGATGATGAACATCATGCGCTTTTCCATCTGCACGGCGGCGAACCAGGTGCGGTTTTGCTGCGTCCAGTCGCGAATCAGCAAGTTGCCGCTGAGCGTTTGCGCGAGCTCCTGCGCGACTTCGGGCGCGCGATGCAAATCCTGTAGCTTGAGACGCACGCCCGTCGGCCCTTCGAGGCGGAAAATGCGCTCGGCATCATCGAGGTGCAGAAACACCAGCGCCGAGTCGTATTCGTAATGCCCCGAAGAAAACGTGCCCGCCACCGTGAGCTGCTTGTAGCGCGGCACCACGCCCGCCGGCGTCACCTGGCCCGCGGGCGCGACCAGCGTCACCACGTCGCCCACGTCCACACCGAGCGCGCGCGCAAGCTCGTGCCCCAGCAGCACGCGGAACTGCCCCGCCGCGAGCTGCGTGAGCGCGCTGCCGCGCAGCGTCTGCGCCAGGTCCGTCACCTGCGGCTCCAGCGCCGGGTCTATGCCCCGCACCATCACGCCTTTCATGTCCTCACCGCGCGCCAGCAGTGCCTGAGACGCTACGAAAGGCGCAGCACCCAAGACTTGGCGGTTGCGCCGCGCCTCGGCCATGGTGCGCGCCGGATCGGGCATGGCCGCGCCGCCGGGGGCAAAAATCTCGATGTGCGGGACCACGCTGAGCATGCGGTCGCGCACGTCGCGTTGAAAGCCGTTCATCACACTCAGCACGATGATGAGCGCCGCCACGCCGAGCGCGATGCCCGCCATGGAAACGCCCGAAATGAAGGAAATGAAGCCGTTGCGCCGCGTCGCGCGCCCCGCGCGGGTGTAGCGCCAGCCCAGGGCCAGCTCGTAGGGAATGTTCATGGTAGGCGCGAATTGTGGCATCCCGCACAATAACGCCCCATGCCTGCCGCCTTGCATCTGCTCATCCCGTACGCGCTCAGTCCGGCCCCAGCGCAGGTTCTGCAAACGCTGGACTTGCCCATGCTGCATGCACTGCTGCAGCGCCTCGCACCGGGCCCTGCGCTTGCGGGCACGCCCCAGAGCCTCTCGATGCCGCACGAGCGCGCCTTGGCGCAGGCGCTCGGGCTGCCCAGCGAAGACGGGCGTATTCCGTGGGCGGCCTGGCGGCGCGTGGAACAAGGGCAGCCCCCCGGCACCCAAGCCTGGGCCTTCGTCACACCGTGTCTGTGGCGCATAGGCGCAGACCACGTGACGCTCAGCGACCCTGCCTCGCTGCAGCTCGACGAAGCCGCCTCGCGCGCGCTGCTGGACATCCTCGCGCCGTGGTTTGCCGAGGACGGCATCACGCTGCACTACGAACAGCCCACGCGCTGGCTCGCGCAAGGCGCGCTGTTTGCCGACCTGCCCACCGCCGCGCTCGAGCGCGTGCTCGGGCGCGACGTGCGCCACTGGCTGCCGCCGCTTGCGAGCTCCGACGCCGCGCGCCGCCTGCAGCGCCTGCACAGCGAGGTGCAGATGCTGCTCTACACCCTCCCCTTCAACGCCGCGCGCGAGGCGCAGGGGCTGCCCGCCGTCAACGCCTTCTGGGTGCATGGCGCGGGTGCACTAGGAGCCTGTCGGACTTTGGGCGTCGATAGCGAGAATGCGCCCCAGCGAGACCAGTTTTTGCCGGATCCGCCGCTCCATAGTGGTTCTATGGGGCAAGAAGACGGTAAAAAATGGGCCGCTGGGGCGCATTCGCAGCCGACGATTCCAAAGTCCGACAGGCTCCTAGCAGACTGGCAATCGCCACGCGCAGACCCTGCCGCCGCGCCACCCACCACCGTGACCGTGGCCGAAGACCTGCGCACCCCCGCACTGCGCGAGGACTGGCCTGCCTGGGCCGCCGCCTGGCAGCAGCTCGACGCCGGCCCGCTGGCCGCATTGCACGCGCAAATGCAGCGCGGCGCAGCGGTGCAGCTGACGCTGTGCGGCGAGCGCGGCGCCCTGCACTTCGGCCCGGCACGGCGCCATTGGCTGCAGCGCTTTCAGAGCGTTTTTCGGCCTTTGCGCTTATCTGACCTGCATAACGTGCTATGAAAATCATTAACAGAGAAATCCCCCCGCGTGCCGTCTGGGCGTTGGAGCAGGCGGGCGTGCATCCGCTGCTCGCGCGCCTGTACGCGGCGCGCGGCGTGCGCAGCAAAGACGATCTCGACGACGGCCTGGCGCGCCTGCTGCCGCCCGAGGGGCTGCGCGGCATGGCGCAGGCGGCCACGCTGCTTGCCGACGCCATTGCACAAGACCGGCGCCTGTGCATCGTGGCCGACTACGACTGCGACGGCGCCACCGCGTGCGCCGTGGGCGTGCGCGGCCTGCGCCTTTTGGGCGCGCGGCACGTCGACTACCTCGTGCCCGACCGCGTGACCGACGGCTACGGCCTCACACCGCCGATTGCCGAGCGCGTGCATGCGCGCGGCGCCGACGTGCTCATCACCGTGGACAACGGCATCGCGAGCGTCGAAGGCGTGGCACGCGCCAAGGCGCTGGGCCTCGCCGTGCTCGTCACCGACCACCACCTGCCCGGCCCCGCCCTGCCGAGCGCGGACGCCATCGTCAACCCCAACCAGCCCGGCTGCAGCTTCGAGAGCAAGGCGCTCGCGGGCGTGGGCGTGATGTTTTACGTGCTGCTCGCGCTGCGCGGCGAGTTGCGTGCGCGCGGGCACTTCGACGCCGCAAACCAACCGCGGCTCGACGCGCTGCTGCCGCTGGTCGCACTGGGCACCGTGGCCGACGTGGTGCGGCTAGACGCAAACAATCGCCGCCTCGTGGCGCAGGGGCTCAGGCGCGTGCGCGCCGGCCACATGCCCGCGGGCATGGCGGCGCTGTTTCGCGCGGCGGGGCGGCAGGCGCAAGCGGCCAACACCTTCGACTTCGGCTTTGCGCTCGGGCCGCGCATCAACGCCGCGGGGCGCCTGGCCGACATGACGCTGGGCATCGAATGCCTGCTCACCGACGATCCGGCGCGCGCCGACGAACTCGCACAGACGCTGGACGCCATCAACCGCGAGCGCCGCGAGATCGAAGGCGACATGCGCACGCAGGCCTTTGCGCTGGCCGAAAACCTGTTCGACGCCGCCGAGGTGCCGCCGCCCGCCGTGAGCGTGTTCGACCCGGACTTTCACGAAGGTGTGGTGGGCATCGTCGCCTCGCGCCTCAAGGACAAACTGCACCGCCCGACCTTCGTGTTCGCCGCCAGCGCCGCGCCGGGCAAGGCGCACGAGCTCAAGGGCTCGGGCCGCTCCATCCCCGGCTTTCACCTGCGCGACGCGCTGGACCTCGTGGCCAAGCGCCATCCGGGCGTGCTGCTCAAATTCGGCGGCCACGCCATGGCCGCGGGCTGCACCATCGCCGAGGAGCATTTCGAGCGGTTCGAGCAGGCGCTCGCGCAGGTGGCGCAGGAGTGGCTGGAGCCGGCCACGCTCACGCGCCAGCTCGAAACCGACGGCCCGCTCGCACCCGAATACCGCCGCGCCGAGCTTGCCGACGCGCTGCAGCGCGAAGTCTGGGGCCAGGGCTTTGCCGCGCCCGTCTTCAGCGAAGAGCTCGAAGTGCTGGGCCAGCGCCTGGTCAAGGAAAAGCACCTCTCGCTCAAGCTCAAACACCAGGGCGAGCCGGTCGATGCCATCTGGTTCGGCCGCACCGAACCGCTGCCCGCGCGCGCGCTGCTGGCCTACCGGCTCGACGTCAACGAATGGCGCGGCGAGCGGCGCGTGCAATTCGTGATCGAAGGGGCGCTGGGCTGAGAGGCTGACGGCCTATACGGGCCATCCGGCCATGCGCCTGCGTTGCATAGGCGAAAAGCGCGTTCAGAAACTCTCCCATTCGCCCTCGTCCGTACTCGCAGGAGCGGCTGCCTGGCGCGCTGCCGGGGTCAGGCGCGGCGCAGGAGCCCTGAAGGGCTGGGACTTGGGTTTGCCGGTGCTCGCGGCAGTGGCAGCTTGCGACGCGGATGCCGCAGTCTTCTTTTCATTGCCAAAAACGGCTTTAGCGCCCGCAGAAACTGAATTTGATGCTCCCGTTATAGAAGCATTCTGAGCCACCGCGGGCCGCGCCGCTTGGGCAGATGCGGCCCACTGACCTGCAGCGCTCGAACCGCTGGCAGCGCCCACGTTGAACACAGCCACCGCCTGGGCCAGGTGCTGCGCCTGCTCGCGCATCGCAGCTGCCGCGGCGGCGGATTCTTCAACCAGCGCAGCGTTTTGCTGCGTCATCTGGTCGAGATGCATCACCGCCTGGTTGACCTGCGCGATGCCGTCGCGCTGCTCGGTGGCCGCAGCCGTGATCTCGCCGATCAAGTCATTCACGCGCTGCACGCCAGCGACGATTTCAGACATCGCTTGCCCGGCCTGCGCCACCTGCTGCGAGCCGGATTCGACGTTTTCGACCGAATTGCCTATCAATGCCTTGATCTCCTTCGCGGCCTCGGCGGAGCGCCCGGCGAGACTGCGCACCTCGCTCGCCACCACGGCAAAGCCGCGGCCCTGCTCGCCCGCGCGCGCGGCTTCGACCGCAGCGTTGAGCGCGAGGATATTGGTCTGGAAGGCGATGCCGTCGATCACACCGATGATGTCGGCAATCTTGCGCGAGCTGTCGGTGATCTGTTGCATGCTCTGCACCACCTGCCCCACCACCGCGCCGCCGCGCTGCGCCGCCTGCGCGGCCTGGCTTGCGAGCTGATTGGCTTGGCGCGCCGTGTCCGCCGACTGCGAGACCGTGGCCGTGAGCTGCTCCATGCTCGCCGCCGTTTCTTCGAGGCTGGAGGCCGCTTGCTCGGTGCGCGCGGACAAGTCCTGGTTGCCATGCGCAATTTCGTTCGCCGCGAGTGCCACCGAATCCACCCCCGTGCGCACCTCGGTCACCACGCCGCGCAGATGCTCGACCATGCGCGAGAAGGCCCGCAGCAGGTCGCCGAATTCGTCCTTGCGATGGGTCTGCAGCGTCAGCGTCAAGTCGCCCTTGCCGATCGCCTGTGCCGCCTCGACCGCACGGTGCAGGGGCTGCGTGATCGAGCGCACCAGCAGCGCGCACAAAACGCCACCGAGCACCAATACCAAGGCCGCGACGACAAAGCTCGTGAGCATGGTGTTGCGGCGCGCCTGCTCGGATTCCTTTACAGCCGCGTCGCGCTGCGCCTCCTGCACCTTGAGAAAGTCGTCCATGGCCTTGAGCAAGACCTGCGCTGCAGGCATGAATTGCTGCTGCACGAAGGCGGCCGTGGCTTCCCTGTCACCACCCGCCTTGAGCTCGCGCACCTTCTTGAGCAAAGCCAGCGCGTCGGTCCGCGCTTTCGAAGCGTTTTCGTAGGCCTGTTTCTCTGCGTCCGAAGCCAGCGCCTCACCCACTTTCTTCTGCAGCTGCGTCACGCGCGCCGAGTCGGCAAGGCTTCTTTGCAAAAGGGTCTTTTCGGCTTCGGGGTCATAGACACTCAGCGCAGCCAAGGAGCGCTCCATTACCACCTCGGTCAGACCCAGCCAGCGCGTGGTCGTCGTGATGGCGGCTTGGTAACGCTCCACATCCTGCAAAGCCTTGCCTGCAACCGCATTGGCCCTGCTCTGGGCAAAAAAAGTGGCCGCCAGCATGATCACCAGCAGCCCCATGACCGAGCCCCACAGCTTGTGCGCTACGCGCAAATCGCCGAACTTCATCGTTGTGCCTTTCTATGAGCCACACAGCCATGCAGCAACCATTCTTTGCTTTGTATCGGTGTTGCAACACCCTGGCGGCCCGGCGATTCTAAACAACTCCGTTTGCAAATTTTTACAACCGTCAAGCTGTCGGATCGAGTGCGTCTGCGCCCAGTGATGGGCCGCTTGGCGCGATGTCAGATAGTCGAGTGCGCCCTGGGTCACGGCGACCACAGGGTTTGGGGAGCAATCGAACCAAAAACCAACGTAAGCCCTAAATCCGCAGTTTGGGAGCGACGGAACAGAAAATGCACTTAACCCAAATTGTCCATTAGGCGGTGCTGCGCACCTACGCGGGCGCTGGCGGACGGCTGCCAGCCCCCATGTACATCTAATGGTTGTGCCGATGGTGTGAGTCTGGGAAGTGTGGATGCGTGTGGGTTAATGGCTCGTGTTGATGCGGATGCCTGTGCTTCGTTCCAGGTTCGACGGATTTTTCGTGCATATGTTGGTGGTGCTCGTCGTGGACATGTTCGTGTTCATGTTCCAGCGCCTCGTGCCTGTGTTCATGCTCGTGGCGTTCTGTCAGGTGTAGCCAGATACCAAGTGCCATCAGCAATCCGGCGATCAGCAGCGGCAGCGTGATCGGATCACCCAACACTACCGCAAGGGTCGCCCCCAGGAACGGCGCTACAGAGAAGTAAGCACCTGTACGGGCTGTACCGAGGTGACGCAGGCCGACGACGAACAAGGCCAAGCTGACGCCGTAGGCGAGGAAACCCACTATCAGCGCGCCGGCCAGGTTGGGTAACGGCGGCAACGTCGCGCCTAACGCGAAGGCCAAGGCGAGGTTGACCGAGCCGGCGACCAAACCTTTGACCGAAGCAATCCAGGTGGCGTCTGACAGCGACACCTTGCGGGTCAGGTTGTTGTCGATACCCCAAGCGAAGCATGCACCTAATATCGCCAGGGCTGGCCACAAACCGGCGAAGCGGGCTTCACCCGACCAGCTCAGGACGACCGCGCCGGCCACGATGGATACCATGCCGAGTGCGATGCGGCGGTCAAAATTCTCCTTGAAGGCGAGCCACGCCAGCAGGGCAGTGAACACGCCCTCGGCGTTAAGCAACAGTGATGCGCCCGATGCCGGCATGCCGGTTAGCCCCAGCATCAACAGTACCGGCCCAACGACGCCGCCGGCTCCAATCGCGCCGGCGAGCCACGGTACTTCGTGGCGCGGTAGGCTAACCGCCGGGGCGCGGCTCAGGAGACGGTACAGTGTGAGCCCCACCCCTGAGCCAAAATAGAGCAGGCCCGCCAGCAGCCAAGGACTGACACTGTTCAGCAACAGTTTCGCCAGCGGCGTTCCCGCGCCGAACAGTACGGCAGCACCCAGTGCTGCCAACACGCCGGGTTGGCGCAGCCCTTCCTTCCAATTCATCCTAAATCCGGCAATTGAGCGCTGCATTTTGTATGCAACGCTTTGATTCTGTGAATGATTTTTCGCTCTGCGAAACGCACCCATCGGATCAGAGCGCTACGCACCCGATCGCGCCGCCCTCGGGCGCGCTCAACTGCCGGATTTGGGATCATGCAACGGCACCCGGCGCACGCCGCCGGAACATGATCGAACCCTCCATAGTCAGCACTACTTCTGCGTGCTGGTTCAGCATCTCCCACTTGGCGCGGGCCAGGCCGACGTCCGGGCGCGAGCCCATGGGGCGCGCCTCGATGATGTGCAGGCGCAGCGAGAGCGTGTCGCCAGGGAACACCGGCTTGAGCCAGCGCAGATTGTCCAGCCCCGGCGAGCCCAGGCCCGCAGCCTGGCCCAGGAAGTGATCGACCGTGAGCCGCATCGCCAGGCTGCAGGTGTGCCAGCCGCTGGCGCAAAGCTTGCCGAACACCGATTGCGCCGCCGCGGCATCGTCGAGGTGAAAGGGCTGTGGATCGTACTGCTGGGCAAACGCGATGATTTCCGCGCGCGTGGGCACCACGCTGCCAAGCTCCAGCGTGGTGCCCACAGGCAAGTCTTCCCAGTAATACTTGATGCTTCTGGGCGCAGCGGCGGAATCGTTTGTGGGCTGGTTCATGGGCTTGTCTCCTGAAAAAAGCCGAAAGGAGGCACCGAGCTTGCCATAGCGCGGCTGCAGCGCACAAGCACATGCGCGACGCAATGGCGCAATGGTTCACCCGCCCTTGTTGCGCATCCAATCGGCCGTGTTCATGAAGCTCTCGTGCAGGCGTGCGCGCAGCGCCTCGGGCACGCTGGTTTCGCGCATGGCCTGGTCCATGCAGGCAACCCACTGGTCACGCTCCTTGATACCGATGGCAAAGGGCAGGTGGCGTGCGCGCAGGCGCGGGTGGCCAAAGCGCTCGGTGTAGTACGCAGGGCCGCCGAGCCAGCCGCACAAAAACCAAAACAATTTTTGCCGCGCGCCGTCCAGGTCGCTGCCGTGCACGGCGCGCAGCTCGGCATAGGCTGGCTCTAGGTCCATGAGGTCGTAAAAGCGCTCGACCAGCGCGCGCACCTTGTCCTCACCGCCCAGCCATTCGAAGGCAGTCGTGACGTTTTCGGGAATTGTTTTTTCCATAAAAAAAGCCTCTACCGCTTCTGCAGTATGCACAGCAAGCTATCAAAAATGGGGACGGTTTGCGCGCCAGACACCGGCCATCACCTACACTTGCCGCGCATGCCGCCAGCCCCGCTACCACCATCGAACACGACCACCGACCCGGGCGTCTGCCCCTGCTGCGGCCGCCATAACCAGTGTGCGCAGGCCGCACGAACGGACGCCCAAGACTGCTGGTGCATGACGGCAAGCATCGCGCCCGAGGCGCTGGCCGCGGTTCCCGCCGAACAGCGCGGGCAAGTCTGTCTGTGCCCCGCGTGTGCGGCAGGCTGTTTTTCTTGATGGCGTCCCGCCTTTTCAATCAAAGAGTTGCGTTCAGCTGATTTAGGATCATAGCCCGCACTTTCCTGGCTTCGGCGCCATCGCTTTGCGCCACGCCCTTTCTTCGGTTTTGGTTTTTTCCACCCCGCCGCCCATGTGCCAGCTGCTCGGCATGAATGCCAATACGCCCACCGACTTGAACTTCAGCTTCACCGGCTTCACGCAGCGCGGCGGGCGCACCGACCAGCATGCGGACGGCTGGGGAATCGCTTTTTTCGAGGACAAGGGCTTGCGCCACTTCGTGGACCCGCAGCGCGCCGTCGATTCGCCGCTGGCCGACTTGCTGCGGCGCTACCCCATTCATAGCTGCAACGTCATTGCCCACATCCGCAAGGCCACACAGGGCCACGTCGCGCTGGAAAACTGCCACCCCTTCGTGCGTGAGCTCTGGGGGCGCTACTGGGTGTTCGCGCACAACGGCGACCTGAAGGACTTTCGCCCGCGCCTGCACGCGCACTTCCACCCCGTGGGCAGCACCGACAGCGAACACGTGTTCTGCTGGATCATGCAAGAGCTCGCCAAATCGCACGCCGGCGTGCCTAGCGTCGCCGAGCTCACGCTCACCCTGCGCGAGCTGGCGGCGCGCGTGGCGCCGCAGGGCACTTTCAACTTCCTGCTCTCGAACGGCCAGGCGCTGTGGGCGCACGCCTCCACGCAGCTGCACTACCTCGAGCGCCGCCACCCCTTCACCCAGGCGCACCTGAGCGACGAAGACCTGAGCGTGGACTTTTCCGCGCACACCCAGCCCAACGACCGCGTCGCCCTCGTGGTCACGGCCCCGCTCACCACCGACGAGGCCTGGACGCCCATGGCGCCCGGTGAATTACGTGTTTTCATGGATGGTGCGAGCGCTTAAGTCCCGGCACCGCGCACACAGCCCCCGCGCCCGGCTGCACTGCTGCCACAGCTTTGTTGACAAACTCCGCCCCCCATCCCATATATGGCGCTGCAAGGCGATTTCGGCCGCGCGAAGCGCCGCCCCGTGCCAAGATGGCACACGTGGACGCGCCCAGCCCGTTCACCGCAGGCTGCCTTGCAGCCCCCCCTTTCTCAGGAGCTTACGCATGGAGTTCAAAGACTATTACAAGATCCTTGGCGTCGAACCGACGGCCACGGCCGATGAGGTCAAAAAGGCCTACCGCAAGCTTGCGCGCAAGTACCACCCCGACGTGAGCAAGGAGCCCGACGCCGCGCAGCGCATGAGCGAGGTGAACGAGGCCAACACCGTGCTCTCGGACCCCGAAAAGCGCGCCGCCTACGACGCCCTGCGCCAGCAAGCCGCCCAAGGGCCGGGGCACGACTTCCGTCCGCCTCCGAACTGGGATGCAGGCTTCGAGTTCTCCGACCTCGGCGGGGGAGACGGCTACGGGGGCGGCTTCAGCGACTTCTTCGAGCAGCTCTTTGGCCGCGCGGCACGCCAGGGGCGCACAGCGCACGGAGCGCACGGAGCGCACGGCGCGCGCCATGGTTTCGGCAGCGCCGCGCAGCGCGGCAGCGACCACCACGCCAAGATCGAGCTCGACCTGCTCGACGCCTACCAGGGCGCCGAGCGCATGCTCACGCTGCACGGCGGCCGGCTCGACGCCCAAGGCCACCTGGTGCAGGAAGAGCGCACGCTACAAGTCAAAATCCCCAAGGGCGTGCGCGAAGGCCAGCTCATCCGCGTGCCGGGCCAGGGTGCGCCGGGCGCAGGCGGCGGGCCGGCGGGCGACCTGTTCCTCGAAGTGCACTTCAAGCCCGACCCGCGCTGGCGCGCCGAAGGCCGCGACGTCTACCAGCCAGTGCCCGTGGCGCCGTGGGAGGCCGAGCTCGGCGCAAGCATCGAAGTCACCACCCCCTCGGGCACGGTCGAAGTCAAGATACCCGCAGGCTCCAAGTCAGGGCGCAAGCTGCGGCTCAAAGGGCGCGGCATCCCAAGCAACCCGCCGGGCGACTTGTACCTGGAGCTGAACGTCGCGCTGCCGCCCGCACGCACCGAGGCCGAGCGCGCCGCCTACACGGCCTTCGCCCAAGCCTTTCCCCGCTTCAACCCCCGCCAAGGAGCCTGAACATGAGCACGACGCCCCGTCTGCCCACCCACTCGCCCACCCACGCCACCGTGTTGCAAACCCTGTCTGCAGAACTGCTCGACGACGGCGTCTGGCTGAGCCTCGAAGAGCTCGCACGCAGCTGCCGCATGGGCCCCGACTGGGTTCTGGAGCGCCTCGAAGCCGGCCTGCTGCCCGCGCACGAGCAGCAAGGCCAGTGGCACTTCGCCGGCGCCGCGCTGGTGCGTGCACGCCGCCTCGCACAACTCGAGCGCGCCTTCGACGCCGACCCGCAGCTGGCCGCGCTTACCGTGGACTTGATCGAAGAAGTCGCCGACCTGCGCCAGCGCCTGCAGCGGATGCAGGCGCAGATGCAAGCGCTCTTCGACGCGGTGGACGCGGGCTGAGCGACGCCCTTGCCCGCGCGCGCGCCTGTACGGCGGCCGCGAATGGCGGACGCAAGCCCGCGGACTGGCGTCACCGACCACCGCCGTCCTGCATCCTCGGAAACACGCTGAAAACCCCATGGACTACACCACCCTCGCCACCCTGCGCGAGCGTCATCCGGCCTGGCGGCTGCTGGCTTCGCCACACGCGCCGCTGGTGGCGAGTTTTCTGCACCGGGTGTTCGTGGCGCCCAACGTGCGGGTGATGCACGAGGCCGATCTCGCCGAGGCGCTGGAGGATGAGCTCTTTGCGCTGCGCGAGCAGCTCGGGCCAGACGCCTACCCAAAGGGCGCGCCAGACTACCTCAACGACTGGTGCGCACCCGACAGGGGCTGGCTGCGCAAGTTCTACAAGCCCGGCACGGACGAGGCGCAGTTCGACCTGACGCCGGCCACCGAGAAGGCGATCGCCTGGCTGCAGACGCTCACCGAGCGGCCGTTCGTCGGCACCGAGTCGCGCTTGCTGACGCTGTTTGCGCTGCTGGAGCAAATCAGCGCCGGCACCGAAGCCGATCCAGCCAAGCGCGTGGAGGAACTGCGCAAAAAGCGCGACGCGCTCGACGCCGAGATCGCGCGCGTGCAGGCCGGCGACATACCGCTACTGGACGACACCGCGGTCAAGGACCGTTTTTTGCAATTCCAGCAACTGGCGCGCGAGCTGCTCGCCGACTTTCGCGAGGTGGAGCACAACTTCCGCCAGCTCGACCGCAAGGTGCGCGAGAAGATCGCGCTGTGGGAGGGCGCCAAGGGCGCGCTGCTCGACGAAATCATGGGCGAGCGCGACGCCATCGGCGACTCCGACCAGGGGCGCAGCTTTCGCGCGTTCTGGGACTTCCTCATGTCCAGCCGCCGGCAGGAGGAGCTTTCCGAGCGGCTCGATCGGGTGCTGGCACTGCCCGCGGTAGCGCAGCTTGCGCCCGATCCGCGTACGCGCCGCGTGCACCACGACTGGCTCGAAGCCGGCGAGCACACGCAGCGCACCGTGGCGCAGCTGTCGCAGCAGTTACGCCGTTTTCTGGACGACCGCGCGTTTCTCGAAAACCGCCGTATCCTCGACTTGCTGCACGGCATCGAGCGCCATGCTCTTGCGTTGCGCGATGCCGCCCCCGCCGGCGCAGTGATGACGATGGACGCCATGGGCGCAGACGTGGAGCTGCCGCTAGAGCGGCCGCTGTTCACGCCGAGCATCAAGCCGCGCCTGGCCGATCTGGCGCTCGTCGCCGGTGAGGACGACATCGATGCCACACGGCTGTTCGACCAGATCGTGGTGGACAAGGCGCACCTGCGCGCCACCGTGCGCCACGCCCTGCGCCGCCAGCCGCAAATCACCCTGCGCGAGCTGCTGGACGCCGCGCCACTGCAGCAGGGCCTGGCCGAGCTGGTGGCCTACCTGGAACTCGCGCACGCCGGCGCCGGCAGCGACGCCGTGGAGGGCCTGCACGCGGTGGTGGACGAGGCCGTGATGGAGCCCATCCGCTGGCAGGCCCGCGACGCAAACGGCGCACCCGTGCTGCGGCAGGCGCGTCTGCCGCGCGTGATCTTTGCGCGCTGAACCATGCCCGACACCACCATGCCACTGACTGAAATCTGGCCCACCCTCGACGCCCCGGAAAACACGCCCGAAAGCGCACACGCCCCGCTGGTCGTGCCCGAGCTTTCGCAGCTGATGATTCACCTGCTCAAAGGCGTGCTCTACCGCGACGACGACGAGCGCCTGTGGGCCAGCCTGTTGCGCCTGCAGGCGCGGGTGCGCGAGCAGGCTGCCGTGCTGCTGCTCGAGCTGGTGCTCGACGAGGCCGAGGGGCACGCCTTTCTCAAAAGCCGCCCCGAGGCAGACGAATCCGAGGGCGCGCCGCGGCTGCCGCGTCTGGTCGCGCGCCGGCCGCTGTCTTACCCGGTGAGCCTGATGCTAGCGCTGCTCAGAAAGCGCCTGGCCGAGTTCGATGCCGGTGGCGGCGAGGGCGTCGGCACGCGGCTGGTGCTTTCGCGCGAGGAGATCGCCGAACTGGTGCGCGTGTTCCTGCCCGAGGGCAGCAACGAGGCGCGGCTGATCGACCAGGTGGACGCAACCATCGCCAAGGTCGTCGAGCTGGGCTTTCTGCGCCGACTGAAGCCCACCGGCGCGAGCACGCCGCCCGCCGCACAAAGCCAAGCCCACTACGAGGTGCGGCGCATTCTGAAAGCCTTCGTGGACGCGCAGTGGCTGGCCGAGTTCGATGCGCGCCTGGAGGTCTACCGCACGGCGCTGTCAGACGCCGAAACGCTGGGCGCGGCGCGCGGGCCCGCACAGGAGACCGCCGATGCCTGAGGCGCCGACGCTTGCCCTGGATTTCGTGGGCGACGACAGCCGCGTGGGATTTCGGTTGCAGCGGCTCGAAGTGCTGAACTGGGGCACCTTCGACCAGCGGGTGTGGCGCCTCGAGCTCGACGGGCGCAACGGCCTGCTCACTGGCGACATTGGCTCGGGCAAGTCCACGCTGGTCGATGCCATCACCACGCTGCTGGTGCCGCCGCAGCGCATTGCTTACAACAAGGCCGCGGGCGCCGAGAGCCGCGAGCGCTCGCTGCGCTCCTACGTGCTCGGCCACTACAAGAGCGAGCGCAACGAGGTTACCGGCACCGCCCGGCCGGTGGCGCTGCGCGACGCGTCGAGCTATTCCGTGATCCTCGGCGTGTTCCGCAACGAGGGCTACGACCAGTCGGTAACGCTCGCACAGGTGTTCTGGCTGAAGGACCCGCAGGGCCAGCCGGTGCGCCTGTTTGTCGCGTCCGAGCGCGCGCTCGGCATCGCCGAGCAGTTCGGCGGCTTCGGCAGCGACCCCGCAGCGCTGCGCAAAAAACTGCGCGGCGCCGGCTGCGAGCTGTTCGACAGCTTTCCACCCTATGCGGCGTGGTTCCGCCGCCGCTTTGGCATCGAGCACGAGCAGGCGCTGGAGCTGTTCCACCAGACGGTGTCGATGAAGTCGGTCGGCAACCTCACCGACTTCGTGCGCAGCCACATGCTAGAGCCGTTCGACCCGGGGCAACGCATCGAGTCGCTGATCCGCCATTTCGACGACCTCGACCGCGCCCATCAGGCGGTGCTCAAGGCCAAGCGCCAGGTCGAGCTGCTCACGCCGCTGGTGGACGACGGCCGGCGCCACGTGGCGCTGACCGCCGAGGTGCAGGGCTGGCGCGAGGCGCGCGACGCGCTGCGCCCGTATTTCGCGCGCCTCAAGGGCGAGCTGCTGGCACGTCGCCTCGAACTGCTGGCGCAGGATGCTGCCCGGCTCGAGGCGCAGCTCGAGCGCCTGCAGGCGCAGCTCGAGACCGAGCGCGGCGACATCACCCGCCTGGAGCGCGCCCTGCGCGACAACGGTGGCGACCGACTCGAGGCGCTGGCCGCCGACATCCGCCGCCTGGAGCAGGAGCAAGCCCAGCGCCGGCAAAGGGCCGAGCGCTTCGCCGCGCTGCTCGCGCGCATAGCCACCACGCCGCCGGTCGACGAGGCCGGCTTCATCGCCCTGCAACAGAGCATTGCGAGCCGTGCCGAGGACTTGCGCGGCGCGCTCGTCGACCTAGACAACCATACGCGCGAGGAGGACTACGCCTTTCGCAAAGGGCGCGAGGAACACGCCGCGCTGGCGCAAGAGATAGAGAGCCTGGCGCGGCGTAAGAGCAACATCGACGCCGCCCAGGTGCGCATTCGCGACGCGTTGTGCGCGGCGCTGGGCATCGCCGAGGACGAACTGCCGTTCGCGGGCGAGCTCATCCAGGTGCGCGAGGACGCGCGCGACTGGGAAGGCGCCGCCGAGCGGCTGCTGCGCGGTTTTGGCCTGGCGCTGCTGGTGCCGGACGCGCACTACGCGGCTGTCAGCGCCTGGGTGGATCGCCAGCACCTGGGCGCGCGGCTGGTGTATTTCCACGTGCGGCCGCGCAAAGCCTCGTTGGGCGCGGGCCTGCATCCGCAATCGCTGGTGCGCAAGCTCCTCATCAAGCCGGATTCGCCGCACTACGAATGGCTCGAGCAGGAGCTGCGCCAGCGCTTCGATGTGGCCTGCTGTGACACGGACGTGCAGTTTCGCCGCGAGGCGCGCGCCATCACCCGCGCGGGGCAAGTCAAAGACCCGTCGGGCCGCCACGAGAAGGACGACCGCAGCCGCATCGACGACCGCAGCCGCTACGTGCTCGGCTGGAGCAACGCCGACAAGCTGCGCGCCTTGCGCGACACGCGCGAGCACCTCGAAGCCAGGCTCGCGGCGCAGGCGCAGCGCATCGCCGAGCTCGGCCAGGCGCGTGAAGAACGGCAAGGCCGGCTGGATGCCCTGAACAAGCTCGAGGAATTCACGCGCTTCGAAGAGCTGGACTGGATGGGGCTGGTGCGCCAGATTGCGGTGCTCGCCCAAGAGCGCGCGCGGCTCGAGGCGGCATCGGACATGCTCAAGGAACTGGCACAGCAGCTGCAGGCCGCGCAGGCGCGGCTCGACGAAACCGAGAGCCGGCGCGCCGACGTGCTGGGCAAACGCGGCGAACTGCGCGCCCGACGCGAAGCCGCCGAGGCGCAGCACGCGCAGGCACATGCCGTGTGCGATGCCGCGCCGCTCGACGCGGCGCAAGTCGCGCGCCTGAACGCCTGGCGCGCCGAGGCGCTGGGCGTGCACCAGCTGTCGGTCGAATCCTGCGACCACCGCGAGCAGGAACTGCGCCAGTGGCTGCAAGCGCGCATCGATGCCGAAGAAAAGCGCCTGACGCGCCTTGCCGAGCGCATCGTCAACGCCATGCGCGGCTTCAAGGAGAGCTTCAAGACCGAAACCGCCGAGATGGACGTGAGCCTTGCCGCGCTGGCCGAGTACGAGCGCCTGCTCGCGGGCCTGCAGCAAGACGACCTGCCGCGCTTCGAGGCGCGCTTCAAGGAGCTGCTCAACGTCAACACCATCAACGAGATCGCCAACTTCAACGCGCAGCTCGCACGCGAACGCGAGACGATCAAGGAGCGGGTGGACTTGATCAACCAGTCGCTCGCCGCCATCGACTACAACCCGGGCCGCTTCATCAAGCTCATCGCGCAGCCCAGCCCGGACGCCGAAGTGCGCGACTTTCAGCAGGACTTGCGCGCGGCTACCTCCGGCGCGCTCACCGGCTCGGCCGACGAGCAGTATTCGGAAGCCAAGTTCCTGCAGGTCAAGGCCATCATCGACCGCTTTCGTGGCCGCGAGGGCCTGACCGACGCCGACCGGCGCTGGACGGCCAAGGTCACCGACGTGCGCAACTGGTTTCTGTTTTCGGCCAGCGAGCGCTGGCGCGCCGACGGCGCCGAGTACGAGCACTACACCGACTCGGGCGGCAAGTCGGGCGGACAGAAAGAAAAGCTCGCCTACACCGTGCTTGCCGCGAGCCTGGCCTACCAGTTCGGGCTCGAATGGGGTGCAGTGCGTTCGCGCAGTTTCCGCTTCGTGGTGATCGACGAGGCCTTCGGGCGCGGCTCGGACGAGTCCGCGCAGTACGGGCTGCGGCTGTTCCAGCAGCTCAATTTGCAACTGCTGATCGTCACGCCGCTGCAGAAGATTCACATCATCGAGCCCTACGTGGCCAGCGTGGGCTTCGTGCACAACGAAGGCGGACGCGATTCGCGCCTGCGCTGCCTGACGATCGAGGAATACCGCGCCCAGAAGGTCGGCACCGAAGCTGCGCCCGTGCTGCGCGCAGCCGTGCCATGAGCTGGAGCACGCCTGCCGACCTGCGCGCGCAGGTCGATCGGCTGTGGCAGCGCGGCGACTTGCCGCGCGCCGCGGTGGCAGACAGCATGGCCTGGCCGCTGCGCCTGACGCTGAAAGCCCCCGGCGCCGCCGACCTGACCGCGCGCTTCGATGCCGTGCGCGCGTGGCTGCACGCCCTGGCCGAGATGCCGCACGTGCGCATCGAGTGGCGCGAGGTCAAGCACCGTGTGCAAGGCGCGCAGCGCGTGCCGGTGGCCGTATGGATAGACACGCTCGACGATGCCCTGGCCCTGATCGGCAAGACGCGCCAGGCCCAGCGCTTTCAGGCGCTGTGGCAGCACACGGTGCGCGCGCAACCCGCGCTGCTGCCTTGGCTGTCCCGCCGCCCGCTGCAGGCGCTGGAGCTGGCCGAGCGCTGGGAGCGCCTGCTGGCCGTGGTCGCATGGCTTAAGGCGAATCCGCGCCCGGGCGTGTATCTGCGCCAGGTCGATGTGCCGGGCCTGGACAGCAAATTCATCGAAGCGCACCGCGGCGTGCTCGCCGAGCTGCTCGATCTAGCCCTGCCACCCGCGGCCATCGACGCGCGTGCCATCGACGCGCGTGCCACCGGCGCGGCCGGCTTTGCGCGCCGGTTCGGCTTTCTGGACAAGCTCGCGCGCATCCGCTTTCGCCTGCTCGATCCGGCGCTGCCCAGCCTGCCCGGCCTTGGCGGGGCCGACCACCTGCCCGACATCACGCTCGATGCCCAAAGCTTTGCGCGCCTCGCTCTGCCGGTCGGGCACGTGTTCATCACCGAAAACGAAACCAACTTCCTCGCCTTTCCGCGGGCCGCCCGCGCGCTCGTGGTGTTCGGCGCAGGTTACGGCTGGGAGGCGCTCGCGCAGGCCGCCTGGCTGCACGGCTGCCAGCTGCACTACTGGGGCGACATCGACACGCACGGCTTTGCCATCCTCGACCAGTTGCGCGCCCATTTCCCGCAGGTGGGCTCGTTCCTGATGGACAGGCAAACGCTGCTTGCGCACCGTGCGCACTGGGGCGAAGAAACCGACCCCATCCGCCACGACCTCGTCCGCCTCACCGCCGAGGAGGCTGCCGTGTACGACGATTTGCGCGGCGACCGCCTACAAGCCCGGCTGCGGCTGGAGCAGGAGCGGGTGGGGTTTGGTTCCGTGCAAAAAGCGTTGGGCGCGCTTTTGCATCTGTACGGTTGAGCCCAGACCTCGGGGTACTCCCCCACGTTATCCTCAAGCCGTGAACTACGCGCAACTGCTTTTCCCCGATTTTTCGCTGATTCTGTTCGGCTACCTGCTGTGCCGCTTCACGGCGCTCGACCGCTCCATCTGGCAGCCCGTGGAGAACCTGGTGTATTACCTGCTGTTTCCGGTGCTGCTGTTTCACTCCATCCTCAAAAGCCCGATCGACCTGCACACCACCTCGAATTTGCTCGCGGCGGGCGTGCTTTCGGGGCTCGCGGGCATCGCGCTGGCCTACAGCCTGCCGCACTGGCCCTGGCTCGGTCGTCATATCGCGCGGCGCGAGCACGCGGCGAGCGCGCAGGTGGCGTTTCGCTTCAACTCCTTCATCGGCCTGGCCCTGGCCGAGCGCATCGGGGGTGCGCAAGGGGTGCTGCTGATTGCCGTGCTGATCGGCGTGTGCGTGCCCATCTTCAACGTGGCCGCCGTCTGGCCGATGGCCCGGCATGGCGAGCGCGGCTTCGTGCGCGAGCTGCTGCGCAACCCGCTGATCGTTGCCACCGTCACCGGGCTCACGGCCAATCTGCTGGGGTTGCGTATTCCCACCTGGCTGGAGCCTGCCGTCGGCCGCGTCGGCGCGGCCTCGCTCGCGCTCGGGCTGATGTCGGCGGGCGCAGGCATGCAATTGGGCTTGTTGCACCGCGGCAAGCTGCTCGCTGCCGGGGTGCTGGGCATACGCCACCTGCTGCAGCCGCTGATAGCCAGCGTGCTCGCGCGCCTGTGGGGGCTGGACGCGCTGCAGACCACGATATTGCTCGCCTTCACGGCCCTGCCCACGGCCTCCACCTGCTACGTGCTGGCCGCGCGCATGGGCTACAACGGCTCTTACGTGGCAGGGCTGGTGACGCTGTCAACCCTGCTCGGCATGCTGAGCCTGCCGTTTGCGCTTGGCGTGCTGCGTGGGGCCTGAGAAGATGCGAACGAATCCGGCGCACGCCTCAGCGGCCCTGCGCGAGCGCCCAGGCCACGTGTTCGCGCACCAGCGGACTTGCGTGCGCGGCGCGGGCCTGCAGCGCGGCGCGCATCGCGGCAGGTTCCTCACCACCCTGCAATGCCGCATGGTTGCCGCGCAGCGCATTGCCCAGCGCCACCGCGATGTTGCGCAGCCAGCGCTCATGACCTATGCGGCGGATCGGCGAGCCTTCGGTGCGGCGCAAAAACGTAGCTTCGTCCCAGGCGAAGAGCGGCACCAGCCGCTGGCCCGTGAGCCCGCCGCGCGCGTCGAAGTCTGGCAGGCTGCTGCGCTCGGCAAACTTGTTCCAGGGGCAGGCGAGCTGGCAGTCGTCGCAGCCGTAGATGCGGTTGCCCAGCAGCGGGCGCAAATCGGGCGGAATTGCACCGGGGTGCTCTATGGTCAGGTAGGAAATGCAGCGCCGCGCGTCCAGCCGATAGGGCGCGACGATTGCCCCCGTGGGGCAGGCGGTCAGGCAGGCGCTGCAATTTCCGCAGTGCTCAGAGACGGGCTGCGTGGGCGCAAGCGCCAGATCGGTATAAATCTCGCCGAGAAAAAACATCGAGCCTGCGGCGCGGTCGATGATGAGCGTGTGCTTGCCGCGCCAACCGAGGCCGCTGCGCTCGGCGAGTGCGGCCTCGAGCACCGGCGCCGAGTCGGTGAACACGCGGTGGCCAAACGGCCCCACGGCCGTGGCGATGCGGTCGCAGAGCTTTTGCAGACGCATGCGCAGCACCTTGTGGTAGTCGCGCCCACGCGCGTAGAGCGAGACCACGCCCTCCTGCGGTCGCGCCAGGCGCGCCCATTCGACGGCGCGCCAGTCCTGATCGCTCCGATGGCCCTCTTTGCCCTCTTCGCCCTCTTTGCCCTGCGCAGGCAGCCCAGGGGCGTGTGCGCGCGGCAGATAATCCATGCGCGCGGTGATCACGCTCACCGTGCCCGGCACCAGCTCGGCCGGGCGGGCGCGTTTCAGGCCATGCGCCGCCATATAGTCCATCGTGCCGTGGAACCCTTGCGCGAGCCACTGCACTAACCCGGACTCGCACGCGGACAAATCGACGCCCGCCACGCCGATTTGGGAAAATCCCAGCTCGCGGCCCCACGCCTGGATTCGAGGAACGAGTTGACTGTCACACCCCATACCGACCGGATTGTAGAAAGCGGCCCAAGCAGCGCGGCGCCGAGCGGTACCCCCGCCTGCCTCTGGCGCACCGAGGACGATACCGCCGCCTTCGCGCGGCAGCTCGCGGCGCAGCTGCAGACGCTGGCGCCCACGGCCAGCGTCTTCATCACGCTGCACGGCGAACTCGGCGCAGGCAAAACCACGCTGGTGCGCCACCTGCTGCGCGCGCTGGGCGTGCAGGGGCGCATCAAAAGCCCGACCTACGCCGTGGTCGAGCCTTACGAATTGCCTGGTCTGCCGGTGTGGCACTTCGACTTTTACCGCTTCAGCGACCCGCGCGAGTGGGAAGACGCGGGCTTTCGCGATGTCTTCGCGGCCCCCGGGCTCAAACTCGCAGAGTGGCCAGAAAAGGCTGCAGCGCTTATACCATCAGCGGATATAGCTATCAATATAGAAGCAATCGACGACACTAGCAGGCGCGCCACGCTGCAGGCCGCGAGTGCCACGGGGCACCGACTGCTGCAAGCCCTGCGGACATCGCCATGACGCCTTCGCAAGCTCCATCCCCCTTCACGCCCCGTTTGCCGCGGCGCACGCTGCTGCAGGCCGGCAGCCTGGTGCTGCTGCTGGGCGTGCAACAGATCGCACGCGGCGCCACCATCGTGGCCGTGCGCGTGTGGCCTGCGCCCGAGTATTCGCGCGTCACCATCGAATCCGACGCGCCGCTCGTGACCCGGCAGACCTTCGTCACCGCGCCGCCGCGCCTCGCGGTGGACATCGAAGGCATAGAGCTGAACCCGGCGCTGCGCGAACTCGTGGCCAAGGTCAAGGCCGACGACCCCAACATCGCGGGCATCCGCGTGGGCCAGTACGCGCCCAACGTGGTGCGCCTGGTCATAGACCTCAAGCAAGAGGCCCAGCCGCAGGTGTTCACGCTCACACCGGTGGCCGCGTACCAGCACCGCCTGGTGCTCGACCTGTACCCGGCGCGACCGATCGATCCGCTCGCAGCGCTGATCGCCGAGCGCCTGCGCGATGCACCGGCGGCAGCCCAGCGACCAGGCCAGGCGCCGAGCTCCACCGTCGCGGCCCAAGCTGCCGCGCCCGCTACGGCATCTGCTGCCGCGCCCTCTGCGCCGCTGCAGCCCGCCACGCCCGCCAGCGCAGCGCACCCCTCCGCCGCCACCACCGCGCACGCCGCCTCGGACCCACTCGGCGAGCTCATCACCCAGCGCACGGCCCGCCCTGTAACGGCCGCCACGGCAGCGCCCACACCCGCCGCACCGCCCGTCACCGTGGCAGCGCCCGCTGCGCCCATGGCCACACCGGCGCCCGCGCCTGCTCCTGCACGCAGCAGCGCCGGCGCGACGGCGCGCCAGACCGACCGCATCATCATCGTGGCGCTAGACCCGGGCCACGGCGGCGAAGACCCGGGCGCCACCGGCCCCGCGGGCACACACGAGAAAGACGTGGTGCTGCGCATCGCCTTCTTGCTGCGCGACCGCATCAACGCCACGAGCGTGAACGGCAACCCAATGCGCGCCTTTCTCACGCGCGACGCGGACTTTTTCGTGCCGCTGGGCACGCGCGTGGAAAAGGCGCGGCGCGTGCAGGCCGACCTGTTCATGAGCATCCATGCCGACGCCTTCACGACGCCAGCCGCACGCGGCGCGAGCGTGTTCGCCCTGAGCCAGAGCGGCGCCTCGAGCACCGCCGCGCGCTGGCTCGCGAACAAAGAGAACCAAGCCGACCTGGTTGGTGGCCTGAACGTGCGTGCGCAAGACCAGCACGTGCAGCGCGCCCTGCTCGACATGAGCACCACGGCGCAGATCAACGACAGCCTCAGGCTCGGCAGCGCGCTGCTGGGCGAAATCGGCAACGTGGGCCGGCTGCACAAGCCGCGCGTGGAGCAAGCCGGCTTTGCCGTGCTCAAGGCGCCCGACATCCCCAGCGTGCTCGTCGAAACCGCCTTCATCAGCAACCCCGACGAAGAAGCGCGCCTGCGCAGCCGTGAATACCAAGAGCGCCTGGCCGACGCGCTGATGCGCGGCATCCAGCGCTACTTCGCCAAAAACCCGCCGCTCGCGCGCAGCCGCTCGGTGTGAAGGGCGGTGCGTCTTTCTCTTTCGACCCTGCCCGCCTTGCAGGCTCCAAAACGCTCCACCCTGAGGTAAGCGCGCGCAGTCAAGACATGGGAGCGCCAAAAAGTCAGCGCACTTGCTCACCGCCCATTAGGCGCCGATACAAGGTCGTGCGCGAGATGCCGAGCCGGCGCGCTGCCCGACTGCGGTTGCCCTGCTCGAGCCGCAGTGCCTCGACGATCGTGCGCCACTCGATCTCCTTGAGCATGCCGCAAACGGTGCCTGGCGCCGTTGCACTGACCGAGGCAGTGCTGGAAGAAGGCTGCGATGCATGAAGGTGTTCGGGCAAGTGCTCCAAGTCCAACGCACTGCCATCGCTCATCACTGCCATTTGTTCGATCAGGTTGTGCAGTTCGCGCAAATTGCCGGGGAAGTCATAGCCGTGCAAAAAGGCACGCAGCGCCGAAGAAACCGTCTTGACGATGCCATGCCGCTGCGCGACCTCGGTCAAAGCGTTGTCGATATAGCGATCGAGGTCTTCGCGGCGCTCGCGCAGTGGCGGCAGGTGAATGCCGACACGGAAGCGGAAATACAGGTCGCTGCGGAAACGCCCTTCCTCCATGGCGCTGCGCAGGTCGCGGTTCGTCGCCGCAACGATGCGCACGTCGACTGCGCGCGGCTTGTCGCTGCCCAGGCGTACAACCTTTCCATCTTCGAGAATCCGCAGCAGATAGGGCTGCAAGTCCAGCGGCAGCTCGCCCAATTCATCCAAAAACAGCGTGCCGCCGTCCGCCTGCTCGAATTTCCCGGCCTGCCCGCCGCGGCGCGCGCCCGTGAACGCCCCCTCGACGTAGCCGAAGAGCTCGCTGGCGAGCAACTCCCGCGGAATGGCGCCGCAATTCACGGCGATGAAGGGCTTGCTTGCGCGCTTGCTGGCACGGTGGATGGCGTGCGCCATGATCTCCTTGCCGGTGCCCGTTTCCCCTTCGAGCAGCACCGGCACCTCGACCGCGGCGACGCGCATCGCCTGCATGGCGGCCTTGCGCATGGCTGCGCCACGGTGCCCACGCAGGCGAGGGTCGAGCGCGTCGGGCTCGGGCGCAAGGGTCGGGGGCTCGCGAGGCCCGTCCACGAGCGCTGGCGCACATTGCAGCTGCAGCGGGCGCGGAATGCGCACCAGCATGCCCACGTAGTCCTGCCCCTGGAAAATGGGGCGCACCCAATCCGGCTGCAGCCATGCCGGCGGCCGCCACACGCCCCCGGATTGCCATTCGCCGCCCAGCGCCATACCGCGCCGCAGCGCCAGTTCCACGCCGTAAGCACGCAAGGCTTCGAGCGCATGTTCATTGCTGCGCAGCAGACGCCCCTGCCGGTCGAGCAGCAACACGGCGTCGCTGCCCTGCCGGGCGCTGCGCTCGAGGTATGCCTCCATCAACATAGCTTCGCTGCGCAGGCGCGCGCAGTCCAGGGCCTGCTCTATGCGTTTGCTCGAAGCAAGCACTAAAGAGCGCGCGTAATCGTCGAACACCTGCTCGCAGTGCGACAAGTCGAGCACACCAATCAGCTGGCCGTCGAGCGGGTCGTGGATGGGGCTTGCGACACAGCTCCAGCGCGTGACGGCGTCGCAGTAATGCTCCACATTGCGAATCACTGCGGGACGGTCTAGCGCAATCGCCATCCCTACTGCATTTGTGCCTGCAGCACTCTCCGCCCAGATACCGCCGGCCACGATGTTTACCTCGGCACCCGCGTCGCGGGTCGCTGGAGCGCCGCCTGCCTGCAATATCACGCCAGACCCGTTGCAGAGCAAGACCATCGCGCCAGCATCCGCAAGCGACTCCTCCATGTCACGCAGCACCGGCCTCGCTGCGTCGAGCAAAACGCCTTGTTCACTCCTCGCCATGGCCAAGCATGCCTCATCGACCGGCGCCGCAGGCAAGCTTGGATCGATGCGATTGTCGCGGCAGCGCCGCCACGATTCGACAACCACTTCGCTGACGCAACCGTGCGCAGGCGCACAGCCGCTCAGAATTGCCTCGCGCGCGCGTAAAACACGCATCGCCTCGTCCATGCCGCAAGTACGGATCGCAGGGGCTCGTTCACCAGCCATCGCCATACATCGTCTCCTCGTTCTGCCGCAAAACTGTCCTTCACGCACAGCGCTACACCGTTCGTGCGGCATCTTGCTTTGACATCGATCAGGAAAACGTATTTAGACGCAGATCATCGATGATCACCATAGTGAATACCCTGATGCGACACCGGTAAAACTGCAACGACAGGCATCGATGTTTGCAATTGCTACACCCGATGTTCCAGGGTGAAACGCTCTTGCATTGCGCACGACCCAAAACCATGAGCGCAATAGACCAATAACCCGGCTGGCAGGACCATGCTGTAAGACGTGACATAACGGGATCACCGCTGGCATTCCACTTGCTTGCACAAGCCCTCGCCGGTCTGTGGAGACTGGAGGAGCAACATGATGGCAACCAATGGAAATGTAATGGCAGGTGACATGGATTTTGACGTACTCATCGTCGGCGCCGGATTTGCCGGACTTTATCAACTGGAGCGCTTGCGCGGCCTGGGAATGAAAGTCCGGCTTTACGAAGCAGGTGGCGGCATGGGTGGAATATGGCACTGGAATTGTTATCCCGGTGCGCGCGTCGATACCTACTCAGCGATTTACCAGTTTTCAGACCCGAATCTTTGGGAAGACTGGAACTGGAGCGAGCTTTATCCGAGCCAGAACGAAATGTGCGATTATTTCGACTATGTGGACAAGCGTTGGAATTTAGGAAAAGACGTGCAACGCAACACCAGAGTCACGTCCGCGCATTTCGATGAAAGCAAGCGCCATTGGGTCGTGCAGGATCAAAACGAAAAAACGGTACGCGCACGGCATGTTTTGCTGTGCACGGGTTTTGCCTCTGCGCCTTACATCCCCGCTATTCCGGGCAAAGAGCGTTTTCGGGGTGAAATGCATCACACGGCCCTCTGGCCACAAAGCGGTTTGGACCTATCAGGAAAAAAGGTGGGCGTCGTTGGCACCGGCGCCAGCGCTATCCAAGTCATCCAGGAAGCCAGTCGCAAGGCAAGCCACACCACCGTGTTCCAGCGTACGCCCATGCTCGCGCTGCCCATGCGCCAGCGGCCGCTGAGCGCCGCGGACAACGAACGCATGAAAAAAGATTACCCCGCACGTTTTGCCCGGCGTGCAGAGACTTTCGGTGGCTTTGATTTCGACTTCCGGGATGAAGCGGCACTCGCGGTGTCGCCGCAAAAAAGAAACGCCGTGTACGAAGAGCTTTGGGAGCAAGGCGGTTTTCCATTTTGGCTAGGCACCTTCAATGACGTGCTGATGAATCCTGAAGCGAACCGCACCGCCTACGATTTCTGGCGCGACCAGACACGCCGGCGCATCAAAAACAAGAAACTTGTCGAGAAACTCGCACCAACAGAGCCGCCCCACCCCTGGGGCGCCAAGCGGCCTTCACTGGAACAATACTATTACGAAGTGTTCGATCAAGAAAATGTCACGCTGGTGGACCTGCGCGAATCACCGATGCAAGAAATCGACGAACGCGGCATCAAAACCAAAGATGGGCGACATGATCTCGACATCATCGTATTCGCCACGGGTTTCGATGCCGTATCTGGGGGCATCACACGCATCAACATTGCAGGCAACGATGTGTCATCCATCAAAGAAAAATGGAGAGATGGTATACGCACACAGCTCGGCGTAGCTACCAATGGTTTTCCGAATCTCTTTTTCCTGTATGGGCCGCAAAGCCCGTCCGGCTTTTGCAATGGCCCCAGTGCTGCAGAAATTCAAGGGGATTTGATCGTGCAAATGCTAAAAGATTTACGCGATCGTGGCATTACGCGCATCGAAGCGACGCCTGCCGCAGAAGAGTCCTGGCGACAACACAATATAGAAACCGCCGCACATACCTTGTTTCCGTTGGCTGACTCATGGTATATGGGAGCCAACATCCCAGGAAAACCCAAGGAAATTCTCAATTATCCGGGAGGCTTGCCGACCTACGTACAAAAATTCAGGGAAAGCGCTGAGCGCAACTACGAAGGTTTCACGCTATCATGAAAATGTAGATTTATTTTTAGCATATTCGAAAACCATCCCGGCAAAAATTTTACAGGGCTTCTGTCATTTGCCAATTATTTCCAGAAAGACACGCTCATGAATGCCATGCACTCTGCCACCAACGCATCTTGCACTTCGCTCCCCTCTCTAGACTTCGACGCCATCGTGATCGGCGCAGGTTTCGGTGGGCTCTATATGTTGCACAAACTGCGCGACCAGCTCGGGCTCAAAACCCGCGTATTCGACAATAGATGCCGCTATTGTCGCAGGAAGAATATACATGGAGAACAAGCTCAATTAGGAGACAAGACACTTGCAACCTGCGCTTATAGGCAAGGAATAGAAGGAGTAAGAACGAATGGCGCAACCACATGGTATAGTGAT
>CAVPUD010000036.1:0-35675 GCA_963708545.1 uncultured beta proteobacterium | reverse complement strand
ACGCCGAACCGCACACTGCATCCGCGCGAGTCGCTCTTCGCAAACCCGTGCGGCGGCTTCGCGCCGGAACGCATGACGCCCGGGAGCACTCCACTCGATTACGTGCACGAGTCCGCCGCCGCTGCGGGCGGCGCGCGAACCTATCGCGTGTTCTACGAGTTCCTTTTCCCCGATCTGCGACCGCCTGCAGTGGTCGCGCGCGAACAGCTCATGCCATGTTTCTGCCGCGCTTCGAACAACTCTACGTATTGCTACGAAACCCACGAAGAGATTCGTCTGTGGGCACCGTTCTATCACTGCGGAGTAGGTTTTCATGAATGTTCCTGGTTTTTGCTTCAAGGGCGAAATTATCTGCACCCTTGCTGCCTCAACGTGCGGTGTGTGCTGTTTTGGCCCACTCACCCCAGCAAAGCCTGCGCAAACTCGCGCGCGTCGAAGGTTTCGAGGTCTTCGAGCTTTTCGCCCACGCCGATGAAATACACGGGCACGGGGCGCTCCTGCGCGATCGCGGCGAGCACGCCGCCCTTGGCCGTGCCGTCGAGTTTGGTGACGATCAGGCCTGTGAGCTGCAGCGCGTCGTCGAAGGCGCGTACCTGGGCGAGCGCATTCTGGCCGGTGTTGCCGTCGATCACGAGCAGCACCTCGTGCGGTGCGCTGGGCTCGGCCTTGCTGATGACGCGGCGGATTTTCTTGAGCTCTTCCATCAGGTGCAGCTGCGTGGGCAGGCGGCCTGCGGTGTCCACGAGCACCACGTCCTTGCCACGCGCCTTGCCGGCCTGCACGGCGTCGAAGCTCACGGCGGCCGGGTCGCCGCCTTCCTGGCTCACGATCTCGACCATGTTGCGGTCGGCCCACACGCCGAGCTGCTCGCGCGCGGCGGCGCGGAAGGTGTCGGCCGCGGCCAGCAGCACGTGCGCGCCTTCGTGTGCGAGGTGCCAGGTGAGCTTGCCGATCGAGGTCGTCTTGCCCGCGCCGTTCACGCCCACGACCATGATCACCGTGGGCTGGTGCTCGCCGATCACCAGCGGTTTTTCGAGCGGGCGCAGCAGCTCGGTCAGCACGTCGGCGAGCAGCGCCTTGACGGCGGCGGGCTCGGTGGCCTTGCTTTCCTTGACGCGCCGGCGCAGGTCGGTGAGCAGGCGCTGCGTGGCCTGCACGCCGGTGTCGGCGAGCAGCAGGGCTTCTTCGAGCTCGTCATAGAGCGCGTCGTCGATCTGTGTGCCCGTGAACACGCTCGCGATGCTCGACCCGGTCTTGCGCAGCCCGGCCTTGAGGCGGTCGAGCCAGCCCGTGCGCGCAGCGGGCGCGGCAGCGGCTTGCGCAGGGGCGGTGGGTTCGGCTGCGGATGCAGCCGGAGCGCTGGCTGGCGCTGGTGCGGGGGCTGATGCCGGCGCTGGTGTGGCCGCAGGTGCTGGGGCCGGCGCCGGCACCGGGATTGGGGCGGCCGCGGGCGCTGGAGCCGGCGCCTCGGGAGGGGTGGGTTGAGGCGCGGGCGGCGTGGCGCTCTTGCCGCCGAAGGGCTTGCGCAGCCAGCCGAAAGCGCCAGCGGCCGGAGCCGGCGCAGCGCTCGCAGCAGGCGTAGAGGCCGGCTCCGCAGGCCGGGCCGGGGCTGGTGCAGCCGGGGCGGGCGCGGGTGCGGGACTGGGCGCTGCATTGGGCGCGGCTGCGTCCGCGGGTGGGGGAGGGGATTTTTTCTTGAAAAAACTGAACATTTGGTGCTACGTAGAATCTTTCGCTCTGGGGCATCCCCCGTTGAGCCAAACCATGAAACGCATTCTGACACTCTCTTCTTCTCTGGCTGCATCGCTGCGCGGTGTTTTCTGCGCGGGGGCGCTGGCTTTGTGCGGGCCCGGTGCGGCCTGGGCTGCCCCTGCTGCGGACACGCAGCCGCCGCCCGCCGCCACGCTGGCGCCCATTCCCGCCGTGGCGGGCGCGGCGCAGGCGCAGCAGTTCACGCTTGCCAATGGCATGCAGCTCATCGTGCTGCCCGACCGACGCGCGCCCACGGCGGTGCATATGGTCTGGGTGCGCGTGGGCGCCATGGACGAAGTTGACGGCACTTCGGGCGTTGCGCATGTGCTCGAGCACATGATGTTCAAGGGCTCCAAAAACGTGCCGCCCGGCGAGTTCTCGCGCCGCGTCGCGGCGCTGGGCGGGCAGGAAAACGCCTTCACCGACCGCGACTTCACGGGTTACTACCAGCAAATCCCCGCCAACCGCCTGGCCGAGGTGATGCACCTGGAGGCCGACCGTTTTGCCCACAACGCCTGGCCCGACACCGAATTCCGCAAGGAGATCGAGGTCGTCAAGGAGGAGCGCCGCATGCGCACCGAAGACCAGCCGCGCGCCGTGCTCGCCGAGCAATTGTTTGCCATGAGCTTCATGGTCTCGCCCTACCGCCGCCCCGTGATCGGCTGGATGACCGACCTCGACGCCATGACGCCGGACGACGTGCGCGCGTTTCACCGCCAGTGGTACGTGCCCGCGAATGCGGCCGTGGTCGTGGTGGGGGACGTCGATGTGGCGCAGGTGCGCGCGCTGGCCGAAAAGTATTACGGCCGCATCCCCGCACGCGCCGTGCCGCCGCGCAAGCCGCGTGCCGAGCCCGTGCAGGCCGGGCTGCGGCGCATCGACGTGAAGGCGCCGGCCGAGCAGGCTTTCGTCGCGCTCGCGTTCCACGTGCCCACGCTGCGGCATGTGGATGCGCTGACCGAAGAAGACCGCGACGCGCTCGCGCTCATGGCCTTGTCGGAGGTGCTCAGCGGCTATGACGGCGCGCGCCTGGAGCGGGCGCTCACGCAGGGCGCGCAGCGCGTGGCCGACAGTGCCCACAGCGCGGCCATGGTGACGGGGCGCGGGCCCGGCTTGTTTTTGCTCATGGGCGTGCCTGCGCAAGGGCGCAGTGCGCAAGAGGTCGAGCAGGCCCTGCGCGCCGAGGTGGCGCGCATCGCGCGCGAGGGCGTGAGCGCGCAGGAGCTCGCGCGCGTGCTCACGCAGTGGACGGCGGCGACGATTTACGAGCGCGATTCGCTCTTTGCGCGCGCGATGGACCTGGGCAGCAACTGGGTGCTGGGCCTGCCGCTGGACACCGAAGACCGCCTGCTCGCGCTGCTGCGCAGCGTCACGCCGCAGCAACTGCAGCAGGTGGCGGCGCGTTACTTCGGCGACGACCAGCTCACCGTGGCCACGCTGCTGCCGCAGCCCGTCGATCCGAACGCGCGGCGCAAAGCCGCAGCGCCCGCGCTGGGCGGGCCGATCCGTTGATCGTTGTGGCCTGCCGCACCCTGGAGTCTTCCATGCAAAGTATCAAAAGAGTAGCTGCTCGCGCTTTATCCATGGGCACTATTGCCATTTTTGGCATGAATTCCGCGTGGGCGCTGCTGCCCATAGAGCACTGGACGCAGCCCAGCGGCGCGCAGGTCTGGCTGGTGCAAAGCCCCACGCTGCCCATGCTGGATGTGCGCATAGACTTTGATGCCGGCAAGCGCCGCGACCCGGCGCCGCAGGCTGGGCTGGCCGAGGCCGTGGCGCTGATGGCGTCCAAGGGCGTGCAGGCCGACAAACTGAACGGTCAGGACGAGCCACCGCTCGACGAAAACGCGCTCGGCGCGGCCTGGGCCGATCTGGGTGCGAACTTCGGCGTCGCGGCCGGCGACGACGCATTGCACTACAGCTTGCGCTCGCTGACCGAGCCCGCGCTGCTCGAACGCGCCGTGCACCTGGCCGCGCGGCAGATAGGCATGCCGAGCTGGCCCGAGGACGTGTGGCAGCGCGAGCGCGCGCGCTGGAGCGCAAGCATCAAAGAGGCGCACACGCGCCCCGGCACCCTGGCCGAAGAAGCCTTCGCCGCCGCGGTCTATGGCAGCCACCCCTACGGCTACCACGCGAGCGAAGAAAGCCTCGCACGCATCGGCGTGGCCGACATGGTCGCGTTCCACGCGCGCTACCTCGCGCCCTGCCGCGCGCGCGTGAGCCTGGTCGGCGCCGTCACGCGCGCGCAGGCCGATGTGCTCGTGGCCAGCTTGCTCGCGCGCCTGCCGGCGCCGCCAGCGGGCTGCGCGCCCCTGGCGCCCGTGCCCGAGGTGGCGCCGCTCACCGCCGCGAAAGAAATCAAAATCCCCTTCGCCTCGGCGCAGGCGCATGTGCTGATCGGCCAGCCCGGCAGCGCACGGCGCGACCCCGACTTTCTCGCGCTGCTCGTGGGCAACCACATCCTCGGCGGCGGCGGCCTGGTCTCGCGCCTGACCGAAGAAGTGCGCGAAAAGCGCGGGCTCAGCTACAGCGTCTATAGCCAGTTCAACCCCGGCCTGCACGCGGGCGCCTTCGTCGTCGGCCTGCAAACGCGCCCCGACCAGGCCGCGCAGGCCGTGCAGGTGGCGCAAGACGTGCTGCGCCGCTACGTCGCCCAAGGCCCGACCGAGGCCGAGCTGCGCGCCGCCAAAGACAACCTCATCGGCGGCTTTGCGCTGCGCATAGACAGCAACGGCAAGCTGCTCGCGAACGTCGCCAACATCGCCTGGCACGACCTGCCGCTCGACTACCTCGAGCAATGGACGAAAAAAGTCCAGGCCCTCACGGTGGCCGACGTGCGCGCCGCGCTGCAGCGCAAGCTGCAGCCCGAGCGCATGGTCACCGTGGTCGTGGGCGGCCAGCCGTGAAGCGCCGCGCTGCGCGCGCGGTCGCAGCTGGTGGCACGCCAGCGCGCGTACCTGTCGGCCGTGGCGAGGTGCGCATCATCGGCGGGCAATGGAAGCGCACACGCCTGCCCGTGGCGCAGCAGCCGGGCCTGCGGCCCACGCCCGACCGCGTGCGTGAGACCTTGTTCAACTGGCTCGGTCAGGACTTGACGGGCTGGCGCTGCCTCGACGCCTTCGCGGGCACGGGCGCGCTCGGGCTCGAAGCCGCCTCGCGCGGCGCGAGCGTGGAACTGGTGGAAAGCGACCCTGCGCTCGTCGCGGGCCTGCGCGCCGTGCTGCAGCGCCTGCAGGTGCCGCCCACGCAGCAAGTGGCGGTGCGGCGCGGCGACGGCATCGCGGCGCTGCGCCAGAGCGCGCCTGCGAGCCTGCAGCTGATCTTCCTCGACCCGCCGTTTGCCAGCGACTTGCTCACCCCCGCCTTGCAGGCCGCGCGCCGCGCCGTGGCGCCGGGCGGCTTCGTCTATCTCGAAGCGCCGCACGCCTGGGACGCCGCCGCACTCGCGCCGCTGGGCTTTGCCGCGCAGCGCACGCTGCGCGCCGGCGCCGTGCACGCGCACCTGCTGCGTCCCGTGGCGCTGGCGCAAGATGCTCCTTCATCGATAGCTGCAAGCGCTTGATACATAAGCGCTAGAGGCACTTTTTACTTGAAATTCCCAGGGCACACCAGGCGCGCGACATAATCGGCGCTTGCCGTTTTTGCCGTTTTCGCCGTTTTTTCGCGGCCTTTGCCCCATTCACCGACAGGAGACCCCCGCCATGGCATCCCCGAGCGTGCTCGCCGTCTATCCCGGAACCTTCGACCCCATCACGCTGGGGCATGAAGACCTGGTGCGCCGATCCATACAGTTGTTCGACCGCGTCATCGTCGCCGTGGCTGCGGGGCACCACAAAAAGACCTTGTTCAGCCTCGAAGAGCGCCTGGACATGGTGCGCGAGGTGTTCGCGCCGTATGCGCAGGTGAGCGTGGAGAGCTTCACGGGCCTGGTGCGCGACTTCGTCGTCGCGCGCGGCGGCAAGGCCATGATCCGCGGCCTGCGCGCCGTGACCGACTTCGACTACGAGTTCCAGCTCGCGGGCATGAACCGCGCGCTCATGCCCGACGTGGAGACGGTGTTCCTCACGCCCGGCGACCAGTACCTGTTCATCAGCAGCACGCTGGTGCGCGAGATCGCGACGCTGGGCGGCGAGGTAGAAAAGTTCGTTTCGCCGCCGGTGCTCGCGCGCCTGCAGAAAAAAACGGCCAAAGGGGCGGCGTGAAGCGCTCGGCCCCCGGGTCTGGTGCGGGGTTCAGCGTGCGCCGGGGCCCGGCACGTTGGCCGGGGCGCTTGCAGGCTTGCTGGGGGATGCGGGCGCGGAGGCGGCGGATGCGGGTGTCTGTGCAGCTGCTGGCGCAGCCGGCTTGTTCGCGAGACTCTCGGGCGTGAGCACCTGCGGCAGCGTTGCACGCTCGCGCGCGGCGGGCTCCTGGGGCAGGTACAAAGGCCCGCGCTGGCCGCAGCCCATCAAAGCGGCCAGGGCGGCCAACACGCACGGGCTGAGTAGAATTTTTCGCACATTCCGCATGGAAGCATTGTAATGACCGACCTCGAATTCATGGATCACGCCGAACGCCTGCTGCTGGCCGTGGAGCGCAGCTGCGACCGCATCAACGAAACGAGCGACGCCGACCTGGACAGTCAGCGCAGCGGCGGCATGGTGACGATCGCCTTCCCCAACCGCAGCCAGATCGTGATCAATCTGCAAAAACCGCTGCACGAGGTCTGGATGGCGTCGCAGTCGGGCGGCTACCACTATCGTTTCGACGGCACGAGCTGGCAGGACACCAAGGGCGCGGGCGAGTTCTTCGCCTGCCTGAGCCGCGAGGCCTCGCGCCAGGCGGGCATGCCGCTGACGTTTGGCGCCTGAATTGCTGCGAACGAGACCGCGCCCGCCGGGGTCTGGGGCATGGCGGGTGGGTGCGCTCAGTTGCCTCGGCTGCCTCAGTTGCGGAACAGGTCGAGGATGCGGCTGCGTTCTTCGCTCGAGGGTGCCGGGGCCGCTCCAGGCGCAGCAGCCGAGGCCGGCTCCTGGGCATCGCTGAGCCCCAGGCTGGTCACGCCGGCATTGCGCGCGTATTCCTCATAGAACCATTCTCCGCCCACGTTCACCACACCTGCAGGCACCTGCGGCTCTGACACGGGCACGCCACGCAGCGCGTGCTCCATGAAGCGAATCCATATCGGCAGGCTCAGGCCGCCGCCGGTTTCGCGGCTGCCCAGGTTGCGCGGCGTGTCGTACCCTATCCAGGTGATCGCGGTCAAAGTGGGCTGGTAGCCGGCGAACCAGGCATCCACCGCGTCGTTGGTGGTGCCGGTCTTGCCGTACAGGTCGGGGCGCTTGAGCGTGGCCTGCGCGCGCGCGGCCGTGCCCGAGCGCGTCACCTCTTGCAGCAAGGAGCCCATGACGAAGGCGTTGCGCGCCGGGATGGCACGCGCGCCCTCGGTCAGGGCGGGTGGTCTGGTTTCGGAAAGCACGCGGCCTTTGTGGTCGGTCACGCGCGCAATCAGCCACGGGTTGATGCGGTAGCCGCCGTTGGCGAATACGGAATACGCTGCGGCCATCTGCATGGGCGTGACCGAGCCCGCGCCCAGCGCCATGGTCAGGTAGGCGGGGTGCTTGTCGGCTTCGAAGCCGAAGTGGGTGATCCACTCCTGCGCCGTTTTGGGCCCCACGGCCTGCAGCACGCGGATGGATACCATGTTCTTGGACTTGGCCAGGGCCGTGCGCAAGGGCATGGGGCCGTCGTATTTGCCGTCGTAGTTCTTGGGCTCCCAGGGCTGGGCGCCCGTGGCGCCGGCATCGAAAAACAGCGGAGCATCGTTGACCACCGTGGCGGGCGTGAAGCCCTTTTCGAGCGCGGCCGAATAAATGAAGGGTTTGAAGCTCGAGCCCGGCTGGCGCCACGCCTGCATGGCGTGGTTGAACTTGTTCTTTTGAAAATCGAAACCGCCCACCAGTGCCTTGATGGCGCCATTGAGCGGGTCTATGGCGACGAAGGCACCCTCGACTTCGGGCAGCTGCGTGATGTCCCAGGTGTTTTTGGGCGTTTTGATGATGCGGATCACGGCGCCGCGGCGGATTTTGATATTCGGCGGCGCCTTGTCGCTGAGGCCGGATTCGGCGGGCTTGAGCCCTTCGCCGGTGATTTCCACACGGTCGCCGTTGGCGCGCAGCGCCACGATTTTGCGCGGGCTGGCTTCGAGCACCACGGCCGCCAGCACGTCGCCGTTGTCTGGATGATTGGCCAACGCGTCGTCGATCGCGTCTTCGAGCGCCTGGGCATCGCTGGGCAGGTCCACGAACTGCTCCGGCCCGCGGTAGTGCTGGCGCCGCTCGTAATCCATGATGCCGCGGCGCAATGCCTGGTAAGCGGCATTCTGGTCGCCGGCATTCACGGTCGTATAGACATTCAGCCCGCGCGTGTAGGCTTCGTTACCATATTGGGCGAAGACCAGCTGGCGCACCATTTCGGCCACGTATTCGGCATGCACGCGCGCATCGTCCGTCGCCGTGCGCAATTGGAGCTTCTCTGCCCGCGCCGCAGCCGCTTCCTGGGGCGTAATGAAGCCGTTCTCTTCCATGCGATCGATGATGTAGAGCTGGCGCACCCGGGCACGCTTGGGGTTGCTGATCGGGTTGTAGGCCGACGGCGCCTTGGGCAGACCCGCGAGCATGGCGGCCTCGGCAATCGAAATGGACTTGAGCGGCTTGCCGAAGTACGCCTCCGATGCCGCGGCAAAACCATAGGCGCGGTTGCCAAGATAAATCTGGTTCATGTAGATCTCGAGAATCTGATTTTTGCTCAGCGAATGCTCGAGTTTGAATGTGAGTAATATTTCGTAAATCTTTCGCGTGAAAGTTTTTTCCGAAGAAAGATACACATTGCGCGCCACTTGCATGGTAATGGTCGAAGCGCCCTGGCTTTTCATGTGTCCCAGATTCGCCAGCGCGGCGCGCAGCATGCCTTTGTAATCGACGCCACCGTGCTCGAAAAACCGCGTGTCTTCGATCGCCAGCACGGCGTCCTTCATGACCTTGGGGATTTCATCGATGGGCGTGAGGGTGCGGCGCTCTTCGCCAAACTCGCCCAGCAGCGCACCTTCGGACGAATAGACGCGCAGCGGCAGCTTGGGGCGGTAGTCGGCCAGATCGGAAACGTCGGGAAGATTGGGGTAGGCCATGGCCAGCGCCACGGCGACCACGCAGCCCAAGGCCACAGCGCCCGCCAGGGCCAGTCCGCCAAGCCACAGCACGATACGCACAGACCAGCGCAGCCAGCTTGGGCGCCCTCTCGGAGTCGATGTCGGCCGAGCGGAGGAATCCTTGGGTGAAGAGGGGGCTGGCATGGGGATGCAAAAGCAAAAACGCTCGATTATCCTAAATCCGGCAGTTGAGCGCGCCCGAGCGTGTCGTCATCGGGTGCACTGGCAAGGCGCAAACCGCAGCCATGGCGGGTGCCATGGCGAGGATTTGCAACGCGGCCAGCGTGCCCGAGGGCGGCGCGATCGGGTGCGCAGCGCTCTCACCCGATGGGTGAGTCTCGCAGAGTGAAAAATCATTCGAAGAATCAAAGCGTTGCATACAAAATGCAGCGGTCAACTGCCGGATTTAGGATTTTAAAAATCGGTCGCCCGGCGCTGTAACAAGGCCCCCTAACTGGGCTTGACGGGAACAAAAAATGCCGCCCGCGCGCGGTGCACACCGCCTGGGCCTGGGTGCTGTGCAAAGCCGCTTTTGCCACGAAAACGTTTGCTTTTGGCAACGACGCTCAGCAGTCAAAGGCTGTAAATACTTTGTTGGCAGACTATCTTGCTGATAGCATCCGTAGCCGATGTGATGTTTTGTTGCGTCAATGCGGCGCGTTGTTACAGGGAGGACCATCTTGTGATCTCTTTGGGATCTCTATTCAGTCGAGAGCCGGCGCCGCTGCTTGGCATCGACATCAGCTCCTCCAGCGTCAAGCTCGTGGAACTCGATCGCGACAAAACGGGCCGTCTGGTGCTGGAGGCTTGCGCCCTGGAAACCCTGGAGCCCGGTTGGGTCACCGAGGGCAACATCGAAAAATTCGACGAAGTTGCCGAGGCCCTGCGGCGCCTGGTCAAAAAAAGCGGTAGCCGGGCCAAAAATGCCGCTCTGGCGCTGCCGCCGTCGGCCGTCATCACGAAAAGAATCACGCTGCCCGGCGGGATGTCGGAGCAGGAGCTCGAGGTTCAGGTGGAGTCCGAGGCCAACCAATACATTCCTTTTTCGCTCGACGAGGTGAGCCTCGACTTTTGCGTGATCGGCCCCAACAAGAACATGCCCGACGAAGTGGACGTTCTCCTGGCCGCGTCACGCCGGGAAAAAGTGCAGGATCGCCAAGGTCTGGCTGAAGCCGCAGGCCTCAAGGCCGTGGTCATGGACATCGAATCGTTTGCGGCCAGGCTGGCTGCCGGGCGCTTGATCGAAGCCTTGCCTGGGAAAGGGGTTGATGCCTTGGTGGCCTTGTTCGAGATCGGGGCGCAGACCACCAGCATGCAGGTGCTGCGCAACGAGGAGGTGCTGTACGAGCGCGACCAGGCCTTCGGCGGCGCGCAACTGACGCAGATGATCGTGCGCCAGTATGGTTTTTCGCTGGAAGAGGCGGAGGGCAAAAAACGCAATGGTGAGCTACCGGAGGACTACGCGTCCGTGGTTTTGCGCCCCTTTGTCGACAGCATGGCGCAAGAACTCGGACGGGCCTTGCAGTTCTTTTTCACCAGCACGCCCCATAACCGCGTGGATCACATCCTGCTGGCAGGAGGGTCCGCGCCCTTGCCTGGTTTGACGGATGCAGTGAGCCGGCAAACAGGCTTCTCCTGCAGCGTCGTCAATCCTTTCGAGGGCATGGAGCTCGGTAATTCCGTGCGCTTGAAAAAAATGGCACGTGAAGCGCCCTCCTATTTGACGGCGTGCGGATTGGCGATGAGGAGGTTCCTTCTGTGATTTTGATCAACTTGCTCCCGCACCGAGAGGCGGCACGAAAACGTCGGCGTGAGCTTTTCCAGGCAACGATGTTCGCCTCGTTTCTGGCAGGCTTGGCCGTGGCCGGCATCATTTATATGTGGCTGCAAGACAGAATTGCAGATCAGCAAGGAAGAAACAGTTTCCTGCAAAGCGAAATCAAGGTGCTGGAAGGCCAAATCAAGGAGATTGCCACGCTGGAAGACGAAATTGCCGCCCTGCGTGCGCGCCAGAAGGCGGTGGAAGACTTGCAGGCAGACCGGAACCTGCCGGTGCATTTGCTCAATGAACTCACGAAGCAATTGCCGGAGGGTGTTTACGTGACCAGTCTCAAGCAGACCGGGCAGACGATTGCCATGCAGGGCGTGGCGCAATCGAACGAGAGGGTCTCGGAATTGTTGCGCAATCTGAGCGACAAAACGCCCTGGTTTTCCAAGCCCGAGCTCATAGAAATTGTCAGCAACAATGTATCGCTGAGCCCAAGAGACCAACGGCGCGTCGCTGCCTTCAATCTGCGCTTTCAATTGCTGCGCTCGAGCGACGTGAAGAACGCCGCGAGTCCAACCAGTGCGCCAGCCGGTGCTGCCGTAGGAAAGTGACCCATGGCAAAAAAACAATCCCTACAGATCGATTTTGCTGCGCTACAGCAAAATTTGCAGCGCCAGTTCAGCAATCTCGATACCAAAGATCCTTCTGCATGGCCCATACTGCCAAAAGTGCTGCTGTGTGTCTTTATTGCAATTGCAGTGGTTGCGGTGGCGTGGTACGTAATGCTGACGGATTATCAGTCAGCATTGGAGGCGGAGCGCAGCAAAGAGGTCGCACTGCGCGAAGATTATCAAAGAAAGTTGGTGAAGGCGATCAATCTGGATGCACTGAAGAAGCAGCGTGAACAGATACAGCAATATGTGATGCAACTCGAAAAACAGCTTCCCAGCAAGGCAGAGATGGCTGCGCTGCTTTCCGACATCAATCAGTCCGGTCTGGGGAGAAGTCTGCAGTTTGACCTGTTTCGTCCAGGTCAAGTCATAGTGCGGGATTATTATGCGGAACTGCCCATTTCCATCCGCGTCACTGGTAAATATCATGACATGGGCGAATTTGCGGCCGACATAGCACAGCTTCCACGCATCGTTACCTTGAATGATATTTCTATCACTCCAGCTGGAAAAGATTCTGGCAGTTTGATTCTGGACGCCACAGCGCGTACTTTTCGCTATCTCGATCCAGAGGAAATTCAGGCGCAAAAGGCAGCGGGAGGGAAAAAATGAAAGATGCCCGCTTTGCAGTGCTGGGGGCGTGCTTGGCCGTTTTGTCTGGATGCGGTGCTTCCGGTGAAGATGAGTTGCGCCAATGGATGGCCGAATTGCGCGCTTCGACGAAGCCGCACGTGAAGCCCATAGAAGAGCCCAAAAAATTCCAGCCGCAAAAATACACTGCATCCAGCGAAATGGATCCTTTCAATCTCGGCAGATTGACCCTGGCGCTGAAGAAGGACTCGGCACAGAATGCCTCCAATGCAGCGTTGTTTGCGCCGGAGTTGGCGCGCAGAAAGGAACCGCTGGAGGCATTCCCACTCGATGCCATGGCAATGGTGGGAAGCATG
Source organism: uncultured beta proteobacterium (assembly GCA_963708545.1). GTDB lineage: Bacteria > Pseudomonadota > Gammaproteobacteria > Burkholderiales > Burkholderiaceae_C > Extensimonas. The sequence continues at coordinate 23,351 of CAVPUD010000036.1, read as the reverse complement.
AATAAAAACGGGAAGCCAGTAGCGCTGTTAAAGGTTGATAATCTGCTCTACCAGGTATATCTCGGTAATTATCTCGGGCCGAATTATGGCAAGGTTGTAGATATATCGGAAACGGCCATAAAAATTCGCGAAATTGTCCAGGATGCAACCGGTGAATGGACAGAACGCATCGCTACGCTCGAATTGCAAGAGGGTAAAAAATGAAAGTCACAAGATTCTGGTTTATGAAGCAATGGCGCAACGTATGTGTGGCGCTGCTCGGCACCACGCTGGCTGCGCTCGCCATGGCCCAAAATGCCATCACTGCCGTCGCCGGGAATGTGCAAGGTGGCTCGGAGATCGTGCGCATAGACCTGTCCGAGCCGCTGTCAGCCGCTCCCAGCGGCTTCGTCGTCCAGTCGCCAGCGCGCATAGCCCTGGATTTTCCTGGGGTGTCGAATGGGCTGGGCCGCTCCACGGTGGAGGTGAACCAAGGGAATCTGAAGTCGGTCAATGTGGTGCAGGCCGGCGACCGGACTCGTGTGGTTTTTAATCTCAAGCAGGCTACTCCCTATCAAACGGAAATAAAAGGGAAATTTCTCTACGTTTCGTTGACTCCAGTTGCCAGCGGTACCGTAGCCCCGCAGCAGTCCCCGGCATTTGCCGAAAATCTGAACAGCGACGTGCTCCCCCTGAAAGACGTGGACTTTCGCCGAGGGACGGATGGTGCGGGGCGCATCATCATTGGGCTTGCCAACAACCAGGTGGGCGTTGACCTGCGCAAGCAAGGAAAGGGGTTGACCATAGACTTCTTGAAAACCTCGCTGCCCGAAGGGCTGCGCCGGCGCCTGGACGTCACGGATTTCGGCACCCCCGTGCAATTGGTGACGAGCGTTCAGCAGGGCGATCGCGTGCGCATGACGATCGACGTCGCGGGCGATTGGGAGCATAGTGCCTACCAGGCGGACAATCAGTTTGTCGTGGAGATCAGGCAGCAAAAGAAAGACCTGTCGAAACTCACCCCCGGTCCCGGGTATAGCGGCGAGAGACTGTCGCTGAATTTCCAGAATATCGAGGTGCGCTCGCTCCTGCAGGTGATTGCAGATTTCACGAACTTCAATATCGTGACCTCGGACACGGTGACGGGTTCGCTGACCCTGCGTCTCAAGGATGTTCCATGGGATCAGGCATTGCAGATCATCATGGATGCCAAGGGTTTGGGAATGCGTAAGTCCGGGACGGTGCTTTGGATCGCGCCCAAGGATGAGATCGATGCGCGTACCAAGAAAGATTTTGAAGCAGCGCAGGCGATCCAAAAGCTGGAGCCCCTCAAAACGCAGTCATTTCAGTTGAACTACGCCAAAGCGAACGATATCGTAAATCAGCTGACCAACACCAACACCGGAGGCACAGGGAGTAACGCGCGCTTTTTGACAGAGCGCGGGAATGTTATCGCCGAGCCAAGAACGAATCAAATCTTTGTGACCGATACGCCGAGCAAATTGGAGGACGTGCGGCAGTTGCTCCTGTCGCTTGACGTGCCCGTGCGCCAGGTGTTGATCGAGGCGCGCATCGTGGAGGCGCGGGATTCTTTCGGACGTTCGTTGGGCGTGCGGCTTGGTGGGGCTGATCTGCGCGCACAAAATGGTGGCGACGGCGGGTACAAGCTCAGTGGAAACAACAGGGTGGTGTTTGGCACGAGTTACGGCAATGCGGTGGCTTCTTCGGGTGCAGGCGGCACGGTCGATACGTCCGGAAGTTTTGTCAATCTGCCTGCGAGTTTGCCCAACGTCAATGGTGCCGCAAGCTTTGCGCTGTCCATTTTCAATTCGGCGGCCAACAGGTTTTTGACGCTTGAGCTTTCTGCCATGGAGTCGGATGGTACAGGGCGCATCGTTTCCAGTCCGCGTCTCATCACTGCAGATCAGACGAAGGCGCTCATTGAACAGGGTACGGAGTATCCGTATTCTGTAACGGCTCCCAATGGAGCAACATCGATTGCATTCAAGAAAGCAGTTCTCAAATTGGAAGTGACGCCGCAAATCACGCCCGAAGGGCAATATCATTCTCGACCTGGACGTCAATAAGGACAGCCGCGGCGAAACGACTACGCAAGGCGTCGCCATCGATACCAAGCATGTCAAAACCCAAGTGCTCGTGGAAAATGGTGGTACGGTGGTGATCGGCGGCATTTTCTCGCTGGATGAAAGCGATCAAGTGAACAAGGTGCCGCTTTTGGGGGATATCCCGGTGATGGGGAATTTGTTCAAAAATAAAACGAAGTTATCTACCAAGCAGGAAATGCTGGTTTTTATCACTCCAAAAATTATTACCGATCGCGGGCCCAGTCGATAGTTAGGTGAATCACATACTTTTATAGGAGTTTAAAATATGAAATATTATGGTATTCCAGCGTTATCTCTGGTGGTGGCATTGACGGCCTGCGGCGGAGGCGGAGGAAGTCCTGGCACTTCGAATTTTGGGGGTGGCAGCAGTCAGACTGTCAGTGCTGACCCGGTCATCAAGTCTGCCACTTTACTTGATTCGAATGGTGCTGCTACGAATTCGATTGCTGCGTCTGGATTTACCTTGCTGAGCGTCAAGCTCACAGACCCCAAGGGAAACCCCATTCCAAATCAGGTGATCGACGTTAGTGCTGACGCGGCGAAAGTGGTCTTTCCTGAGGGGCCGACTGGACTGACGAATTCAGCGGGTGTGGCGACGATCAAGCTTGCGCGGGCTTCTTTGACGGCGAATGGCGCTGGGTCTTTGACGGTGACTTACAGCTACAAGGCCGGTAGCTTGGTGAATTATCCAGATGGCTCTCCGGCGCCCACGGTGGACAAGGTCGTATCCGCCTATGTGGGTTATCAGTTGGCCGCCGCCAATGTGACGCTTTCCAATTTGGATGTGGGCGCATCGACTCTCGCGGCTTATGGTACGCGCCCGGTTTCAGTACAGGCAAACCTCAATGGCGCGCCCACTAGCACGCCGGTGCAGGTGACGTTCTCAGCATCCTGTGGACAAATATCACCAACTTCAGCATCGACGAACAGCAATGGTGTCGCGCTCGTGAGTTATTCGGCGACAGACCCTGCCGGCGTTGCGCAAAGCACCCAGGGATGCAGTGGGAAGACCGTGCAAATTTCCGCCAGTGTCCTGGGCGGGAGTACCTTGTCGGCCAATTTGAATATTCAAAGTGCGCCAGCGACCAACATGAGTTTTGTCGATGCGACCCCGGTGCGTATTTACCTTGCCGATTCTGGTGGGCCCACGCAATCGGTTGTCCGCTTCAAACTGGTCAATGCGCGTGGGGAGCCGTTGCTCGGTCGGAATGTGACATTGAGCCTGAAAACCTTGAATGGTGGCATACCCAAGGCCACCATCGGAACGGTCGGAAACACCAATGCGGTAACGGGTACCACGAATGCCGATGGAATGGTTTCGGTGCCGGTATTCTCTGGTACCGTGCCGACCAATGTGTTGGTGAATGCGGCTTTGGTCGATGATCCCGCAGTGCAGACGGATTCGGCTGTTCTCGCCATTGCTTCTGGGCGCCCTGCACAGGCGCGGGTGAGCCTGTCTTTGGAAAAATTTTCTATCGAGGGCTGGAATACCGACGGCCCAGATTCGTCCGTGATCATGTCATTGGCAGACCGTCAGGGTAATCCGGTGCCCGATGGCACGGTGGTCAACTTCGTTACTTCGGGCGGGGTGATGATTCCACCGACTTGCACCACAGGGACTACCCCTGGTGACTCGCAATGCACGGTGAAAATCCGTGCGCAAAATCCGCGCCCTGCTGGTGGCCGGGTGGCGATCATGGCCTATGCGGCAGGGGAGGAGGATTTTGTCGATGCCAATTTCGACAATGTCTATGACTGTGGTGAATCCTTTACGGATTTGGGTACAGCCTTCCGCGACGATAATTTCAATGGCATTTTCGATACAGGTGAATTTTCTGTGCCGCGTGCTGCCTCCGCAAGCGAGTGCGGAACGGCGGTGACACCCAAGCCAATGAATGGAGACGGGGTTTGGGGTGCAGCGGATGTGCGTGGCCAAATTCCCATTGTGTTTGCTTCCAGTGAGGCGACTATCGATGGTGCATTCAGCGGAACTACGTTCACGACTATCGTGAGGGATGTCAATGGCAACAGCATGCCTACTGGAACTCAAATTTCCATCGATGGCAGTGGTACTCCTACTGGTACTTTTGTTAGCTGTACTATTGCTTCTGGATCGACTTTGAGTATTCCCAACACATACGGACCCACAGCGTTTTCTGGGGTCTATAGGTGTGATCCGGGTGATACCCTGACTGTCAAGGTCACGACGCCGCTCAACGTCGTCACCATGCGCAGCTTCACCGTTCCCGCCAACCCCTGATGCACCAAGCCTTAGGCAGGGAGGCGATGCACATCGCCCTCATCGGCCTCCCCGGTTCTGGCAAGTCCACGGTGGGCAGGCAGCTTGCGCGGCGCTTGAAAATCGGTTTCTTTGATTCCGATCAGGTGCTCGAGCGGCGCCTGGGGTGCTCGATCCGGGAGTTTTTCGAGCGCGAGGGCGAGGAGCGTTTCCGGGACTTGGAGCAGCAGGTGCTCGATGAGCTGACGCGTACTTCGGCAGGCTCTGAGGCTTGCGTGCTTTCCACGGGTGGCGGTGCGGTGCTGCGTGCCGCGAACCGTGCCGTGCTGCGCGAGCGCTGCACCGTGGTGTATTTGCGCTCTGCGCCCGAAGAAATCTTCCGGCGCCTGCGGCACGACAAGTCGCGGCCGCTGCTGCAGGTGGCCGATCCGCTTGCGCGCTTGCGCGAGCTCTACGTGCAGCGCGACCCGCTGTACCGTGAGACGGCGCATTTCGTGATCGAGACGGGGCGGCCTTCGGTGGCCACTTTGGTCAACATGATCGTCATGCAGCTGGAGCTGGCGGCGCAATCGCCGGTTGCAGGTGTGGGCGAGGGGGCAGAGGTTGCGCGCAACGGAACCTGATCCGTCGTCGGCAACGGGGCCGCAGGCCAGCGTGGCGGTGCGCGCGGCTGCCCTACACTTGCCGGTATGCAAGCAGTGAACCTCCTGGCGTCGTCCGGCGCTCGTCCCGATTTCCCTCCGTCTTTGCGTGCAGCACCTCCCCTGGGTGCGCACACGCCTGTGCAGGAGGTGCGCATCGAGTTGGGTGAACGCAGCTACCCGATCGCCATTGGCACGGGCCTGCTCGGCGACGCGGCTTTCTATGCCCAGTTGCCCGCAGCTTCGGCGGCGCTGATCGTGAGCAACACCACGGTCGCGCCCTTGTACGCCGAGCGCCTGCGCGCCGCGTTGCAGGGCATCTATCCCGCGGTGCACCTGCTCGCCTTGCCAGACGGCGAGCAATACAAGGATTGGCAGACGCTGAACCTGATTTTCGATGCGCTGCTGCAGCACGGCTGCGACCGCAAGACGGTGCTTTTTGCGCTCGGCGGCGGTGTGGTGGGCGACATGACGGGGTTTGCCGCGGCCTGCTACATGCGCGGCGTGCCGTTCGTGCAGGTGCCGACGACCTTGCTCGCGCAGGTCGATTCGTCGGTGGGCGGCAAGACCGGCATCAACCATCCGCTGGGCAAGAACATGATTGGCGCGTTCTACCAGCCGCGCCTGGTGGTGTGCGACCTCGAGACGCTGGACACGCTGCCCGCGCGCGAGTTCAGCGCGGGGCTGGCCGAAGTCATCAAATACGGGCCCATCGCCGACATGGCTTTCATGGATTGGCTCGAGGCGGCCATAGACGCGCTGCGTGCACGCGAGCGCGGCGCCGCTCGCGCATGCGGTGCGGCGCAGTTGCGAGATCAAAGCCTGGGTGGTGGGGCAGGACGAGCGCGAGTCTGGCTTGCGCGCGATTCTCAACTTCGGCCACACCTTCGGCCACGCGATCGAGGCGGGCCTGGGCTATGGCCAATGGCTGCACGGCGAGGCCGTGGGCGCGGGCATGGTGCTCGCGGCAGAGCTGTCGCGCGCGCTGGGCCTGGTGGATGCGGCTTTCACGGCGCGCCTCGTGCGCCTGATAGCGCGCGCCGGGCTGCCGGTGCGCGCGCCGGTGCTCGACAGCAAGGACAACGCGGGGCGTTACCTGGAGCTCATGCGCGTGGACAAAAAGGCCGAGGGCGGGGCGATCCGCTTCGTGCTGCTCGACGGGCCAGGGCGCGCGGTGCTGCGTGCCGTGCCCGATGCGCAGGTGCGCGCCGTCATCGATGCCTGTTGCGCCTGAGGATCGCATGCGCAGATACTGCATTATCGATAGCTGCTTGTGCTTGCTGCATAAGGGCTAGAGGCCGATTTGATTCAAAATTCAGAGCTTGCCCCCTGCGCCTGCGACCCGGCGCATTCGCGCGGGCGGCGTTACCCGCAGCCCGCCGCCCCCACGCGCAACGAGTACCAGCGCGACCGCGACCGCATCGTGCACTCGACGGCGTTCCGGCGTCTGGTCTACAAGACGCAGGTGTTTTTGAACCACGAGGGCGACTTGTTTCGCACGCGGCTCACGCATTCGCTCGAGGTGGCGCAGCTCGGGCGCTCGATCGCGCGTTCGTTGCGTTTGCACGAAGACCTGGTGGAGGCGATCTCGCTCGCGCACGACCTGGGCCACACGCCCTTCGGGCATGCGGGGCAGGACGCGCTGCACCGCTGCATGCAGGCGTGGGGCGGCTTCGAGCACAACCTGCAGAGCCTGCGCGTGGTCGATTGGCTCGAAGAGCGCTATCCCGACTACGACGGACTCAACCTTGCGTTCGAGACGCGCGAGGGCATTCTCAAGCACTGCTCGCTTGCCCACGCGCAGCAGCTCGAAGCGCAGGAGCCCGGCGGCGTGGGCGCGCGCTTTTTGCGCCGTGAGCAGCCCAGCCTCGAAGCGCAACTGTGCAACCTGGCCGACGAAATCGCCTACAACGCGCACGACATCGACGACGGCGTGCGCTCGGGCCTGATCACGCTCGCGCAGGTGGCCGAGGTGCCGCTGTTCGCGCAGTTCATGGCGCAGGCGCTCACCGAACACCCGCTGTTGCAGGCGCCCGCGCGCCAGCGGCGTCTGCTCTACGAAGCCACACGCCGCATGCTGAGCGCGCAGGTGTACGACGTGATCGACGCGACCCGGGCCGCTTTGCTCGATGCAGGCGTGGCGTGCGTGCAAGAGGTGCGCGTTCATGTCGCGCCGCTCGTGTGCTTCAGCGCCGGCATGCGCGCGCAGTCTGCGGCGCTCAAGCGCTTTTTGTTCCAAAACCTGTACCGCCACCCGCAAGTGGTCGAGACCACGGGGCGGGCGCAGCGCGTGGTGCAGGGGCTCTTTGCGGCCTATTTGGAGCGCCCCACAGAGATGAAGCCCGGCTTTGCGCAGCGCGCCCTGCAAGGTGACGCGGCGGCGCGTGCGCGCGCCGTGGCCGACTTCATCGCCGGCATGACAGACCGTTTCGCGCTGCGCGAGCACCGGCGCTTGACCGGGGAGCGGTGGCTCGGGGCGGACTATTGATCCGGCCCTGTGAAGTTTGAACCGTTCGCCCTGAGCCTGTCGAAGGGCTTCGACAGGCTCAGCCCGAACGGGATTTGAGATTTCATCGGGCCGGATCAATAGGCTGGACTTGGGTGTTGTGGGCGCGTTCGCTGAAAGCCATTTGCGCATTCGCGGTGCGGCATCAGCGCAACTCTGTATATCCACGGTGCAGAATCACGCCATGAACACACCAAGGTCGCAACGCAAACCCCATGCGCCGCCAGCCCAGCGCCGGGGCAGCGCAGACGCAGCCACCGATGCGTCCGAACTGCGCCCCGGGCAGTCGATCGCGCTGCTGCATGAGCTTCACATCCTCACGCGCGAGGGGCGGCTCAACCAGGACGCGCGGCGCAAGCTCAAGCAGGTCTATCACCTGTTCCACTTCATCGAGCCGCTGCTGCAAGACTGCGCCGAGCATGGCTACGATCCCGTGCACGGCCCCACGCTGGCCGACCATGGCGCGGGCAAGTCGTATCTGGGCTTCATCCTCTACGACCTTTATTTCAAAGAGCTTGGGCGGGGGTGGATTTATGGCATAGAAACGCGCCCCGAACTCGTCGAAAAATCGCGCGCCCTCGCGCAGCGGCTGGGCTTCGAGCGCATGCGCTTTTTGAACCTCTCGGCGGCTGCGTCGGCGCAGGCTGCCGAACTGCCCGAGCGCATCGACATCGTCACGGCGCTGCATGCCTGCGACACCGCCACCGACGATGCGATCGACTTCGGGCTGCAAAAAAAGGCGCGCGCCATGGTGCTCGTGCCCTGCTGCCAGGCCGAGATTGCCGCCTGCCTGCGCCACGACAAGGCGTTGCACCTCGCGCGCACGCCCCTGGCGGAGCTCTGGCGCCACCCGCTGCACACGCGCGAATTCGGCAGCCAGCTCACCAACGTGCTGCGCTGCCTGCGCCTCGAAGCCAGCGGCTACCAGGTCACCGTGACCGAGCTCGTCGGCTGGGAGCACAGCCTGAAAAACGAACTCATCATCGCGCGCTACACCGGGCAGAAAAAACGCAGCGCCGCCGAGCGCCTGCACGCCATCCTGGCCGAATTCGGGCTCGAGCCGACGCTGGGCGCGCGCTTTCGCATCCCCCCTGATGGACTACGGTCGAATGGCGCGGGTGTGGGTGTGGGTGCGGGTGCGGGTGCGGGTGCGTGCTTGTGCGCAGTCACGCGTAATGCAGCACGCTGCGGATCGACTTGCCCTCGTGCATGAGCCCGAACGCGTGGTTGACCTCGGTCAGCGGCATGGTGTGTGTGACGAAGGGGGCGAGCCGGATCTTGCCGGCCATCGCGTCTTCGACCATGCCGGGCAGTTCGGAGCGGCCCTTGACGCCGCCGAAGGCCGTGCCCATCCACTTGCGGCCGGTCACGAGCTGGAAGGGGCGGGTGCTGATTTCCTGCCCCGCGCCGGCCACGCCGATGATCACGCTCTGACCCCAGCCGCGGTGCGCGCATTCGAGCGCCGCGCGCATCACCTGCACATTGCCTATGCACTCGAAGCTGTGGTCCACGCCCCAGCCGGTCATCTCGACGATGACCTGCTGGATGGGCTTGTCGTAATCCCTGGGGTTGACGAAGTCGGTCGCGCCAAAGGTGCGCGCCAACTCGAACTTGGCCGGGTTGGCGTCCACCGCGATGATGCGCCCCGCGCCTGCGAGCTGCGCTCCGTGGACCACCGCGAGGCCGATGCCGCCCAGGCCGAACACGGCTACGCTGTCGCCGGGCTGCACCTTGGCCGTGTTCTTTACGGCGCCTAAGCCCGTGGTCACGCCGCAACCCAGCAGGCACACCTGCTCGGGGTTGGCCGCAGGGTTGATCTTGGCGAGCGACACCTCGGCCACCACGGTGTATTCGCTGAACGTGGAGCAGCCCATGTAGTGGTAGACGGGCTGGCCGTTGTAGGAAAAGCGCGTCGTGCCGTCGGGCATCAGGCCCTTGCCCTGCGTGGCGCGCACGGCCACGCACAGGTTGGTCTTGCCGCTCTTGCAAAACAGGCACTCGCCGCATTCGGCGGTGTAGAGCGGAATCACGTGGTCGCCCGGCTTGACGCTGGTCACACCTTCGCCCACCTCGACCACGATGCCCGCGCCCTCGTGGCCCAGCACGGCAGGAAACACGCCTTCAGGATCATCGCCCGAGAGCGTGAAGGCATCGGTGTGGCACACGCCGGTGTGGGTGATTTTGACCAGCACCTCGCCCTTGCGGGGCGGGGCGACGTCGATCTCTACGATTTGCAGCGGTTGGCCCGCTTCGAAGGCCACGGCGGCACGGGATTTCATGGGCGTTTCTCCTCGGAGGACATGGGGAGGCGCATTGTAGCCATCGCCCAATAATTGGGGTCAGATTCCAATTTTTGGGCGGATGCAGAATTTTTAAATAATTGGGGTCAGATTCCAATTTTCGGGCGGATGCCGAATTTTTGATTTAATTGGGGTCAGATTCCAATTCTCGCCAATTTTTGGACATGCCATGGCCCGTCTTCCCCGTCTGACCTTGCCCGGTTACCCGCACCACGTAATCCAGCGCGGCAACAACCGCCAGCGCATTTTTGTCGATCGCAGCGATTTCGAGCGCATGCTTGGTCTGCTGGCCGAGGACGCGCAGAAATTCGGCGTCGAGCTCCATGCCTACGTGCTCATGGACAACCACTTTCACCTGCTGGCCACGCCTGCGACCGAGCAAGCGCTGCCACTGATGATGCAAGCCCTGGGCCGCAGCTACGTGCGCTACTTCAACCGGCGCCACGGCCGCACGGGCACCTTGTGGGAGGGCCGCTACCGCAGCACCATGATCGAGTCGGAACGCTATTTGCTTGCCTGCATGGCGTACATAGACCTGAACCCCGTGCGCGCGGGCATGGCGGCACAGCCAGGGGAGTGGCCCTGGTCAAGTTACGCGCACTACGTGGGCTTGCGCCAGGACAGGCTGGTGACGCCGCACGCCCTTTATTGGGAGCTTGGCAATACGCCGTTCGCGCGCGAGGCGGCATACGCCGAATTGGTGCAGGCAGGCATCAGTGCGGCGCAGCAAAGCGCGCTCACGGATGCCACGCTGCGCGGCTGGGCACTGGGGGAGGGCGATTTTTTGGCCGAGTTGCAAAAAAAATCACCGCGCCGCGTCGTCCCTTCCAAGGCCGGGCGCCCAGTGCGAAGCCAGGAAGTTTTAAGTAAAAATGGCGTTAAACCTAATAAGAATGAGCACTTGTAGCTATTTTTTTGATGTGTCCCCAAATAAAGCGAAGACGAAAAATTTGCCAAATAATTGGAATCTGACCCCAATTATTCTTGTTGCCGCGAATGCTGCAATGCACTAATCTTGCGGCCCTTGCTAAAAATTTGAGGAGTGCGCCATGACTTCGGCTGCCGAGGCACTGCATTTGCAACAACAGGGTTTGTATTCATCCGTGCACGAGCACGATGCCTGTGGCGTCGGCTTCGTGGCGCATATCAAGGGCGAGAAGAGCCATGGGCTCGTGACCCAGGCGCTCAAGATTCTGGAAAACCTCGACCACCGCGGTGCCGTGGGTGCAGACAAGCTCATGGGCGACGGCGCGGGCATCTTGATCCAGATCCCTGACGCGCTGTACCGCGAGGAGATGGCCAAACAGGGGGTGAACCTGCCGCCCGCGGGCGAATACGGCGTGGGCATGGTTTTTCTGCCCAAGGAGCACGCCTCGCGCCTTGCGTGCGAGCAGGAAATGGAGCGCGCCATCAAGACCGAAGGCCAGGTACTGCTGGGCTGGCGCGACGTGCCGGTGAACCACGACATGCCCATGTCGCCCACGGTGCGCGCCAAGGAGCCGGTGCTGCGCCAGGTGTTCATAGGCCGCGGCAGCGACGTGATCGTGCAGGACGCGCTCGAGCGCAAGCTCTACGTGATCCGCAAGACCGCGAGCACGGCCATCCAGGCGCTGGGCCTCAAGCACAGCAAAGAGTATTACGTGCCCAGCATGAGCAGCCGCACCGTGATCTACAAGGGTCTGCTGCTGGCCGATCAGGTGGGCACCTACTACCTTGACTTGCAAGACGAGCGCTGCGTCTCGGCGCTCGGGCTGGTGCACCAGCGCTTTTCCACCAACACCTTCCCCGAGTGGCCGCTCGCGCACCCCTACCGCTATGTGGCGCACAACGGCGAGATCAACACCGTCAAGGGCAACTACAACTGGATGAAGGCACGCGAGGGCGTGATGTCTTCGCCCGTGCTCGGCCCCGACCTCAAAAAGCTCTACCCGATCAGCTTTGCGGGCCAGTCCGACACCGCCACCTTCGACAACTGCCTCGAACTGCTGACCATGGCTGGCTACCCGATCAGCCAGGCCGTGATGATGATGATTCCCGAGCCTTGGGAGCAGCATACGACCATGGACGAGCGCCGGCGCGCCTTTTACGAGTACCACGCGGCGATGCTCGAGCCTTGGGACGGCCCGGCCTCCATCGTGTTCACCGACGGGCGCCAGATCGGCGCCACGCTGGACCGCAACGGCCTGCGTCCATCGCGCTACTGCATCACCGAGGACGACCTGGTCATCATGGCCTCGGAGTCGGGCGTGCTGCCCGTGCCCGAGAACAAGATCGTGCGCAAGTGGCGCCTGCAGCCCGGCAAAATGTTCATGATCGACCTCGAGCAGGGCCGCATGATCGACGACGAGGAGCTCAAGGCCAACATCGTCAACACCAAGCCCTACAAGCAGTGGATCGAAAACCTGCGCATCAAGCTCGACAACGTGGGCGACGGCGTGGCCGCGAAGCCGCCATCTTCGAATGTCGCGCTGCTCGACCGCCAGCAGGCTTTCGGCTACACGCAGGAAGACCTCAAATTCCTGCTCGCGCCCATGGCGCAAAACGGCGAAGAGGGTGTGGGCTCCATGGGCAACGACAGCCCGCTGCCCGTGCTTTCCGACAAGAACAAGCCGTTCTACAGCTACTTCAAGCAGCTGTTCGCGCAGGTGACAAACCCGCCGATCGACCCGATCCGCGAGGCCATCGTGATGTCGCTCGTGAGCTTCATCGGCCCCAAGCCCAACCTGCTCGACATCAACCAGGTCAACCCGCCCATGCGCCTCGAGGTCAGCCAGCCCGTGCTCGACTTCGCCGGCATGGCCAAGCTGCGCGACATCGAAAAGCACACGCAGGGCAAGTTCAAGAGCCGGGTCATAGACATCACCTACCCGCTGGCCTGGGGGCGTGAGGGCGTCGAGGCCAAGCTCGCCTCGCTGTGCGCGCAGGCCGTCGATGCGATCCAGGGCGGAGCCAACATCCTCATCATCAGCGACCGCGCCGTGGGCCCCACGCAGCTTGCCATCCCGGCCTTGCTCGCGCTCTCTGCCATCCACCAGCACCTCGTGCGCGAGGGTCTGCGCACCTCGGCGGGCCTGGTGGTGGAAACCGGCTCGGCACGCGAAGTGCACCACTTTGCCGTGCTCGGCGGCTACGGCGCCGAGGCCGTGCACCCCTACCTCGCGCTCGAAACCCTGGCCGAGATGCACAAGGAGCTGTCGGGTGAGCTTTCGGCCGAAAAGGCCATTGCCAACTACATCAAGGCCGTGGGCAAGGGCCTGTCCAAGATCATGTCCAAGATGGGCGTGAGCACCTACATGAGCTACTGCGGCGCGCAGCTCTTCGAGGCCATCGGCATCAACAGCAGAAACCATAGACAAATACTTCACGGGGACGGCGAGCCGCGTCGAAGGCATAGGCGTGTTCGAGATCGCCGAAGAGGCCATCCGCATGCACAAGGCCGCTTTCGGCGACGACCCGGTGCTGGCCGACATGCTCGACGCGGGCGGCGAATACGCCTGGCGCGCGCGTGGCGAAGAGCACATGTGGACGCCCGACACCATCGCCAAGCTGCAGCACAGCACGCGCGCGAACAATTTCAACACCTACAAGGAATACGCGCAGCTCGTGAACGATCAGAGCCGGCGCCACATGACGCTGCGCGGCCTGTTCGAGTTCAAGATCGACCCGGCCAAGGCCATCCCCATCGACGAGGTCGAACCCGCGAGCGAGATCGTCAAGCGCTTTGCCACCGGCGCGATGTCGCTGGGCTCGATCAGCACCGAGGCGCACGCCACGCTGGCCATCGCCATGAACCGCATCGGCGGCAAGAGCAACACCGGCGAGGGCGGCGAAGACCCGGCGCGCTACCGCAACGAGCTCAAGGGCATCCCGATCAAGAAGGGCGACACGCTCAAGAGCATCATCGGCGCCGAGAACGTCGAGGTCGATCTGCCGCTGCAAGACGGCGACAGCCTGCGTAGCCGCATCAAGCAGGTGGCCTCGGGGCGCTTTGGCGTCACGGCGGAATACCTCACGAGCGCCGACCAGATTCAGATCAAGATGGCGCAGGGCGCCAAGCCCGGCGAGGGCGGCCAGCTGCCCGGCGGCAAGGTGAGCGACTACATCGGCAAGCTGCGTCACAGCGTGCCCGGCGTGGGCCTGATCTCGCCGCCGCCGCACCACGACATCTATTCGATCGAGGATTTGGCGCAGCTCATCCACGACCTCAAAAACGTCGCCCCGCACGCGAGCATCAGCGTCAAGCTGGTCAGCGAAACCGGCGTGGGCACGATCGCCGCGGGCGTGGCCAAGTGCAAGGCCGACCACGTGGTCATCGCCGGGCACGACGGCGGCACGGGCGCGTCGCCCTGGTCCTCGATCAAGCACGCCGGCAGCCCGTGGGAAATCGGCCTGGCCGAGACGCAGCAGACGCTGGTGCTCAACCGCCTGCGCGGGCGCATCCGTGTGCAGGCCGACGGCCAGATGAAGACCGGGCGCGACGTGGTCATAGGCGCGCTGCTCGGCGCCGACGAGTTCGGCTTTGCCACCGCGCCGCTGGTCGTCGAGGGCTGCATCATGATGCGCAAGTGCCACCTCAACACCTGCCCCGTGGGCGTGGCCACGCAAGACCCGGTGCTGCGCAAAAAGTTCTCCGGCAGGCCCGAGCATGTGGTCAATTACTTCTTCTTCGTCGCCGAAGAGGTACGCCAGATCATGGCGCAGCTGGGCATTCGTACGTTCGATGAACTCGTGGGCCGCACCGAGCTGCTCGACATGCGCCAGGGCATCGCGCACTGGAAGGCGCGTGGTCTGGACTTCAGCCGCCTGTTCGCGCAGCCGCCCGTAGATGCCGCGGTGCCGCGCCGCCATTGCGAGGCCCAAGACCACAACATCGAGCACACGCTGGACCGCCGCCTCATCGAGCGCAGCCGCCCGGCCATCGACAAAGGCGAGCGCGTACAGTTCATCGAGGCCGTGCGCAACGTCAACCGCAGCGTGGGCGCGATGCTCTCGGGCGCCGTCACGCGCGTGCACCCCGAAGGGCTGCCCGACGACACCATCCGCATCCAGCTCGAGGGCACGGGCGGGCAATCGTTCGGTGCCTTCCTCACGAACGGCATCACGCTGTACCTGATCGGCGACGCCAACGACTACACGGGCAAGGGCCTCTCGGGCGGGCGTGTGGTCGTGCGCCCGAGCCTGGACTTCCGCGGCGAGGCCACGCGCAACATCATCGTCGGCAACACCGTGCTCTACGGCGCCACGAGCGGCGAGGCTTTCTTCAGCGGTGTCGCGGGCGAGCGCTTTGCCGTGCGCCTGTCGGGCGCCACCGCAGTCGTCGAGGGCACGGGCGACCACGGCTGCGAATACATGACCGGCGGCACCGTCGTGGTGCTCGGCAAGACGGGGCGCAACTTTGCGGCCGGCATGAGCGGCGGCGTGGCCTACGTGTATGACGAGGATGGCCAGTTCGCAAGCCGCTGCAACCTGGCCATGGTCACGCTCGAGCGCGTGCTGCCCAGCGAGGAGCAGCTAGCGACCATGCCGCGCGCCATCTGGCACCGTGGCCAGACCGACGAGGCGCAGCTCAAGAAGCTGCTCGAAGAGCACAACCGCTGGACCGGCAGCAAGCGCGCACGCGAACTGCTCGACCAGTGGAGCGCCGCACGCGGCAAGTTCGTCAAGGTCTTCCCGACCGAGTACCGCCGCGCGCTGGCCGAAATTCATGAGCGAAAAGCGTTTGAAGAGACCGCCAGACAAGCGCAAGCAGCTACTAAAAAAGAAGCGGTGAGCGCGAAGTGACCGCAGGCCGGCACCTCTTTGCACCACACCCTCTGCACAAGGACACCAACATGGGAAAAACCACCGGCTTCATGGAATACGAGCGGCTCGAAGAAGGCTACCGCCCCGTTCCCGAGCGCTTGAAGCACTACCGCGAATTCGTCATCGGCCTCAATGAAGAAGAGGCCAAGGTGCAAGGCGCGCGCTGCATGGACTGCGGCACACCGTTTTGCAACAACGGCTGCCCGGTCAACAACATCATCCCGGACTTCAACGACCTGGTCTATCGCGGCCAGTGGCAGCGCGCGATCGAGGTGCTGCACAGCACCAACAACTTTCCCGAGTTCACCGGCCGCATCTGCCCCGCGCCCTGCGAGGCTGCGTGCGTGCTCAACATCAACAACGACCCGTCGGCATCAAGAGCATAGAGCACGCCATCATCGACCGCGCCTGGGCCGAGGGCTGGGTGCAGCCGCAGCCGCCCAGGCGCAAAACGGGCAAGAAAGTCGCCGTGGTCGGCTCAGGCCCCTCGGGCCTCGCCGCTGCGCAGCAGCTCGCGCGCGCCGGGCACGAGGTCACCCTGTTTGAAAAGAACGACCGCATCGGCGGCCTGCTGCGCTACGGCATCCCCGACTTCAAGCTCGAAAAATCGCACATCGACCGCCGTGTGCAGCAGATGCAGGCCGAGGGCGTGCAGGTGCGCACGGGCGTGTTCGTGGGCGCGCCCAAGGACGGGCTGGGCAAGGGCGCCAAAATTCTCAACTGCGCCAAAGAAACCGTGGCGCCCGAGCAGCTGCGCCAGACTTCGATGCCATCTTGCTCGCCGGCGGCGCCGAGCAGTCGCGCGACCTGCCCGTGCCCGGGCGCGAGCTCGACGGCATCCATTTCGCGATGGAGTTTTTGCCGCAGCAAAACAAGGTCAATGCCGGCGACAAGCTCAAGCACCAGATTCGCGCCGACGGCAAGCACGTGATCGTGATCGGCGGCGGCGACACCGGCAGCGACTGTGTGGGCACGAGCAAGCGCCACGGCGCGGCCAGCGTGACGCAGTTCGAGCTCATGCCCATGCCGCCCGAGCAAGAGAACAAACCCCTGGTCTGGCCCTACTGGCCGATCAAGCTGCGCACGAGCTCCAGCCACGAAGAAGGCTGCACGCGCGAATTCGCCATCGCCACCAAGGAATTCCTCGGCGATAAGGGCAAGGTGACGGGCGTCAAGACCGTGCATGTCGAATGGAAAGACGGCAAGATGGTCGAAGTGCCCGGCACCGAAAAGGTCTATCCCGCCGACCTCGTGCTGCTCGCCATGGGCTTTATGGGCCCCGTGTCTGCCGTGCTCGAAGCCTTCGGCGTCGAAAAAGACGCCCGCGGCAACGCCAAGGCCACGACCGACGAACAAGGCGGTTACGCAACCAACGTCCCCAAGGTGTTCGCCGCGGGCGACATGCGGCGGGGGCAGAGTTTGGTGGTGTGGGCGATTCGCGAGGGCCGGCAAGCGGCGCGCGCCGTTGATGCCTATCTGATGGGTTCGAGCGATCTGCCACGTTGATGAGGTAGCGCTGGCCTTCACAAATCGCCCATTCGGGCGTGATGGGAAGTCGCAGGCTGGCCGCCTGCGACGCGCGAAGGCCGGCAAGCGGCACGCGCCGTTGATGCCTATCTGATGGGTTCGAGCGATCTGCCACGTTGATGAGGTAGCGCTGGCCTTCGCAAATCGCCCATTCGGGCGTGATGGGAAGTCGCAGGCTGGCCGCCTGCGGCCATTTTCGCCGCTGCTTCGGCGTCCATGGCACTGGCCATGAACTTGCTCACCAGCGACCAAACTGCCTCGTCAGCCGCCTCGCCATCATCCCGCGTCCTGAATGAACAATGCTGGGTTGAACATTCGAAGCACAAGTCATGCACAAAACGCCCGCAGCCCTCTCCCACGACAACCCCACAAGCCCTACGGCGGCTGCGCTGCCGCAGGCACCGGCAAACCCCCTCGCATAGAATCTGCGCCCCGAAGCTCATGGGCGCTTGGCGTCCGCTCCAGGTCTATCCTCCATGAACGTTCCGATCGCGTTGACGCAACTGCAGGCGCAGGCTGGCGAGGCCCAACGCTTGCGTGAAATCCCCTACAACTACACCTCGTTCTCCGACCGCGAGATCGTGATCCGGCTGCTCGGCTCTGCGGCCTGGAGCGTGCTCGATCAACTGCGCAAGGAGCGGCGCACGGGGCGCTCGGCGCGCATGCTCTATGAGGTGCTCGGTGACATCTGGGTGGTGCAGCGCAATCCCTACCTGCAAGACGACCTGATGGACAACCCGGCGCGGCGCAAGCTGCTCGTCGATGCGCTGCGGCATCGCCTCGCCGAGGTCGAAAAGCGCCGCACGCCGGGCGAGGACGCCGAGCGCGACCGCATGGTGGGCGAGCTCGTGCAGGCGGCGACGCAGGCCGTGGTGCGCTTCGATGCGCAGCTCGCGCAGGCGGTGCAGCTGCGCCGCAAGGTGCTGCGCACGCTGGGGCGCTGCACGGCGCGCGACAACATCAAATTCGACGGCCTCTCGCGCGTGAGCCATGTGACCGACGCGACCGATTGGCGTGTCGAATATCCGTTCGTCGTGCTCACGCCCGACACTGAGGCCGAGATGGCCGCGCTGGTGCAAGGCTGCATAGAGCTGGGCCTGACCATCATTGCGCGCGGCGGCGGCACGGGCTACACGGGCGGCGCAGTGCCGCTGACGCCGCTGAGTGCGGTGATCAACACGGAAAAGCTCGAGGCCATGTCGGGCGTGGAGATGCTGCGCCTGCCCGGTCTGGAGCGTGAGGTGCCCACCGTGTGGACCGAGGCCGGCGTGGTCACGCAGCGCGTGGCCGATATGGCCGAGCGCGCGGGGCGGGTGTTTGCGGTCGATCCGACCAGCGCCGAGGCTTCGTGCATAGGCGGCAACATCGCGATGAACGCGGGCGGCAAGAAGGCCGTGCTGTGGGGCACGGCGCTCGACAACCTCGTGAGCTGGCGCATGGTGACGCCGCAGGCGCAGTGGCTCGAGGTCACGCGCTTGGGGCACAACCTGGGCAAGATCCACGACGTGGACGTGGCGCGCTTCGAGTTGCGTTATTTTGCGGCCGACGGCAAGACGCCCGTGCGCACCGAGCAGCTCGAAATCCCCGGCGCGGTGTTCCGCAAAGAGGGGCTGGGCAAGGACGTGACGGACAAGTTCCTCGCGGGCCTGCCGGGGGTGCAAAAGGAAGGCTGCGACGGCCTGATTACGAGTGCGCGCTGGGTGCTGCACCGCATGCCGGCGCACACGCGCACGGTGTGCCTGGAGTTTTTCGGCAACGCGCGCGACGCCGTGCCCAGCATCGTCGAGATCAAGGACTTCATGTTCGCCGAGCAAAAGCGCTCGGGCGTGGTGCTCGCGGGGCTGGAGCACCTCGACGATCGGTATCTGAAGGCCGTGGGCTACGCCACCAAGAGCAAAAAGCACGGCGGGCGACTGCCCAAGATGGTGCTGTTTGGCGACATCGCGGGCGACGACCCGGACGCCGTGGCGCGCGTGACCAGCGAGGTCGTGCGCATCGCCAACTCGCGCTTGGGCGAAGGCTTTGTCGCCGTGAGCCCCGAGGCGCGCAAGAAGTTCTGGCTGGACCGCAAGCGCACGGCCGCGATCAGCCGCCACACCAACGCCTTCAAGATCAACGAGGACGTGGTGATTCCGCTGCCGCGCATGGCCGAATACACCGACGGCATAGAGCGCATCAACATCGAGCTGTCGCTGCGCAACAAGATCAAGCTGTGCGACGCGCTCCAAGCCTTTTTTGCGCGCGGCGAGCTGCCGCTGGGCCGCAGCGACGAGGCCGGCGAAATCCCGCCCGCCGAGCTGCTCGAAGACCGCGTGGCGCAGGCGCTCGCGCTGATTGCCGAGGTGCGCGCGCAGTGGATGGAGTGGCTGCGCGACCTCGATACGTTGTTTGCGCAGTTGCAAGACCACCGCCTGCGCGCGAGCTGGAAAAAGCAGCTGCGCGCGCCGCTGCGTGCGATTTTCACGGGTGCAGCGTTCCAGCCCATCCTCGACGAAGTCGAGGCCATCCACCGGCGCGTGCTCAAGGGCCGCGTGTGGGTGGCGCTGCACATGCACGCGGGCGACGGCAACGTACACACCAACATCCCCGTGAACAGCGACGACTACGAGATGCTGCAGACCGCGCACGAGGCCGTGGCACGCATCATGCGGCTCGCGCGCAGCCTGGGCGGCGTGATTTCGGGCGAGCACGGCATAGGCATCACCAAGATCGAGTTCCTGACCGACGAAGAGCTGCGCCCGTTTGCCGAATACAAGCAAAAGGTCGATCCCGCAGGGGCGTTTCAACCGCGGCAAGCTGCTGCGGAATAAAGAGCTGCTTACGCAGGATGGACGGGCGCTAGGCGCCAATTTGTCTCAGAATTCTGCGCAAAATCCGGCGCCCGGCGCGGTGCTGCACTCCGACCTGACCAACGCCTACACGCCGAGCTTCGGCCTTATGGGCTACGAGTCGCTGATCATGCAGCAAAGCGACATTGGCGCGATCGCCGACAGCGTCAAGGACTGCCTGCGCTGCGGCAAGTGCAAGCCCGTGTGCGCCACGCACGTGCCGCGCGCCAATCTGCTCTACAGCCCGCGCAACAAGATTCTTGCGACCTCGCTGCTGATCGAAGCTTTTTTGTACGAGGAGCAGACGCGCCGCGGCATCTCGATCAAACACTGGCAGGAGTTCGAGAACGTGGCCGACCACTGCACCGTGTGCCACAAGTGCCTCGCGCCGTGCCCCGTGAATATCGACTTCGGCGACGTCACCATGAACATGCGCAACCTGCTGCGCAAGATGGGGCAAAAGAGCTGGCGCCCCGGCAATGCGCTGGCCATGGCCATGCTCAACGCCACCAACCCAGACACCATCAAGCTGCTGCGTGGCGCCATGGTGAACTGGGGCTTCAAGGCGCAGCGCCTGGCCGTGGATGCGCTGCGCAGCCTGGGGCGCAAGCAGACCGCGCGTCCGCCCGCCACCGTGGGGCCCGCGCCGCTGCGTGAGCAGGTGATCCACTTCGTGAACAAAAAGCTGCCCGGCAACCTGCCCACGAAGACGGCCCGCGCGCTGCTCGACATCGAGGACAAAAACTACGTTCCCATCATTCGCAACCCGGCCACCACGACGGTGGATACCGAGGCGGTGTTTTATTTCCCCGGCTGCGGCTCCGAACGCCTGTTCAGCCAGGTGGGCCTGGCCACGCAAGCCATGCTGTGGCACGCGGGCGTGCAGACCGTGCTGCCGCCCGGCTACCTGTGCTGCGGCTATCCGCAGCGCGGCAGCGGCCAGTTCGACCGCGCCGAGAAGATGATCACCGACAACCGCGTGCTGTTCCACCGCGTGGCCAACACGCTCAACTACCTCGACATCAAAACCGTGGTCGTGAGCTGCGGCACCTGCTACGACCAGCTGCAGGGCTACCAGTTCGACAAGATCTTCCCGGGCTGCCGCATCATCGACATCCACGAATTCCTGCTCGAAAAAGGCATCACCCTGCCGGGCGGCAACGCCTACCTCTACCACGAGCCCTGCCACAACCCCATGAAGCTGCAGGATTCGCTCAAGACCGTGAAGTCGCTGCTCGGCGAACAGGTGCTCAAGAGCGAGCGCTGCTGCGGCGAATCGGGCACGCTGGGCGTGACGCGCCCCGACGTGGCCACGCAGGTGCGCTTTCGCAAGCAGGAAGAAATCCAGAAGGGCGAGGCCCAGCTGCGTGCACGCATGCAGGAATCGGGCGCCGGGGCCGGCGCCGTGGCCCAG
The DNA here is from genome assembly GCA_963708545.1 of uncultured beta proteobacterium. GTDB lineage: Bacteria > Pseudomonadota > Gammaproteobacteria > Burkholderiales > Burkholderiaceae_C > Extensimonas. The sequence goes on along the minus strand of CAVPUD010000036.1, from coordinate 1,989 downwards.
AGCGGCAACCTCAAAATCCTCACGAGCTGCCCGAGCTGCCTGCAGGGCCTGAGCCGCTACCAGGACGACCTGCAAAACGGCCTGCTCGAAGCCGACTACATCGTGATCGAGATGGCGCGCGCCATCCTCGGCGAAAACTGGTTGCCCGAGTACGTGGAGCGCGCGAACCAGGGCGGGATAGAGCGGGTGCTGGTATGAGCGCCGCGCTGGGCACGCAAGCCTTGCCCGGCGCCGCTGCGGCGGCCTGCGCCTTGTGCGCAGAAGAGGGCGGCGCGCGCGTCTGGCGCGGCGGCGAGCTGCGCGTGATCCGCGCCGACGAATCCGGCTTTCCGGCCTTTTACCGTGTGGTCTGGAATGCGCACGTGGCCGAGTTCACCGACCTCCAGCCCGCGCAGCGTGCGCACTGCATGCGGGCCGTGGCTCTGGTCGAGGAAGCCTTGCGCGCGCACCTCGCACCCACCAAGATCAACCTGGCCGCACTCGGCAACCAGGTGCCGCATCTGCACTGGCACGTGATCGCGCGCTTTGCCTGGGACAGCCACTTCCCTGGCCCCGTCTGGGCGCAGCCGCTGCGTGCGCGTGCGCCCGAGCACGAAGCCGCGCTGCTGGCACGGCGCGCGGCGCTCGAGCAGGACATGGCGGCGCGGCTTGCGCAGTGCCTCGCCTGACGTGCCGGGCGCTGCATTGGCTTTGCGCGGAATCTCCCGCGCTGCCCATCAGCATCGAAATCAATAGCTGCCAGCGCTTGATACATGGGCGCAAGGGCTCATTTTTGCAAAGAATTGTTGCGAAGAGCCGATTTCAGCAGTGAACATGCCCCGCGCCCGTAGAGGGTTGTCGCTGTACGCCGCGCGGCAGAGCGCCTAACATGCCCGTCCCATGAGCACTACCCATTTTGGATTCGAATCGGTCGAGGAGCAGGAAAAGGCGCGCCGCGTGCGCCGCGTGTTCGACGCGGTTGCGCCGCGCTACGACCTCATGAACGACCTCATGTCCGCGGGCCTGCACCGCGCCTGGAAGGCCTACACCGTGATGGTGGCCAACCCGCGCCCCGGCCAGCAGGTGCTCGACATCGCCGGCGGCACGGGCGACCTGGCGCTGGCGTTCGCCAAAAAAGTGGGGCCCACGGGCCGCGTGGTGCACACCGACATCAACGAAGCCATGCTGCGCACCGGGCGCGACCGCCTGCTCGACGCCGGCGTGGTGCTGCCCACGCTGGTCTGCGACGCCGAGCAGCTGCCCTTTGCCGACGCGCAGTTCGATTGCGTGAGCGTCGCCTTCGGTCTGCGCAACATGACGCACAAGGAGCGCGCCCTGGCCGAGATGTGCCGCGTGCTCAAGCCGCGCGGCAAGCTGCTGGTGCTGGAGTTTTCCAAGGTGGCGCAGCCGCTCGAAAAGCTCTACGACTGGTATTCGTTCCAGGTGCTGCCGCGCCTGGGCAAGTGGGTGGCGGGCGACGAGGCCAGCTACCGCTACCTGGCCGAATCGATCCGCATGCACCCGGGGCAAGAGGAGCTCAAAGCCCTGATGCAACAAAATGGCTTTGGCCATGTGGACTATCACAACCTCACGGGCGGCATAGTGGCTTTGCATGTTGGAATCAAGTGCTGAGAGGCTGAGCCATTTTTTTCTGGACTTACGCAAACAAGGATGCAGCGAGGTGTTTTGCCATGGGGCGAACCACTTGCCTCACCCCGATTTGCGTAAGTCGTGTTTTTATGACTGCCGCAACGACGCAACCGATGGAGACGATGAACATGAAACGATGGTCCTGGATTCTGGTGCTGGCCCTGGCTGCCGCACATGCCAACGCCGACGCCGCGCGCCTGGGTGGCGGGCGTTCGGTGGGCAAACAGTCGAGCAACGTGACGCAGCGCTACGCCGCGCCGCAAAGCCCCGGCCAGGCTGCGCCCGCCAAGCCGGCAGCGGCGCCCAACGCTGCGCCGAACACCGCCCCGACGCCGGCCGCCGCACCCAAGAGGCCCTGGG
>CAVPUD010000035.1:0-5476 GCA_963708545.1 uncultured beta proteobacterium | reverse complement strand
GCCAAATGCACGGCGCGGGGCTGTTTGCCGCACATATCGAGCTCGATCCAGTCGCCGCCGGAGGTGATCCGCGCGCCCGCCTCCTCGAGCTTGAGCAGCACGGCTTCGAGCAGGTGCGGATCGATAACTTTCCAGCCTGATCCGGCCCCGGGTCGCCGCCGCCGCCGCCAGGATCAGGTTCCGGTTTCGATGCGATCCGGCATGATGGTGTAGCTGCCGCCATGGAGGTGTTCCACACCCTCGATGGTGAGGGTATCGAGTACCGCGCCCCGCACGTCGCCCCCCAGGGTGTTGATGCAGTTGGCAAGATCCACGATCTCCGGTTCACGCGCGGCGTTTTCGATGACGGTGCGGCCACTGGCGAGACTCGCCGCCATCATCAGGTTCTCGGTACCGCCCACCGTGACCATGTCCATCAGGATGTGCGCGCCCCGCAGCCGGCCACGGGCGCGGGCATTGATGTAACCGCCGTCGATTTCGATCTCGGCGCCCAGCGCCTCGAGACCGCGCAAGTGCTGATCGACCGGGCGACTGCCGATGGCGCAGCCCCCGGGGAAGGAAACCCGAGCCTCGCCGTAGCGGGCCAGCAGCGGCCCCAGCACCAGAATGGAGGCGCGCATCGTCTTCACGAGATCGTAGGGTGCCGACCGGCTGTGGAGAGTGCTGGTATCGACGCAAAAGGCATCGACCTGCTCGGCGCGGTAGCGCGCGTCGAAAATGATGCTGAAAATGCCCGCAGACAAGCCTGGATAAGCGCTGGCAGCTCCTTCCTTCATAGCACCCTGCCCTGCGGCATGTGTGCCGGCGCACAGCGCGCGCCAGTGCGCGTGCCCCGGCGCGCCCGGCAGCGCCGGGTGCAGCACCTGCACCACCTGGCTTTGCTGTGCGAGCCAGCGCGCGAGCGTGCGTGCGGCCACGTCGTGCGCGCGGTAGCGCAGCGCAAGGCTCGGCAGCGCGCGCAGCACGGCCTCGGCGTCGTTCGCGCCCACGCCCAGCCCCAGGTGCATGTGCGTGCGCTGCAGCCGCTGGTGCAGCGCCGCATCGCGCGTGACGATGCTGCCCATGAGCACGTCGCCACCGCCGCTCGGGTACTTGGTCAGCGCATGGATCGAGATGTCCACGCCCAGGCTGCCGCCGTCGCGCAGCAAATCAAACGGCGCAAACGCCAGCCCCGCGCCCCAGGTGTTGTCGAGCGCGCAGCACACGCCGTGCGCGCGGCAGATGCGCACCAGCGCGGGCAGGTCGGGGAACTCCATCGTGACCGACCCCGGCGCTTCGAGCCACACCAGGCGCGTGGCCGGGGTGATCTGCGCGGCAAAGTCGGCCACGGCTAGCGGGTCGTACAGGCGGTAGCGCACGCCAAAGCGCGCAAGCTCGCCGCGCGCAAACTCCTTGTTCGGGCCGTAGGCGTTGTCGGGGATCAGCACCTCGTCGCCCGGCTGCAGCAGCGCCAGACCCACGGTGCCGATGGCCGCCAGGCCGCTGGGCACGAGTAGGCACTGCAAGCCGCCTTCGAGCGTACACAGGCGCTCTTCGAGCGTGAAGGTGGTGGGCGTGCCGTGCAGGCCGTAGGTGTAGCCGCTTTTGTCCTTCCACTCACGCGTGCGCAGCGCAGCCACGTTCGGGAAGATCACCGTCGAGGCCTTGAACACGCCCGGCTGCGGCGCGGCAAAGCCCGGTGGCGGCGTGTAAGGGTGGTGGATGAGGCGCGTCGTCAGGTCTTGGCTGTCTTGCATGGCGGGCATGGTAGCGCGGCCTGGATAATCGCGGCCCATGGCATGGATCACCTTATTGAACGCACAGCTCGCCTTCGGGCACGTGGCCTTGCTGGACCACGCAGACTTTGCCCTCGAAGCGCGCGAGCGCGTGGGCTTGATCGGACGCAACGGTGCGGGCAAGTCCTCGCTGCTGAAAATCCTCGGCGGCCTGATGCAGCCCGACGACGGCACGCTGCAGGTGCAGCAAGGCCTGCGCGTGGCCTACGTGGCGCAGGAGCCGCAGCTGGACGCGCACGACACCATCTTCAGCGCCGCCGCGGCCGGCCTGCGCGACGTGATCGCCGCGCGCGAGCGCTACCTGGCGCACGAAGCCGGGGTGGACCTGGACGCGCTGCAATCGTTCATAGAGCAGCACGACGGCTGGAACTGGGAGCAGCGCGTGCAAGAGACCCTGCAGCGCCTGCAGCTGGAGCCCGAGGCACACATCGCCACGCTCTCGGGCGGCATGCAAAAGCGCGTCGCGCTTGCGCAGGCGCTGGTGGCGCGGCCCGACGTGCTGCTGCTCGACGAGCCCACCAACCACCTCGACATCGCCGCGATCGAGTGGCTCGAAGAGCTGCTGCTCGCCTTCCCCGGCAGCGTGGTCACGATCACGCACGACCGCGCCTTTCTGGACCGCATCGCCACGCGCATCGTCGAGCTCGACCGCGGCCAATTGCGCTCCTACCCCGGCAATTTCGCGCGCTACCAGCAACAAAAAGAGGAGCAGCTGGCGCAGGAGGCGACGATCGCCGCGAAGGCCGACAAGCTGCTCGCGCAAGAGGAAGTCTGGGTGCGCAAAGGCGTGGAGGCGCGCCGCACGCGCAGCCAGAGCCGCATCCACCGCCTGGAACAGCTGCGCGCGCGCCGCCAGGCCCGGCGCGAGGCCGTGGGCAACGTGCGCATGGACGCGGCCAGCGGCAGCGGCGGCTACCAGGGCAAGATCGTGGCCGAGCTGCAAGGCGTGTCCAAGTCGTTTGGCACGCGCTGCGTGGTGCGCGACTTCAGCGCGCTCATCCTGCGCGGCGACAAGGTCGGGCTGATAGGCCCGAACGGCGCGGGCAAAACGACCTTGCTCAAGCTCATCCTCGGCGAGTTGCAGCCCGACGCGGGCCAGGTGCGCCGCGGCGCGAACCTGCAGGTGGCCTACTTCGACCAGATGCGCGCCGCGCTCGACCTCGACGCCACGCTCGAAGACTTCATCAGCCCGGGCAGCGAGTGGATAGAGATCGGCGGCCAGCGCAAGCACGTCAAAAGCTACCTCGGCGACTTTCTGTTCGCGCCGGCGCGCGCGCACTCGCCCGTGCGCTCGCTCTCGGGCGGCGAGCGCAACCGCCTGCTGCTCGCGCGCTTGTTTGCGCGGCCCGCGAACGTGCTCGTGCTCGACGAGCCCACCAACGACCTCGACATCGACACGCTGGAGCTGCTCGAAGACCTGCTCGCGCGCTACGAGGGCACGGTGTTCCTCGTGAGCCACGACCGCACCTTTTTGGACAACGTGGTCACCAGCACCATCGCCTACGAGGGCGAAGGCCGCTGGCGCGAGTACGAAGGCGGCGTGCAGGACTGGCTGCAGCAGTCGCAGCGCAGCCGCGCGCTGGCACCAGCGGCGGCGGCGGCCCCGGCGGCCGGCTCCGGCGGCGCCTCCAGAAATTCGAATGAAATTGCCCCTCAAGGCGCATCCAGCAAGCGCGAGCAGCTACTGAAAAAGAAGCTGAGCTACAAAGACCAGCGCGAACTCGAGCAACTGCCAGAGCGCATCAGCGCGCTCGAAGCCGAGCAAAAAGCGCTGCAGGACGAGCTCGCCGACGGCAGCCTCTACACGCGCGACCCGGCCCGCGCCGCCGCCGCACTCACGCGCATCAGCGCGATCGAAGACGAGCTCATGGTCGCGCTCGAGCGCTGGGAGAGCCTGGCGGGCTGAGCGGGCACACTCTGCGCTGGTTATGCCAGACGCTACCTGCTGTTCGAGCCCGGCTACACCCAGGCGCTGATGGCGCTCGGCTGGGACGACGCCATGCGCCAGCGCGCAGAGATCGGGACATTTTTTGGCTGGTGCTTACCCCAAAAAGCGCAAGGCGAAGAGTAAGGCCCTCAATCCACCCTCTATCCTCCAGCCGGGCTTGACCGCACAGGACGTATTGCCAGCGAAACCCAAGCTGCCGCCCTTTACTGCCCGCTGTCCTTGAGCCAGGGCAGCAACTCCTTGAACGCCGGGTGCTCGCAACTGCGCAGCCATTCGAAAGCCACCATTTCGGTAGTGACGAGTTCCGCGCCGGCGCCGGCGAGGCGGTCGAAGGCGGCGTCGCGGTTGCGCTCGGTGCGCGAGCTGCAGGCGTCGGTGACGACCCAGACCTCGAATTCGTCTTCGATCAGGTCGAGCGCGGTTTGCAGCAGGCACACATGCGCCTCGCAGCCCGCAATGACGATGCTGCCGCGCGCGGGCGCGGCCTGCTGCGGTTTTTGCAGATGCCGCGGCAGGCTGCGCGCGTTGCCCGCGGGGGCTTTGGCGGGCGGGCGCAGCCACTCGCCCAGGCCTTCTTCGACCGCGCTGAAGTGCATCTTGGCGAGGGTCTGCTGGCACAGCGCGCGCAGCGCGGCGTCGTTCGCGCCCAGGCGCGAGGGGTTTTGCTCGGTGCCCCACACGGGCACTTGCAAGCGCCGCGCCACCTGCGCAAGCAGCCGCGCGCGCGCCAGCACGGCGGCGCCTTCAAAGATGGCGGGCATCAGGCGTTCTTGGTAGTCCACCAGGACGAGTTGGGAAGTGGAGGCGTCTAGGAGCATGGAGAGAAATGGGTTGTCAAAATTTTGCGCCGCTCATTTTGCGTTGCCCAGAAACACGGCCAGGCAGCGTTCCACCTCGACCAAGGTTTCGGCGTCGATACGCCCAAAGTACGCAAAAAGGCGTTTCATGCACCGGCGCATACGGCATCGCTGGACTTGCTCACGGCCTGTCCGCAGGGCCCAGCCCGACCTGCAGCGCCTCCCGCAGCGCCCGCGCCAGCGGCCCGGCCATGGAGACGGCGTTGCTCGGGTGTGGGATGCAGTCTGTGCTCCAGACCTCGCCGACGCCGGCGTCGGCAAGCGTGTGCAGCGCGTCGCCCGCAAACAGCGCGTGCGTCACGGCCACATCGACCGAAGCGGCGCCGGCGGCGCGCAGCAGGCGCGCGGCCTGGGCCAGCGTGTGGCCGGTGCTGGCCACGTCGTCGAGCAGCACCACGGCGCGGCCTTCGATGGCGTGCGGCGCGAGCGCCGGCAAGCGGATGCGCACGTCGCGGTCGCCGTGGCGCTCTTTGGTGCACACGGCATGCGCAAAGCCGTGGCGCGCGGCGGCCTGGGCGATCCACTGCGCGGATTCGGCATCGGGCCCGACGAGCAAGGCGCCGGGGCGGCGCTGCGCGACGAGGTCGGACAGCGCCTCGGCGCCGCTCAGCGCCACGGCCACGGGCACGGGCACGGCATCTTGCAGCCGCGCCACGCGGTGCAGGTGCGGATCGACGGTGATGAGCGCGTCGCACAGGCCCGCGAGAAAGCGCCCCACGATCTGCTGGCTCACGGCCTCGCCGGGGGTGAAGGCTTTGTCCTGCCGCATGTAGCCAAGGTAGGGCGCGACGAGGACGATGCGCCTGGCACCGAGCGCACGCGCGGTCTGCGCCGCGAGCAGGAGCTCGACGAGCTTTTCGTTCGGCTGGTAGAGGCTGCGCAGCAGCACGATCTTA
>CAVPUD010000034.1:0-5735 GCA_963708545.1 uncultured beta proteobacterium | reverse complement strand
CGGCCCGAACAGCTCCAGGAAGCCATCGCCAATGTGCTGGGCGACGCTGCACGCAGCATTTGCACTCGCCTCGGAGAGGTCACGGTGCATGTGGCGGCTGCCGACTATCTTGGTGTGATGCAGCGCCTGCGCGACGCCGAAAGCTGCCGTTTCGAGCAGCTCATAGACTTGTGCGGCATGGACTATGCAGACTTTGCAGGGCAAGAAAGCCCGCGCTTCGGCGTCGTGGTGCATTTGTTGTCGCTGAGCCTGAACCAGCGCGTGCGCGTCAAGGTGCGGTGCCCGGACGACGATCTGCCGGTGCTGCCCTCGGTCTCGCAATTGTGGGCTTCGGCCAACTGGTTCGAGCGTGAGGCGTTCGACCTATTCGGCATCGTCTTCGAAGGGCACGATGACTTGCGCCGCATCCTCACCGATTACGGTTTTGCCGGGCATCCATTTCGCAAAGATTTCCCTCTTTCGGGGCATGTCGAAATGCGCTACGACGAGGAGCGGCGCCGGGTGGTCTATGAGCCTGTCTCGATCGAGCCGCGCGAAAACACGCCGCGCATCGTCCGTGAAGACAAATACGCCGGCTTGGGTGCGGCGCGCCGTTTGTGATCCACCATGGCTGAAATCAAAAACTATTCCCTGAACTTCGGCCCCCAGCACCCGGCAGCGCACGGCGTGTTGCGTCTCGTGCTCGAACTCGACGGCGAGGTCGTGCAGCGCGCCGACCCGCATATCGGCCTGCTGCACCGCGCGACGGAAAAGCTCGCTGAACACAAGACGTTCATCCAGTCGCTACCCTACATGGACCGGCTCGATTACGTGTCCATGATGTGCAACGAGCACGCCTACTGCATGGCGATCGAAAAGCTGCTCGGCATAGAGGTGCCGCTGCGTGCGCAATACATCCGCGTGATGTTCGCCGAAATCACGCGCCTGTTGAACCACCTGATGTGGCTGGGTTCGCACGGCAACGACTGCGGTAGCTCCACGATCCTGATCTACACCTTCCGCGAGCGCGAAGACCTGTTCGACATGTACGAGGCCGTGTCCGGCGCACGCATGCACGCGGCGTACTTCCGCCCTGGCGGCGTTTACCGCGACCTGCCAGACAGCATGCCGCAATACAAAATAAGCAAGATCAAAGGTCCCAAAGAACTCGCGGAACTCAACCGTAATCGCCAAGGCTCCTTGCTCGACTTCATCGATGATTTCACGCAGCGCTTTCCGAAGTGCGTCGATGAATACGAAACCCTGCTCACCGACAACCGCATCTGGAAGCAACGCACCGTCGGCATAGGCGTCGTCACACCCGAACGTGCGCTCAATCTAGGCATGACCGGCCCCATGCTGCGTGGCTCCGGCATCGCCTGGGACTTGCGCAAAAAGCAGCCCTATGAAGTCTATGAGCGCATGGATTTCGATATTCCCGTGGGCAAGACGGGCGACTGCTACGACCGCTACCTCGTGCGCGTGCAGGAGATGCGCGAGTCCAACCGCATCATCAAGCAGTGCGTCGATTGGCTGCGCGCCAACCCCGGCCCGGTGATCACCGACAACCACAAGGTGGCCCCACCGTCGCGCGAGGCCATGAAGTCCAACATGGAAGAGCTGATCCACCACTTCAAGCTCTTCACCGAAGGTTTCCACGTGCCCGAAGGCGAGGCCTATGCGGCCGTCGAGCATCCCAAAGGCGAATTCGGCATCTACCTCGTAAGCGACGGCGCCAACAAGCCTTACCGGCTGAAGATTCGCGCGCCGGGCTTCGTGCATTTGTCCGCACTCGACGAAATCGCGCGGGGCCACATGCTTGCCGACGCCGTGGCCATCATTGGCACCCTGGATATCGTGTTCGGAGAGATTGACCGATGATTTCTGAAGCGACCAAAGCCCGCTTTGCGCGCGAAGTGGCCAAGTACCCCGCCGAGCAAAGGCAGTCTGCCGTGATGGCCTGCCTGTCCATCGTGCAGCAGGAGCAAGGCTGGGTGAGCCCAGAAGCCGAGCAGGACGTGGCCGAATACCTCGGCATGCCCACCATCGCCGTGCACGAGGTCACCACCTTCTACAACATGTTCAACCAGGCGCCGGTGGGCCGCTTCAAGCTCAACGTCTGCACGAATCTGCCCTGCCAACTGCGCGACGGTCTCAAGGCGCTGCACCATTTGGAGCAAAAACTCGGTATCCAGATGGGTGAAACCACGGCCGACGGCATGTTCACGCTGCAGCAATGCGAATGCCTGGGCGCATGCGCCGACGCCCCCGTGATGCTGGTCAACGACCGCACCATGTGCAGCTTCATGGACGACGAAAAACTCGACCAACTGATCGATGGCCTGCGCCAGGCCGAGGAGCGCCCATGACCACGGCAGCACAAATTCTGGCGCAGTTCCAGGCCACCGGCGTGCAGACCTGTTTTCACGGGCGCCACATCAATCCACAGATTTACGCCGGGCTGGACGGCAGCAACTGGAGCCTCAAGGATTACGAGGCGCGCGGCGGCTACCAGGCTTTGCGCAAGATTCTCGGCAAAGATGGTGGCGAAGGGCTCACGCAGGACCAGGTCATTGCCACGATGAAGGAGTCTGGCTTGCGCGGACGCGGTGGTGCGGGCTTTCCCACGGGCTTGAAGTGGAGCTTCATGCCGCGCCAGTTCCCGGGGCAAAAATACCTGGTGTGCAACTCCGACGAAGGCGAGCCGGGTACCTGCAAAGACCGTGACATCCTGCGCTACAACCCGCATACCGTCATCGAGGGCATGATCATCGCGGCCTATGCCATGGGCATCAGCGTGGGCTACAACTACATCCACGGCGAGATTTTCCAGGTGTATGAGCGCTTTGAAGCTGCGCTCGAGGAGGCGCGTGCCGCCGGCTACCTCGGTGACCGCATTTTGGGCAGCGATTTCAGCTTCCAATTGCACGCCGCGCATGGTTTTGGTGCTTATATTTGCGGCGAGGAAACGGCCCTGCTCGAGTCGCTCGAAGGCAAAAAAGGCCAGCCGCGCTTCAAGCCGCCTTTTCCCGCGAGTTTTGGCCTGTACGGCAAGCCCACGACGATCAACAACACCGAGACCTTTGCGGCCGTGCCCTGGATCATCCGCAATGGTGGCGCAGCCTACCTGGCCTGCGGCAAGCCCAACAATGGCGGCACCAAGATTTTTTCCGTCAGTGGCGACGTGGAAAATCCCGGCAATTACGAGATTCCACTCGGCACGCCATTTGCCAAACTGCTCGAATTGGCGGGCGGCGTGCGCAAGGGGCGCCAGCTCAAGGCCGTGATCCCGGGGGGATCTTCGGCACCGGTGCTGCCCGCAGCCATCATGATGGAGTGCACCATGGACTACGACTCCATCTCCAAGGCCGGCTCCATGCTGGGCTCGGGCGCCGTGATCGTGATGGACGACACACGCTGCATGGTCGAAAGCCTGTTGCGCCTGTCCTACTTTTATGCCCACGAATCCTGCGGCCAATGCACGCCGTGCCGTGAGGGTACGGGCTGGCTGTGGCGCATCGTCGATCGCATCCACAAAGGGCAAGGCCGCGAGGGTGACTTGGAACTGCTCGACTCGGTCGGCGAAAACATCATGGGCCGCACGATTTGCGCGCTCGGCGACGCTGCGGCCATGCCGGTGCGCGCCATGCTCAAACATTTCCGTCCCGAGTTTGAGGCAAAGATCCGCAACAAGGCTGGGCAGGGTGCTGTTTCCGTCAACTCTGCGTCTGCCTGATCGCGAGAACGAATATGGTTGAAATTGAACTGGACGGTCAGAAAGTGGAAGTCGCCGAAGGCAGCATGGTGATGCATGCGGCCGAAAAGGCGGGCACCTACATTCCCCATTTCTGCTACCACAAGAAGCTCTCGATCGCGGCCAATTGCCGCATGTGCCTCGTGGACGTGGAAAAAGCGCCCAAGCCTGTGCCGGCGTGCGCGACGCCGGTAACGCAAGGGATGATCGTGCGCACCACGAGCGAGAAGGCCATCAAGGCCCAAAAGGCCGTGATGGAGTTCTTGCTCATCAATCACCCGCTCGACTGCCCGATTTGCGACCAGGGCGGTGAATGCCAGTTGCAAGACCTGGCCGTCGGCTATGGCGGCTCGGCCTCGCGCTACCAGGAAGAAAAGCGCGTGGTGTTCCACAAGGACGTGGGGCCGCTGATCTCCATGGAGGAAATGAGCCGCTGCATCCATTGCACGCGCTGTGTGCGCTTCGGCCAGGAAATCGCCGGTGCCATGGAACTGGGCATGATCCATCGCGGCGAGCATTCCGAAATCACCACGGTGTCTGGCAGAACGGTCGATTCGGAACTGTCGGGCAACATGATAGACATTTGCCCCGTCGGCGCCTTGACGAGCAAACCGTTTCGCTATAGCGCACGTACCTGGGAGCTTTCGCGCCGCAAGTCCATCAGCCCGCACGATTCCACTGGGGCAAACCTGATCGTGCAGGTCAAAAACCACAAGGTCATGCGCGTCGTTCCCTTCGAGAACGAAGATGTCAACGAATGCTGGATTGCGGACCGTGACCGTTTTTCTTACGAGGCACTCAACAGTGCAGAGCGCTTGACCCAGCCCATGCTCAAGCAGGGTGGTGTCTGGAAAGAGGTCAACTGGCAGACTGCGCTCGAATACGTGGCGAATGGTCTGCAAGACATCAAGAAAAAACACGGCGCCGCGAGCATAGGCGCTTTGGTCAGCCCCCACAGCACGCTCGAAGAGCTTTATCTTGCCGCAGAGTTCGTGCGCGGGCTCGGCAGCGACAACATAGACCATCGCTTGCGCCATGCGGAGTTCCCGCCCTTCGCGGGGGTGCGCTGGCTGGGCACGTCGATCGCATCGCTCTCGAAGCTGCAGCGTGTCTTGGTCGTCGGTTCGAACTTGCGCAAAGACCACCCCCTTTTCGCCCAGCGCATCCGCCAGGCAACGCGCCAAGGCGGCGTGGTCAGCGCCATCCATGCGCACCAGCACGATTGGGCCATGCCGGTGGCCCATACGCTGCTGCAGCCGGCTGCCGACTGGGTGCAGGCATTGGCCCAGGTGGCGGCGGCGATCGCCGAGGCAAAAGGGGTTCCGCTGCCTGAAGGGGCAGGCGCTTCTTTTGATGCCACAGCGCAAGCGATCGCGCAATCGCTGCGCGGTGGCGAGCGCAAGGCCGTGCTGCTGGGCAATGCCGCAGCGCACCATGCGCAGGCCTCTCGTTTGTTGGCCCTTGCGCACTGGATCGGTACACAGACAGGCGCATCGGTCGGCTATTTGACCGAAGCTGCCAACACCGTGGGCGCCCAGTTCGTGCGTGCCCAGCCATTGCAGGGCGGCCAAAATGCCGCGCAAATGCTCTCCGGTGGGTTGAAAGCCGCGCTTTTGCTGAACACCGAGCCCGTGTTCGATTCCGCAGCCGGTGAAAAGGCCGTCACTGCATTGGGCTCGGCAGACATGGTCGTAACCATGAGCCCTTTCAAGGCAAACATGGAATTCAGCGATGTGCTGCTTCCTATCGCGCCGTTCACGGAAACCTCTGGAAGTTTTGTGAATGCCGAAGGGCGCGTGCAGAGTTTTCACGCGGTGGTGCGGCCTTTGGGCGAGACTCGCCCGGCCTGGAAGGTGTTGCGTGTGCTGGCCAACATGCTCGGACTTCCTGGGTTCGAGTTCGAGTCCTCGCAGGAAGTGTTGATGCTGGCAACCAAGACTCCGATCGGGCAAGAACCCGCCATTGCTGCCTCCGCGTTGAGCAATCGACCAGCGAATGGTGG
>CAVPUD010000033.1:0-8248 GCA_963708545.1 uncultured beta proteobacterium | reverse complement strand
GCGGCGCGCAGGCCGTAAGGGAATCGGGGGCGCGATTTTACCGAGGAGCTGGCCAGCTATGCAGCAAGCAGGCCCGCAATTCCTACCTGGCCTGGCAGAGCCCAGGCCGCCACACCGTCTCAGCCCGCAAAGCGCGGCGCGCGCTTTTCGATGAAGGCGCGCACGGCCTCGTGGTGGTCGGCGGTGGTGTGGGCCAGCGCCTGGTAGCCGGCCGAGAGTTCGAGCAGCGATTCGAGCGAGCTGCGTTCGCCCTCGCGCAGCAGGCGCTTGGTCATGCGCAGCACGCCGCCGGGGTTGGCGGCGATCTTGCGCGCGAGCGCGAGCGCCTCGTCCAGCAGGCGCTCGTGCGGCACCACGCGCGACACCAGGCCGCAGGCCAGCGCCTGCTGCGCATCGAGCGCCTCGCCCGTGAAGGCCATTTCGGCCGCCTTGGACATGCCCACGGCGCGCGGCAGCAGCCAGGCGCCGCCGTCGCCGGGGACGATGCCGACCTTGACGAAGCTCTCGGCAAAAGTGGCCTTTTCCGAGGCGATGCGGATGTCGCACATGCAGCTCAGATCGAGCCCGGCACCGATCGCGGGGCCGTTGACGGCGGCGATCACGGGCACGTCGAGGTTATAGAGCGCCTTGGGCAGGCGCTGGATGCCGTTGCGGTATTCCTCGCGGATGGTCTCGGGCTGCAGGTCGGGGCTTTGAAAGCGCAGCATGTCCTTGACGTTGCCGCCCGAGCAGAACGCCGGGTCGGCGCCCGTGACGATGACCACGCGCACGCTGCGGTCGAGCGCGATGTCGGCGCAGGCCTGCACGAATTCGGCCACGGCGTTGTTGCCCGTGAGCGCGTTGCGTGTCTCGGGCTGGTTCATGGTCAGCGTGACGATGGCGCCGTCGCGCGTGATCTTGAGGAAGGGATTGCTCATGGTGTGATAGCTGAAAGCGATGGTTGGTAAAAGGCTGAAGGGTAAAAACGTCTCAAGCCACGTCGGTCACGGCGCGCAGCAAGTCCAGGCTCAGCGCGTCGCTGCGCGCGAGCAGCGCCTGGCCGACGACGTCATGCCAGTACGACTCGGAGCCCGCAGCCTGGCGCCAGTTGTGCAGGCGGCGCGTGTAGAGCTGCAGGTCGAATTCGGCCGTGAAGCCGATGGCGCCGTGGATCGAGTGGGCGAGCGCCGCGACTTCGAGCGCGGCCTCGCTGGTGCGCGCCTTGGCCACGGCGGCGCGCAGGCGCTCGGGCTGCACGCCACGCGCGCGCAAACCCAGCTGCGCGGCCATGCGCGCGGCGAAGCTGTGCTCGGAGATCACGGCGAGCTGGTGCTGTATGGCCTGGAACTTGCCGATCGGCTTGCCGAACTGCTGGCGCTCGTTCGCGTACTGCAGCGTGCGCGTGAACACGGTCATGAGCGCGCCCGCGATCTGCGCGGCGTAGAGCGCGGCCTGCAGCGTGCGCAGGTCGTGCGTGCCGGGCACGGGCGTGGCCGCGTCCCACGCGCTGGCCGACCACTGCAGCGTGGCGTCCAGGCAAAAACCTGCGGGCAGGCGCTCGGCACCGGCCGTGGGCAGCAGCCGGCATGCGCCCTTGCCCAGATTGTCCAGGCGCGCCACCAGCACCCAGTCGGCCACCGCACCCAGGCGCACGTTGGTGCAGCGCAGCATGCCGCCCGCAGTTGTGCTCGCAGCTGTGCCCGCAGCTGTGCCCGCGCCGGTGTCACTGGCTTCGGCGAGCGTGATCGCGCCCTTGGGCCGCGCCACGCCGGCCGCGGCGAGCAGGCCGCGGGCGAGCAGGGTTTCACCGAGCGGCAGCGGCAGCGCGTGTGCGCCGCACTGCGCGAGCACGCCTTGCACGTCGGCCAGGCACAGGCCCGCGCCGCCTGCCGATTCGGGCACGAGCGCGTCGGCAAAGCCGGCGTCTTCGAGCTGCTGCCACAGCGCCGCGTGCGCGCCGCCGGCTTCGATCGCGCGCACCACCTGTGGCGTGCATTGCGCGCTCAGCAATTGGTCAACGGCGTCGGAAAAAAGATCATCCATGGTCTGGCTCCTCTCGTGCATGGCGCCTCGGGCAAGGTGTCGAAGATGCTATCGAAAACATTGCAAAATCCATGAGGCGAAATATGCTTTCAGCGCTTGTTCAGTCAGCGCAAGCAGCTATCTATTCGATATGAAAATGTCCCAAAAACTACGGGCTTGATGGGTGCGCACCAGGGCGTCTCAGCGCAGCCCCAGGCCGCGCGCGATCATGCCGCGCAGGATGTCGCGCGTGCCGCCGCGCAGCGAGTAGCAGGGCGCAACCAGCGTCACGTAGTTGAGCGTTTGCAGCAGCTCGAGCGGCACCGCGTCGGCGTCGCTGCGCGCAAACAGGTCGTCGGCGATCGCGGCGGGGATGAGTTGCTCCACGCCCGTGCCCAGGTCTTTGACCAGCGCGGCCTCGACGATGGGGCTCTCGCCGCGCGTGAGCTTTTCCGTCACGGCGATCGAGAGCGCACGCAGCGGTGCGAGCTGGCTCATGATCTTGCCCGCCAGGCGCTGCGCCGCCGGCGTGTGGCCCGCGGGCGTGCGCACGTAGGCGAGCCAGGTGTCGAAGAGCACGATGCTCGAATACAGGCGCTCGGGCCCGCTGCGCTCGAACGCGAGCTCGGCCGTGACCTGCTCCCAGCCCTTGCCCTCCTCGCCCACGAGCGCGTCGGGCGCGAGCTGCACATTGTCGAAAAACACCTCGCAAAAATGCTGGTCGCCGGCCAGGTCGGTGATCGGGCGCACCGTGACGCCCGGCAGCGACAGATCGACGATGAGCTGCGACAGCCCCTGGTGCCTGTCCTGCGGCGTGCCGCTGGTGCGCACGAGTGCGATCATGTAGTGGCAGTTGTGCGCGTTCGTGGTCCAGATTTTTTGCCCGTTGAGCAGCCAGCCCTGCGCGTTGCGCTCGGCGCGCGTGCGCACGCTGGCCAGGTCCGAGCCCGAGCCCGGCTCGCTCATGCCAATGCAAAAAAAGGCCTCGCCGCGGCAGATTCTGGGCAGGTAGAACTGCTTTTGCGCCTCAGTGCCGTACTTGAGCAGCAGCGGGCCGCTTTGTCGGTCGGCGATCCAGTGCGAGCCCACGGGCGCGCCGGAGTTGAGAAATTCTTCCACCAGCACGTAGCGCGCAAACGCGCTGCGCCCGGCGCCGCCGTAGGCACGCGGAAACGTGAGGCCGAGCCAGCCCTGGCGCGCAAGCGCACGGCTGAAGGCAGGATCGCAGCCCGTCCAGGACTTTGCGCGGATGTGCGCGGGGACGTCCTTGAGCGCCTCGGCAAGAAAAGCGCGCACCTGCGCGCGCAGCGCCTCGTCTTCGGACGGAATCGCCATGAGGTCCAGGGAGGAAAGCTGGTTCATGCCGGCACCTCGGGGTGGGAAGAGGCAGGCAAAAGGAAAGGCAAGAGCGAAAGCATGGTGGCTCCAAAAGAGGCAACGGCGTCGAATCTACCAAAGGTTTGTTAGGCGCTGGCGAGATTGTGCCTGTTTGGCGGCATGGAGGCGATAGCCCGCGCGGCCTGTCACGGGCCTGGTTACAAAAGATCGCCGTCCACGTAAAACCAGCGACCGTTTTCGCGCACGAAGCGGCTGCGCTCATGCAGCCGCACGCCGCGCCCGGCCTCGCGGCAGCGCGCCACAAATTCGACCTCGGCCCGGTGCGCAGTCGTGAGGCGCTGGCTGCGCACCGCGAGGCCCAGCCAGCGGATGGCGGGGTCGAGCTGGAGCTGCGCGGGGCGGGTGCTGGCGTGCCAGGTGGCCAGCAGGTAATCGGCCCGCAGGCGCACGAAGGCGCTGTAACGCGAGCGCATCAGGCTTTCGGCATCCGGCGCGGGGCAGTCCTCGTGCTCGAGGTAGCGCCCGCAGCAAGCGGTATAGGCCAGGGGGTGCTGCTTTTGATCGCGGCGACCGCAAGGGCAAGGGGAGGAGTCGTGTGTTGTGGGCATGGGGGCAATGGCAGCGCTGCACAGCCGGGGAGACAGGCCCTGGGGCGGGCGCCACGGCCAATGTCGGAAACGAAGCGGCTTTGGTGCCCGGGCGCACCGTAATGGCCGATTGTCGCCGCGTGCGTCCCAAGCCCGACAGACTCCCGGGGCAGGTCAAAAAATTGTGGATAACTTTGGGGCAAGCTACAATCCCCAGCCCCACGCCGTTCCTCCTATCCACAGTTTCGAACCCCTGCCTGCAATGTCCGAGGAACCTCTCTCCAGCGCCGTCCACGACCGCCTCTATCTGACCGAATCCCCCGCAGATCGCCATGCCCAGCGCCTTGCCGAGCCTTCTGTAGAGCCCTCTACAGACGCGGCCGCCGCGGGCCAGGGTTTGTGGCAGGCATGCCTGGAGCAGCTCGCGCAAGACCTGCCCGAGCAGCAGTTCAACACCTGGATTAAGCCCTTGACGGCGCAGATGGCCGAGGATTTTTCCCGGCTCACGCTGTTCGTCGGCAACCGCTTCAAACTCGACTGGGTGCGCGCCCAGTATGCGGGCCGCATCAGCGCGCTGCTCGAGGCCTTGTCGGGCCAGGCCATGGCGCTGGAGCTCGCGCTCGCGCCGCGTGAGGCGGCAGCGCGCCCGGTGGCGCGCAGCGCCGCCGCCGTGGTGCCCATGGCTCCCGGGTCGCAAGGGGCCCGGCCCGGCCCGGCCGAAGCGGTGCCGGCGGGCGCTGCCGAAAACTCCGAAGGCGCCGGCGGCGCCCAGCGCACGCGGCTCAATCCGGCACTGACTTTCGACACCCTGGTGGAGGGCTCGGCCAACCGCATGGCGCGCTCGGCGGCCCTGCACGTAGCCGCCCGGCCGGGGCATCTCTACAACCCCTTGTTCATCTACGGCGGCGTCGGGCTCGGCAAGACGCACCTCGTGCACGCGGTGGGCAACCAGCTGCTGCAGGAGCGCCCCGAGGCCAAGGTTCTCTACATCCATGCCGAGCAGTTCGTCTCGGATGTGGTCAAGTCGTACCAGCGGCGCACTTTCGACGAATTCAAGGCGCGCTACCACGGGCTCGACCTGCTGCTGATCGACGATGTGCAGTTCTTTGCCAACAAAGACCGCACGCAGGAAGAATTCTTCAACGCGTTCGAGGCGCTGCTGGCCAAGAAGAGCCACATCGTGATGACCAGCGACACCTACCCCAAGGGGCTGGCCAACATCCACGAGCGCCTGGTGTCGCGCTTCGATGCCGGACTCACGGTGGCCATAGAGCCGCCCGAGCTCGAGATGCGCGTGGCCATCCTGATCAACAAGGCGCGCGCCGAGGGGGCCGAGATGCCCGAGGAGGTGGCGTTTTTCGTGGCCAAGAACGTGCGCTCCAACGTGCGCGAGCTCGAAGGCGCGCTGCGCAAGATACTGGCCTATTCGCGCTTCAACCAGAAAGAGGTCTCCATCCAGCTCGCACGCGAGGCCCTGCGCGACTTGTTGTCGATCCAGAACCGGCAGATCTCCGTCGAAAACATCCAGAAAACGGTGGCCGACTACTACAAGATCAAAGTGGCCGACATGTATTCCAAAAAGCGGCCCGCGAGCATCGCCCGGCCGCGCCAGATCGCCATGTACCTGGCCAAGGAGCTCACGCAAAAGAGCCTGCCCGAAATCGGCGAGCTCTTCGGCGGGCGCGACCACACCACCGTGCTGCACGCCGTGCGCAAGATTGCCGGCGAGCGCCAGCAGCTCACCGAGCTCAACCAGCAGCTGCACGTGCTGGAGCAAACCCTCAAGGGCTGATGGGCAAAGATTGGCTATTGGCTATTGTTGGGCTGCGGCCCCTGCCGGCAAAGCGGGCAAAATGCGGGGCTTTGCCGTGCAGGCGGCAGCAGCTTGGGGCCGTCGTGGCACGGCCGCCAGCGCCCGCCGGCACCCTTGCGCGCAGCGTTTCCACCATTGATGCAGAGGTTGACATGATCGTCCTGAAGGCCCCCCAAGACAAAGTGCTCGCGGTATTGCAAGCCGTCAGCGGCATCGTCGAGCGCCGCCACACCGTGCCCATCCTGGCCAATGTGCTGATCCGCAAGACGGGCGGTGCGCTGCAACTCACGACCAGCGACCTCGAGGTGCAGATTCGCACCACTGCCGATCTCGGCGGCGACGCGGGCGACTTCACCACCACGGTGGGCGCGCGCAAGCTCATCGACATTTTGCGCACCATGCCTGCCGACCAGACGGTGAGCCTGGAGTCTTCGGGCGACGGCAAGCTGATCCTCAAAGGCGGCAAGAGCCGCTTCACGCTCGCCACGCTGCCGGCCGAGGACTTTCCGCTCGTGCAGGAGGCAGCGTTCGGCCCCGCGTTCAGCGTGCCGCAAAAGGTGCTTAAGGACTTGCTGCGCCAGGTTTCGTTCGCCATGGCGGTGCAGGACATCCGCTACTACCTCAACGGCATCTTGTTCGTGGCCGAGGGGCGGCAGCTCAGCCTCGTCGCCACCGACGGCCACCGCATGGCCATGGCCAGCGCCACGCTCGAAGTCGAGGTGCCCAAGCAGGAGGTGATCCTGCCGCGCAAGACCGTGCTCGAGCTGCAGCGCCTGCTCTCCGACGCGGGCGGCGCGCAGCAGCCGCAGATCGAAATGCAGTTCGCCGGCAACCAGGCGCGCTTCACCTTCGGCGGCATGGAGTTCGTGACCAAGCTCGTCGAGGGCAAATTCCCCGACTACCAGCGCGTGGTGCCGCGCAACCACCCCAACATCGTCGTGCTGGGCCGCGCGCCCCTGCTGGCCAGCCTGCAGCGCGTGGCCATCATGACCACCGACAAGTTCAAGGGCGTGCGCCTGAACATAGAACCCGGCACGCTGCGCGTGGCCAGCAACAACAACGAGCAGGAGGAAGCCGTCGACGAGCTCGACATCGACTACGGCGGCGAATCCATAGAGATAGGCTTCAACGTGACCTACCTCATCGACGCGCTCTCCACGCTCGACGACGAGCTGCTGCAAATGGCGCTGCTCGACGGCAACAGCTCGGTGCTGTTCACCCGCCCCGGGCGCGACGACTTCAAGTACGTGCTCATGCCCATGCGCATTTGAAGCCCGCTAAAGCCCGCTGAAGCCCGCCATCTTCCGGTCCACGATTGCTATTAACTATATAGCTTCTTGCGCTTGATGGTGCTGCGCAAAAGGCATATTTGACTATGAAACCCATGGAAGCAGCGCCTTCCTTCGGACCCAAGGCCCCCATGACCGCTGAATCCACGCAACCCGATCCCGCCGCGCAGGGTGCCGGCGTGCCTGCCGCGCAAGGCGACGCTCGCGCCGGCGCCGATGCCGGCGTCAGTGCCAATGCCAATGCCGGCGACAGCTACGGCGAAGGCGCCATCACCATCCTCGAGGGCCTCGAAGCCGTGCGCAAGCGCCCCGGCATGTATATCGGCGACACCTCGGACGGCACGGGCCTGCACCACCTGGTGTTCGAAGTGGTGGACAACTCCATCGACGAGGCCCTGGCCGGCTATTGCGACGACATCATCGTCACCATCCACACCGACAACTCGGTGTCGGTGATCGACAACGGGCGCGGCATCCCCACCGGCGTCAAGTGGGACGACAAGCACGAGCCCAAGCGCAGCGCCGCCGAAATCGCGCTGACCGAGCTGCACGCGGGCGGCAAGTTCAACCAAAACAGCTACAAGGTCTCGGGCGGGCTGCACGGCGTGGGCGTGAGCTGCGTCAACGCGCTGAGCCAGTGGCTGCGCCTCACGGTGCGTCGCGATGGCAAAAAGCACTTCATCGAGTTCCGCCGCGGCGTGCCCGTCGATGCCGTCGAAGAGGTCATCGACGGCGTGGCCGTGCGCAAGATGCGCGAGCTGGGCCCCACCGACAAGCGCGGCACCGAGGTGCACTTCTTGCCCGACCCCGAAATCTTCAAAGAAAACTTCGACTTCCACTACGAAATCCTCGCGCGGCGCCTGCGCGAGCTGAGCTTTCTGAACAACGGCGTGCGCATCCGTCTGTGCGACGAGCGCACGGGCAAGGAGGACGACTTCTCGGGCGTGGGCGGTGTGCGCGGCTTCGTCGAATTCATCAACAAGGGCAAAACGCCTTTGCACCCGACGCCGTTCTACGCCGCGGGCGAGCGCCCGGCCGAGGCCTACGGCGGCATCCCCGGCACGCACATCGGCGTCGAAGTCGCGATGCAGTGGAACCACGGCTACACCGAGCAGGTGCTGTGCTTTACCAACAACATCCCGCAGCGCGACGGCGGCACGCACCTGACCGGCCTGCGCGCCGCGATGACGCGCGTCATCAACAAATACATCGAGGAAAAC
>CAVPUD010000032.1:0-7001 GCA_963708545.1 uncultured beta proteobacterium | reverse complement strand
GTCCGGCGCGCCATGATCCAACTGGCCTGGCGCTGGCTGATGTTCCAAAAGGACAGCGGCTTGGCGCAGTGGTATCGAGCCCGAACCGCCGACGCGCGCGGCGATACGCGCAAGACCCTGATCGTGGCGCTCGCGCGCAAGCTGCTGATCGAGTTGTGGCGCTTGGCCACGACCGGGCAGTTCCCGGTCGGCCTCGCCCTGCATCCGGCGTCATGACCGCGCGCGCCGAAGCGTTCTCTGGCCTTGCTCCAGCGGGCAGATCCCTGCCCGCCGGGGCCTAACGATCCGAGGTGGCGGTGACCCGCACCTTCCCATGGCTCCCATGCCGAGGGAGAGAATGGGCCCGCCACGTCGGAGCCTTCCCGCCGATGCGCATGACTGCATCATGGTTCGGGTCCCTTACGAGACCCACCGAATACAAGGTTGTGACGCGAAGCCTCGCGTCCGGGCACCGGCTCCCCTCGGATCACCAACCATGGAGACCCAAATGACCTTGACAGGAAAAGCCCCATACAAGGGACGCGCAGGGTTAGTCGGAGCGCAGCGGAGACTTACCCGGAGCTGGGTGAGGGGGCTGCCTCAAGCTCATGCCCGTGCTCTGCATTCTCCCGTCTCGCATTCCCACCACCCCCTCACCCTGCCCTCTCCCCCTCCCGAAGACGGGATGGGGAGAGGAAAGAAAGAGGAGCGGAGGCGAGGAACGCCCCTAGCTCCCCTTCCCGCCCCGAAACCCTGTCGCCACCACATAGATCTCCGCCGAATCCGCGCGGCTTGCGGGCGGCTTCACATGGCGGACCTGCTCGAAGTCGCGCTTGAGCAGATCGAGCAGGCTCTTGGTGGCGCCGCCTTGGAACAGCTTGCAGAGGAAGGTGCCGCCGGGCGCCGGCGCCTCGGACGCGAACTGGCGGCACGCCGAGCAAGTCGCCGAGCACGCCCAGCACCTGGCGCACCTGCGCATGCGTCTTGGGCTCGAGCGCGACCACCGTGAGCCCCAGCGCCTCGAGCCGCTCGTTCGCACGCGAGGACACGCTTGCGAGCACCACGTCGGGGCGCAGCGCGACGATGGTCTCGATGTTCGGATCGAGCCCGCCGCCCACCTGCGGCAGGCGCGTGAGCTCTTGCGGCCAGTTGGAATAGCGATCCACGCCCACGAGGCGCGCGCACGCGCCGAGGGCACACACGCTCTCGCTCAGCGAGGGCAGCAGACTCACGATGCGCTGCGGCGGCGCGGGCAGGCGCAGCACGCGCCCGCGCCCGTCGGTGACCTGCACGGGCTGGGCCACAGCCACGCCGGCAAGCAGCAGGCCGACGACGAGCATGCCCAAACCCAAGCCGCTGCGCCAGAAGCTGCGCCAGAACTGGCGCCGCGAGCCCAGGCGCACCATCATGCGGACTCCTTCAGGCACAGCGGCAGACCCGCGGCCATCAGCGTGACGCGCGTGCAGACCTGCGCCACGCGCTGGTTCAGCGTGCCCAGCGCATCGACGAAGGCGCGCACCTCGGCCCCGAGCGGGATGACGCCCAGGCCGATCTCGTTGCCCACCAGCACCATAGGGCCGGGGGATTCTTGCAATGCTTGCAAAAACATAGCTTCCTGCGCTTGCCAGTCCTGCGTTAGAGGCATATTTTGTTCAGAATCGTCGAACGGCATGCGCCAGTTCGTGAGCCAGAGCGTGAGGCAGTCCACCACGATCAGCGTGTGCGCGCTGCCGTGCGCCGCGAGCGCGCCGGCCAGATCGTGCGCCGCCTCTACCGTGCGCAGCCCCGGCACGCGCGCGGCGCGCTCGCGCTGGTGGCGCGCGATGCGCTCGCGCATTTCCGCGTCGTGCGCCTGCGCGGTGGCGATCAGCACGGCCTGGTGTTCAGGCGACTGCGCGAGCCAGGCCGCGGCGAGCTGCTCGGCGCGGCGCGACTTGCCGCTTTTCTGCCCGCCGAGGATGAGCTCGCGCGCGGCGATGGCAGGATGATGGGGGACGGTCATGGACACGCTGCTTTCTCCGCGTCTGCCGCGCAGCCCGCCTGCGCAGCGCCGAACAGCAAGGCCACGGCCTGCGGGGCCGAGGCAAACCAGGCGTGGAAGTAGCTTGCATGGATGCTGCCATGCCGGTACAGCGCCTCGCCCACGTTGGGCCCGGGGGCCGCGCCCGGCGCCGCGGTGCGCGCGACTTCGCGCGCGCTGCTGCTGCAGGTCGAATAGTGGAAGGTGTGGCCGCGCAGGCAATGTCCCTGCCAGGCAAGCTGCTGCGGCCCGAGCGCAGCCAGGCGCGTGTGCAGGGTGACTTCGCCCGGCAGCAGCCCCCACAGCGGCTGCACGCGGCCATCGGGCTGGCGGATGGCATCCATCAAGGCCACCATGCCGCCGCATTCGGCCCACAGCGGCTTGCCCGCCTGCACATGCGCATGCAAGTCGGCGCGCAGCGACTGGTTGGCGTGCAACTGCGCGGCGTGCAGCTCGGGGTAGCCACCCGGCAGCCAGACGACGTCGCAAGGCGGCAGTGCAGCATCCGCGAGCGGCGAGAAAAAGACCACGCGCGCGCCCAGTTGCTCGAGCGTCTGCACATTCGCCGCGTAGATGAAGCAAAACGCCGCATCGCGCGCCACGGCCACGGTGCGGCCTGCGAGCAAAGGCGCCACGGGCTGCACTGTGGGCGCCGGAAAATCCACCGCCCAGGCTTGCAGTTGTGCCGCCTCCATGCTGCCCAGCGGCGTGGCCGCGAGCGCGTCGGCAGCCGCGTCGAGCCGCGCCATGGCATCGCCCAATTCTGTCGCGGCCACGAGCCCCAGATGCCGCTCGGGCAGCGTGAGCGCCGGGTTGCGCAGCAGCGCGCCCAGCCAGTGCGCGGGATTGTGCAGGCTGGCCTGCAGCATGCCCGCATGGCGCGCGCTGCCCACGCGGTTGGCCAGCACGCCGGCCCAGCGCAGCCCGGCGCGGTAATGCTGCAGGCCATACGCCACGGCCCCGAAGGTGCCGGCCATGGCGCCGGCGTCGATGACGGCGAGCACCGGCAGGCCCAAGCGCTGCGCCAGGTCAGCGGCGCTGGGCTCGCCGTCGTACAGGCCCATCACGCCCTCGACGATGAGCAGGTCGGCCTGCTGCGCCGCCGCGTGCAGGCGCGCGCGGCAGTCGGCTTCGCCCGTCATCCACAGGTCGAGCTGGTACACCGGCGCGCCGCTGGCCAGCTCGTGCCAGAACGGGTCGAGGAAGTCCGGCCCGCACTTGAACACGCGCACGCGCCGCCCCTGGCGCGCATGCAGCCGGGCCAGCGCGGCGGTGATCGTGGTCTTGCCCTGCCCCGAAGCCGGGGCCGTGACCAGCACGGCGGGGCAGCGGGCGACGGCGCCTTGGGTCATGTCAGCCATGCGCAACTCCAAAAGCTCCGAAAGCAGCCTTCCCATTCCCATCAGCGCCATAGCCACCGACCGCGCGCCCGCGGCGCTGCGCCTGGCCTGGCATCACTGCGGCGCCCATTTGAGCCCCACGTACAGCATGCGCCCTGGCGGCACGTAAGTGTTCGCGAGCTGGTAGCGCTTGTCGCCGAGGTTGTCCACGCGCGCGAGCAGCTGCGTGTCGCGCGCCACCTGCGTGCTCGCGTGCAGGTTCCAGAGCGTGTAGCCGCCGAGCCGGGTGGTGTTCGCAGCGTCGTCGAAGCGCTGGCCCGTGGCCTGCACCTCGCCGCCCAGCGTCCAGCCGGCCAGCTGCGTATCGGCGCCCAGCGTGGCATAGCGCTGCGCGCGGCGCGCCAGGCGCTTGTCGGTGTCGAGGTTGCGCGGGTCTTGCCAGTCGATCGAGCCGTGCAGCTGCACCCCGCCCCAGCGCTGCGATCCGGCCAGCGTCACGCCCTGGTAGCGCGCGTGCGCCGTGTTCGCATAGCAGCCGTAGGCCGAGGCGCAGGTGCCCGCGCCGACGAAGTTGATCAGGTTGCTCACGCGGTTGCGATAGACCACGAGCGACGCGCTGCTGTGGCCTTGGTCGTAGCGCAGGCCCAGCTCGGCGTTGTAGCTGGTTTCGGGCTGTAGCGCGGGGTTGCCGTATTCGCTGAAGCGCTGGTAGAGCGTGGGCGCGCGAAAGGCCGAGCCCCACGACGCCGTGGCGCGCCAATGCGGCGCAAAGGCGTAGCCGTAGGCTGCGCTCGCGGTGTTCTTGATGCCGAACTCGCTGTCGTCGTCGTGGCGCCAGTGCAGCTGCAGCGTATGTGCACCCGCGTGCAGGCCGTAGCCCAGCGCGAGCGCGTTTTGCGCACGGCTGCCGCGGATGGCCGTGCTCCAGGCGTCGAGCGCGGGGTTCGTGAGCTCGTCCTCGCGGCGCTCGAGCGCGGCGCTGAAACTGTGCACGCCCAGGCGGTAGTCGTTCTGCCAGAGGTAGTTGCGCAGCCGCGTCTCGGTCAGGTAGGGCGAGGGTGTGGTCTCGTAGCGGCTGTAGCTGTCGGTGGCGGACAGGCGCATGGTGTAGGCGTCGCTCCAGTCGGCCACCCAGGTCAGGCCGGCGGTGCGCAGGCGCTCCTTGTTGCGGTCGTCGTCCAGGGGTGTGGAGGGTTTGGGCATGGACAGGTAGGCGTCGTAGCCCGAATTGAGCTGGTTTGCGAGCAAGGTGGCGTCGAGCCGGTGGCGCGCGTCGATCTTGAAGCCCAGGCGCGCGTGGCCTGAGGTGCTGCGGTAGTCGTCGCGGTCGGGGTTGTGCGGCACGCCCGTGCGGATGTCCCAGCCGTCGCTGCGCTCGTGCGCGACGCTCAATGCGTAGTCGAAGGCATTGTCCACGCCCGTGGCGCCGCTCACGCCCGCTTCGAGCTTGCTTGTGCCGCGGTTGCCCACGCCCACGCTTACATAGGGCGCGGGCGGGCCTTCGCCCTTGCGCGTGAAGAGCTGGATCACGCCGCCGATGGCGTCCGAGCCATACACCGCCGCGGCCGGGCCGCGCAGCACCTCGATGCGCTCGATCTGCGCGAGCGGAATCTGCTCCCACAAGGCGCCGCCGGTGGATTGCGAATCCACGCGCACGCCGTCGATATACACGGCCGTGAAGCGCGATTCGGCGCCGCGCAGAAATACGCTGGTCGCATTGCCCGGCCCGCCGTTGCGCGCGATCTGCACGCCCGGCAGGCGTGCGAGCACGTCGGCCACGCCTGTGGCGCCGCTGTTTTCTATGGTTTCACGATCGACAATGGACAAGTCCGCGACCAGGTCGGACAAAGGCTGCGGCGTGCGCGTGGCCGTGACCACCACGTCCTGCAGCGAAGGGTCGCGCAAATTCTGCGCAAGCAGGGTCTGCGCCTGCGCGCACGGCAGCGCCGCGGCGATGGCAGAAAAGGCGAAGCACGCCGCAGGGGCGCGCGACAAGGGCGCAACGAAGGGCGCAACGAAGGGCGCGGCACAGCGCGCAGGAAAGAGACGATTTTTCATGGAGAGCATCCCATCGAGGGAAGCGCCCGCGCCGGCTTCCCCGCCGGCTCGTGGGCAAAAATGGCTGCAGGCGCACAAAAGCGCAGGCAGCCGCCTCGTTGGCCGGTATCCGGGCTGGCGGAACGCCCTCCAAAGCCTTCCCAGATACCTTTCAGGGCATCCAGTGGCGTGGGGATGGAGAGGGAATCGGCAAGATTCGTCCGCTGACCGTTGCGGGGGCAGCGCAGGCTCGGTGCGCATCGTGGATGCGCCCCTCCCTGCTTCCCGTTTAACCGCAGCCCTTGAATCGGGCCGCGAGCACCAACGGCGGGGATTCTAATGTGCGCGCCTCTACAATCCGAGCCGCCATGGACGACGCCGCCTCCCCCAACGACCCCATCACCCAGCTCGACGAGCGCATCGAGCGCCTGCTGCAGCGCCACGCCGAACTGCAGCGCAGCAACGCGCTGCTCACCGAGCAAGTGGCCAGCCTCACCAAAGAGCGCGATTCGCTCGCCTCGCGCCTGCGCGCTGCGCGCGCGCGCGTGGACGCGCTCCTCGAACGCCTGCCCGAAACGCCCCCCGCGAAGGAAGCGCCATGAAACAGATCGAGGTGCAAATCCTGCAGCAAAGCTACCTGCTGAGCTGCCCCGAAGGCCAGGAGGCGCGCTTGCTCGACGCCGTAGAGCGCGTGGACACCGCCATGACGCGCATCCGCGACGCCGGCAAGGTGCGCGTGCGCGAGCGCATCGCCGTGCTGGCCGCACTGAACCTCGCCTTTGAGCTTGCCGAGCGTGAAAACGCCGCCATCGCCGCAGCCGCCCAAGCCCAGGCCGAATCCGGCACCACGCCCCTGCCCCCCGGTGCACGCCAGCGCCTGCAAACCCTGGTGCAGCGCCTGGATGACGCCTTGGGAACGAACGGCATGCTGTTCGAATAAGGCAGGGGAGCGGCATCGGCCACAAGACGCGCAGCACTGTGCGCTGGCTGCGCCGATGCCAGCATCATCCGGTTACTGCGACGCCAATTGCTTTTGCAGCGCATGCAGACGTGCGCTGACAGAGTGCAGCAAAATCATCAAAAGCTTGTTGCCCAGCCACGGCAGCGTCAGCATGATGTCTTTGAATGCGTGACTGGACAGCACCACCAGGTCCACTGGTTCCGTTGCCACACACGAAACGGTGCGCGGCTTGTGGTCAATCATCGACATGCCGCCCACTGCCGCACCAGAACCTATGGTGTCCACGGACACCGGTTGACCTCTGTCGTTCTCGATGAACAACTCCGCATGGCCGGTAAGCAAAAAAAACATGTAGTTGCCGACCTCGCCCTGCTGTACGAGCTTGGCCCCCCGCGGGGCTGAATAGCACACCATGAAATTGCAGAGCAGCAAGGTCTCGCTCGTGTCTGGCCCCTCCACCAACCCGAAGTTGCTGAAGATTTCATGGATGTCGTCGGCAAACTCTATAGCACCCCCCAGGCACTCAAAATCAGCCGGAAGCATGTCACTCAAAGAATCCATAAAGCTGCTACTTGTTTACTCGCAATCTCGGCAAAAACTGTGCTCAGCGCACATTCCCATTGGCGGTCATCATAGCCGCTATTTTTCGCCGACTTTGCCTTGG
>CAVPUD010000031.1:0-6779 GCA_963708545.1 uncultured beta proteobacterium | reverse complement strand
ACCGCGGCGTCTCCCCGCCCCACACGACCGGCAGCCACTCGCTGGGCGGGATGACCTCCGGCCCGACGGCGAGGCCAGTCAGGAAGCCGTCGAGATCGGACAGGAGCATGCATTCCGGCGGGGCCTCGTCGGAACTGAGATAATCATCGAGCTCCTCGAGGCTCATGGCTACGCTGGACGTGGTGGAGGAGGTTCGGAGTGCGTGAACAGCGCCCATATCGCGATCCTTCCTGTCAGGTTACGGGAACGAATTTAAAACCGCAGACCGCCCCCGCGCAATGAAGAGAGGCTCTCGTCCCCGCTTTTCCGCTTCAACTTTCGTAACCGGCGCCATCGGCATCCTGAGTGTCGGCTATGCGGCCATCAGCACGCGGCTGCGCAGCAGGGCGTAGCCGGCGCGGCCGTACATCTGCCGCTTGAGCGTCTTCAGGCGATTGATCTGGCCCTCCACCGGACTGGTGCTCCAGGGTTGGTTGATCGCCGCACGGACCGCATCGATGTCGCGTTCGATGCCTTTTGCAAGAGACGCCAGTTCGCTGTTCGCGGCCTCCGCGATCCATTGCTCAAGGCCGGCATCGTCGTCGCCGCGCAGCATGGCGGCAAAGCGGCGCGCGAGGTCTGCGGCAATCGCAAGCTGGGGCGCGTTCTCATACAGGTGAAGCAGAAAGCGGCCGGCCTCCTCGTCGAGAGAGGTCGGAGCCTGCCCCAGCAACCATGCACAGCTCCGCCGCGATGGCACACGCCACACGGATTTCGGCGGCGCCCTCGATCGATGCTTCCTGCGTGCGCTGACCCATCGCGAGACGGTTGCCTTGCTGCCTTCGAAGCCGCGACACCTGAGTTCGCCCCACAACTGCCGCCCGTTGCACTGTCCATCCTGCCAGCGCTGTTTAGGTTGTCTGGCACGGTGTTGTAGATGGCGGTCTCGACGTCGCGGTCGAACGACAGCACACGTCGGCCATGGGCGTCGGTCTCGGTGGCGCAATCCACATAGTCGGCCAGCACCTGGGGATGCCAGTGGGCAAAGACCCGCTTGTGACGAAAGTGCTCGAGCACGGCATCACGGCTGTCCCAGCTGGTGCGGCGGCGCTGGCTGAAACGACCGGGCGTGACGGAGCCGATCAAAGGCGTGCGTTTGATCGCGCCCAGTGTCGTCGCACGCCAGCCTCCAACGACCGGCGCATCGATGAGCACCAGGCCACGCACGATGTCCGGGCGATTCGCCGCTGCAATGAGGCTGAGCAAGCCGCCGAGCGAATGACCGACGAGAAAGACTTTTCCACCGCGCTGGCTGACCAGCGGTTGCGCAAAATCGACCAGTTGCCGCGCCAGTTGCGTCCAGTTGTTCGAGACCGGATAGGCCGGATCGTGTCCGAAGCGCTCAATGGCATGCACCTCGAAACCACGCGCACGCAAGTCGTCGAGCAGCAGGCGGTAGGTGCACGCCGGAAAGCTGTTGGCGTGGGAGAAAACGACGTGCGGAAGTGTCTTGGCGGAGATCATCAGGTTGCGTCAGGATCGCAGCGGAGGTTGGGATCGGTGCAGTCATACTTCAAATTCGGTAGCTGCTTACGCCCATTCCATAAGCGCAAACGGGCAAAATGGCATAAACCCAGATTGTCCATTAGGCGGTGCTGCGCACCTACGCGGGCGCTGGCGGACGCCTGCCGGCCATTTTGGCCGCGGTTTCGGCGTCCATGGCACCGGCCATGGACTTCTCACCCGCGACCAAACTGCCGCGCCAGCCGCCTCGCCATCATCCCGCGTCCTAATGAACAATCTGGGATAAAACCAAAATCTGACGGCCGCTGCAGCAATTCACCGCCCCAGCAACTCACGCACTTGCTGCAGCGCGGCGGGGTCTTCCATGGTGGTGAGGTCACCGGGATCGCGCCCTTCGGCGACGGCTTGCAGGGCGCGGCGCAGGAGTTTGCCGCTGCGCGTCTTGGGCAGCACGTTCACGAAATGCACGCGCGCCGGGCGGGCCACGGCACCGAGCTGGTGATCGACGAGCTTCATCACCTCACCTTCGAGCTTGAGGCGCACCTCGGGGCTGTCAAGTCCGGTGGCATCGCGCACCACGGCAAAGGCCATGGCAGCCTGGCCCTTGAGGCTGTCGGCCACGCCGACCACGGCCACCTCGGCGATGTTGGGGTGCGATGCGATGCACTCCTCGATCTCGCGCGTGCCCAGGCGATGGCCCGCGACGTTGATCACGTCGTCGGTGCGGCCGAGGATGAAGTAGTAGCCGTCGGCATCGCGTATGCCCCAGTCGAAGGTGCTGTAGATCAAGCGGCCGGGCACGCTCTTCCAGTAGGTGTTGACGAAGCGCGCGTCATCACGCCAGACGGTCTGCATGCAGCCCGGCGGCAGCGGCCCCTCGATGGCGAGCACACCCTTGTGGTTGGGCGCTGTGAGCTCCTCGCCAGTGGCGTCATCGACGAGCTTGACGCGGTAGCCGTACATGGCCTTGCCGGGGCTGCCAAAGCGCGGCGTTTGCGGCTCCACGCCCTGCGCCAGCGTGAGTATGGGCCAGCCGCTTTCGGTTTGCCAATAGTTGTCGATGATGGGCACGCGCAGCGCATCGCTGATCCACTGCGCCGTCGATTCGTCGAGCGGCTCACCCGCGAGCCACAGCGCCTTGAGGCTGTTGACGCGGTACTTTTGCAACCATGACGGGTCCTGCTTTTTGAGCACGCGCACCGCCGTGGGCGCCGAGAACATGTGCGTGACGCGGTATTTCTCGACGATGCTCCACCACACGCCCGCATGGGGCCGCGTGGGCAGGCCCTCGTACATGACGGTGGCCATGCCGGCGAGCAAGGGGGCATAGATGATGTAGCTGTGCCCCACGACCCAGCCGATGTCGCTCGTCGTGAAAAAGGTTTGGCCAGGCTGTCCATCGAAAATATGCTTCATGCTCGCGGCCAGCGCCACGGCGTAGCCGCCGGTGTCGCGCTGCACGCCCTTGGGCTTGCCCGTGGTGCCGCTGGTGTAGAGCGTGTAGCTCGGGTGCGTGGCCTCGACCCAGACGCAAGGCACGATGGTGTGCAGATGCTGCGCGCGCAAATCCACCCAGTCATGGTCGCGCCCCGGCTGGCGCTCCATGGGCGCGAGGCCGCGATCGACGAGCAGCACGGCAGCCGGTTTGTGGCGCGACTGCGCGATGGCCTCGTCGAGCAAGGGCTTGTAGGGCACGACCTTGCCGCCGCGCGAGCCCGCGTCCGCGCTGACCACGACGACGGGCTCGGCATCCTCGATGCGCGCAGCCAGCGAACCCGCCGCAAAGCCGCCAAACACCACCGAGTGCAGCGCGCCTATGCGCACGCAGGCGAGCATGGCAAACGCGGCCTCGGCGATCATGGGCATGTAGATCAGCACGCGGTCGCCCTTTTGCACACCCAGCGCTTGCAGCGCCGCCGCCATGCGCTGCACTTCGGCGTGCAGCTCGGCGTAGCTGTAGCTGCGCTCGCTGTCGGTTTCGGTCGAAATGGCGATCAGCGCGGTGTGCTGCGCACGGCTCGCGAGGTGCCGGTCCACGGCGTTGTGGCACAGATTGGTCGTGCCGCCCACGAACCAGCGCGCAAACGGCGGCTGGCTGTAGTCGCACACCTGCTGCGGCGGCGTCTGCCAGTCGATCAGCTGCGCCTGCTCGCGCCAAAACGCGTCGGGTTCCTCGATCGAGCGGCGGTAAAACTCGGCATAACTTGTCATGTGGTTATCTCCTTGCATCCCTTGGCAATCTGCAAATTATCAACCGGCCCGCGCCGCATCAACGAGCCTTTGCGCGCAGGCATTGGCCTGCTGCGCGTCGCGCGCTTCGACCATCACGCGCAGAACGGGCTCGGTGCCGCTCGCGCGGATCAGCACGCGGCCACTGTCGGCCAGTTCTTGCTCCACGGCCTGCGTGACCTCGGCGAGCAGGCGGTTGTTGCGCCAATCCCGCCCCGGCGCCAGGCGCACATTGAGCAAGATTTGCGGAAAGAGCTGCACGCCCTCGAGCTGCTGCGCCAGGCTGCGCTCGCTGCGCACACAGGCTTGCAAAACCTGCAGCGCGCTGACGATGCCATCGCCCGTGGTTTGGCGGTCCAGGATCAGCAAATGGCCCGAGCCCTCTCCACCGAGCACCCAATGGTGGCGCTCGAGCTCTTCGAGCACGTAGCGGTCGCCCACGGCGGCGCGCACCAGTTTGACCCCGCGCGCCTTGAGGGCCAGTTCGACGGCCATGTTGGTCATCAAGGTGCCGACCACGCCCGGCACGTACTCGTCGCGCCCCATGCGGTCGGCCACAAGCAAATACAACAGCTCATCGCCGTTGTAGAGGCGCCCTTGGACATCGACCATCTGCAGGCGGTCGGCATCGCCGTCGAGCGCGATGCCATAGTCGGCATGGTTGGCACGCACGGCGCGCACCAGCGCATCGGGGTGGGTCGCGCCGACCTCGTCATTGATGTTGGTGCCATCGGGCGCGCAGCCTATGGTCAATACATCCGCGCCGAGTTCGTGGAACACCTTGGGCGCCACCTGGTAGGCCGCACCGTGGGCGGCATCGACGACGATCTTGAGCCCCTTGAGCGTCAAGTCCTGCGCGAAAGTGCTCTTGCAAAACTCGATGTAGCGCCCCGCCGCATCGTCGAGCCGGCGCGCCTTGCCCAGGCTGGCCGAATCGGCCCACTCGGGCGGCTCGTCGAGCGCGGCTTCGACGGCCCGCTCCCAGGCATCGGGCAGCTTGCTGCCCTGTGCGCTGAAAAACTTGATGCCGTTGTCGGGGTAGGGGTTGTGGCTCGCGCTGATGACCACGCCCAGGCTCGCGCGCTGCGCGCGCGTGAGGTAGGCCACGCCCGGCGTGGGCAACGGGCCGAGCAGCACCACATCGACGCCGGCCGAGTTGAAGCCCGATTCGAGCGCGCTCTCGAGCATGTAGCCCGAAATTCGCGTGTCCTTGCCGATCAGCACCGTGGGGCGTTCTTGCGTCTGGCGCAGCACCCGGCCCACGGCATGGCCCAGGCGCAGCACGAAGTCGGGCGTGATCGGCGCTTGCCCGACCGTGCCGCGGATGCCGTCGGTGCCAAAGTATTTGCGTGTCATCCTTCAGCCTCTCTCATTTTTGTCTCAATGGGGTGCAGATTCGCCTGCTGCACGGCCCGCCAAACCGCCAAGGCAGCTACCGTGGCACGCACCTCATGCACGCGCACGATATGCGCGCCGCGCTCCACGGCGAGCAGCGCCGCGGCCACGCTGGGTGCCAGGCGTTCCTCCACAGGTAATCCCGTGACGGCGCCGAGGGCCGACTTGCGCGACCAGCCCACGAGCAGCGGATGCCCTGCCGCAAGCAATTCGCGCTGGCGCGCGAGCAGCGCGAAATTCTGCTCCAACGTTTTGCCAAAACCCACGCCGGGGTCCAGCGCGATACGAGTCTTTTCAATGCCTAGCCCGCACAGTGCCTGCGCTTGCAGCTGCAAAAAGTGCAGCACTTGCGGCAGCGCATCGCCTTGCATGGGCGCAAGCTGCATGGTCTGCGGATCGCGGTGCATGTGCATCAGGCACACGCCGCAACTGGGATGCGCCGCCACCATTTGCGCCGCGCCGGGCTGGCGCAGCGCCCAGATGTCGTTGATGATGTCGGCGCCCAGGTCGAGCACGGCCCGCATGACCTGCGGCTTGTAGGTATCGACAGACACCGGCACACCCAGGCGCACCGCGCCACGCACCACGGGCAGCACGCGCGCGAGTTCGTCCTCAAGCGGCACCGGGGCGCTGCCAGGGCGCGAGGATTCGCCGCCGATATCGAGAATGTCCACACCCTCTTTCAAGAGCTGCTCGCAATGCTCGAGCGCTGCCGTGGTCGTCGCATGCTGGCCGCCATCGGAAAAAGAGTCCGGCGTGACATTGACGATGCCCATGACCTGCGGGCGCGACAGGTCGATGCAAAAACGCGCTGTATGCCAGAACATGCGGAAATTTCCCGAAAACGGAAAAGTGGGCGAAAAATGCCTGAAAAAAACGGGGCCTTACGCCCCGTTTCGTGACCAAGCCTCGCAGCCTGGACCTTGCTTGGGTCAGGCTGCCGACGGCGCCGGATCGGCCGTCACTGCGGGCGTGCCGCCCGAACCGCCGCCCGACGAGGGCGTGCGCGGTGTCCAGTCCTTGGGCGGGCGCGGCTCTCTGCCGGCCATGATGTCGTCAAGCTGCTCGGCGTCTACGGTTTCCCATTCGAGCAAGGCCTTGGCCATGGCGTGCATCTTGTCGCTGTGCTCCTCGATCAGGCGGCGTGCCAGAGCGTATTGCTCGTCGATGATACGGCGCACCTCGCGATCGACCTTTTCCATGGTTTCTTCGCTCATGTTGGTCGTCTTGGTGACGGAGCGGCCCAGAAACACCTCGCCTTCGTTTTCGGCATAGACCATGGGCCCGAGCGCATCGCTCATGCCATAGCGCATGACCATGTCGCGCGCGATCTGCGTGGCACGCTCGAAGTCGTTGGACGCGCCCGTGGTCATCTGGTGCATGAACACTTCTTCGGCGATACGCCCACCGAACAGCATGCTGATCTGGTTGAGCATGTATTCGCGGTCGTAGCTATAGCGGTCTTTTTCCGGCAGGCTCATAGTCACGCCGAGCGCGCGGCCACGCGGAATGATCGTGACCTTGTGCACCGGATCACACTTGGGCAGCAGGCGGCCTATGAGCGCATGGCCCGCCTCGTGGTACGCGGTGTTGCGGCGCTCTTCTTCGGGCATGACCATGCTCTTGCGCTCGGGGCCCATGAGGATTTTGTC
>CAVPUD010000030.1:0-4773 GCA_963708545.1 uncultured beta proteobacterium | reverse complement strand
ACGATCCACATTTGGTACTTCTTCTCGGACAGAACACCTTCCGACTTGGCCTTTTCCTGGTTCCACATCACGAAAGGCTTGATCATGCCGAAGTCGTAGCTGGCGCCAATGCCATAAGCCTCTGCGTCCTGGAAGAGAGCGGAGCTTGCCAAGGCAGGATCCTTGTCGGACAAAGCGTTCTTCTTGATCTTCATGTAATCGGCGCCGATGTTCAGCGGGCCATTGGCATAACCACCACGCACACCATAGCCATCGCCGTTGTTGGTCGTGCCGGTATACGCGCTGCCGGCCTTCTCACCGAAGATGTATTGCACTTGGCCGTAGAAGCCGCCGAGGTTCGAGGGCAGGAAGTAGCTGATCGTATTGCTCTTGCGATCGTCGATGCCGGTGATCTGGTTCTTCATCAAGCTGCCGGCGCCAGTGGCGTCGAACGGATCGAAGGCCAGCAAATTGTTGTAGTGCGCCGTGTTGTCACGGCCAAGGCGGACTTCACCCCAGTTATCGCCCATCAGGCTGATGGTCGAGCGGCGCTTGAATTGCAGACCGCCGCCGTAGGCGCCGTTCTTGTTGCCGTCGCCGGTGTCAGCGTTGATGCCGCCTTCAAGCCAGAAGCCAGCCTTGAGGCCACCGCCGAGGTCTTCCACACCACGAACGCCCAGACGGCTGGTCTTGAGGCCACCGTTGGTCAGGCCGGTCACCGACTTATCGCCAGAGGTGTGACCCACACCCACGTCCATCACGCCAAACAGGGTGACGGACGACGATTGCGCCATGGCAGTGCCGGAAGCTGCCAGGACAGCCAAAGCAATCAGAGACTTTTTCATTGCGAATACTCCTTTGGGTTAAACATGTGGCGCCGGCTTGGATGCCAAAATGGTGCATCAATTGCACCCCTCTCCAGCCGGGCAACGACCTCCTTGATCGGGAAGCTGTTGTGATTGCACCAGATGCAGGCGCATTGCGCAAAAGAAAATCGCAGCCTAGGGTTAACCCGTTGCTGCATTGCAACAGTCCCTTCTCTGATCAGTCTGTCATTTTCATGTCATATTGCAAAAATATGACCTAACCTATTGATCTATATCTATAAACCATCCTCCCTCGACCACGCTCGCTGGGCACCTCTCTACAATGCGTCCAACTTACTCTGATGCCCCTGAAAAGGGCAAGAGCATTTTCTGTGCCACCAAATTTCCCTCTCGCCTCCCTACCCCGCCCCGCTCCATGGATTCCTTGCTCAGCGCCGCCGACACGGCATTGCGTACTTTGTTCGCCAACCCCAAGTCTGCAGAAGAGTCGCCTGCGCTCGCAGTCGCGCCCGACAGTGCGCAGACGGACGCCGCGCTCTCGCCCGAAGAAAAGCGCCTCGCGGGCGCGTTGATGCGCGTGAACCATGTGGGTGAGGTGTGTGCGCAGGCGCTCTACACAGCGCAGGCGGCCGTCACGCACGACGCAGCCTTACGCCAGCACCTGCTGCAGGCGGCGCGCGAAGAGCTCGACCACCTGGCCTGGACGCGCGCGCGCATTGACGCACTGGGCGCGCGCCCCAGCCTGCTCAACCCGCTGTGGTTTGCGGGCGCGTTTGCGATCGGCCTGGTTGCGGCCAAGGTCAGCGACCGCGTGAGCCTGGGTTTCGTGGTCGAGACGGAAAACCAGGTGGCTGCACACCTGCAAAGCCATTTGCAGCGCCTGCCCGCGCAGGATGCCGCCTCGCGCGCCGTGGTGGCGCGCATGAAGGACGACGAGGAGCGCCACGCCGCGAACGCGCGCGCCGCCGGCGCAATCGAGCTGCCGCCACCCGCGCGCGCGCTCATGAAGTTCGCCGCCAAGGTCATGACGACGACGGCGCACTTCGTTTGATGGGCGGCGCCAGCAGCGGCGCTCAAATCTGGACGCTCAAACTTCCACGAGCTCGAAGCCGGTGCTGATCTGCGCCGTCTTGCCCAGCATGATGCTGGCCGAGCAGTATTTGTCGTGGCTCATGGCGATGGCGCGCTCAACCGCCGCCGGCGGGATGCCCTTGCCCGTCACGGTGAAGTGCATATGGATGCGCGTGAACACCTTGGGGTC
The DNA here is from genome assembly GCA_963708545.1 of uncultured beta proteobacterium. GTDB lineage: Bacteria > Pseudomonadota > Gammaproteobacteria > Burkholderiales > Burkholderiaceae_C > Extensimonas. Next base: position 2,706 of record CAVPUD010000030.1, on the reverse strand, counting down.
GGTGTCGGCGCGCTCGGCCGTGAGCTTGACGCTGCAGCCGCGCACGTCGTGGCGCCCGCGCTTGAGGATCAGCACCACGTCGTAGGCCGTGCAGCCGCCCGTGCCCGCGAGCACGGTCTCCATGGGGCGCGGCGCAAGGTTCTGGCCGCCGTTCGCGGGGTTGGTAGCGTCGGGTGCGCCGTCCATGGCGAGCACGTGGCCGCTGCCGGTTTCTGCCACGAAGCCCATGGCCGAGCGCGTGCCGGCTGCGCCGGTCCAGGTGACTGTGCATTCCATATCGAGATTCCTGAGGTTTGTTTGTACCGCTTTTGCGACATATTTCGTTCGCGAAGTGTATGTTTGCTGCATCGCAGCAAACGCTGTGCTAAAGTAACGCCATGCGTTGGTTCTTTGGTAGCAACGCCTCGATTGTCTCCTCCATCTCCTCAAAGGATGGATTCAGCCCCGGGCCGCAACGCCTGGGGCTTTTTTTTGCCTTTTTGACGGCTGTCTCGCGCCTTTTTTGGCCATCGCCACGGCCTATGATGGCGGCCCCGCACGCGCGGGCATCCGGCTGGCCTTCTCCATCGCCCCATGAGTTCGCACCTGACCCCCTTCGACTACCTGAAAAAAATCCTTACTGCGCGCGTCTATGACGTGGCGGTGGAGTCGCCGCTCGAGCCGGCACGCAACCTGAGCCGGCGCCTGCACAACAAGGTGCTGCTCAAGCGCGAGGACCAGCAGCCCGTGTTCAGCTTCAAGCTGCGCGGCGCGTACAACAAGATGGCGCAGCTCAGCCCCGAGCAGCTGCAGCGCGGTGTGATCTGCGCCTCGGCGGGCAACCACGCGCAGGGCGTGGCCTGAGCGCGCACAAGCTGGGCACGCGCGCCGTGATCGTCATGCCCACGACCACGCCGCAGCTCAAGATCGACGCCGTCAAGACCCTGGGCGGCGAGGTGGTGCTGTGGGGCGACAGCTATTCCGACGCCTACGCGCACGCGGTGCAGCTCGAGCGTGAACAGGGCCTGACTTTCGTGCACCCGTTCGACGACCCGGACGTGATCGCGGGCCAGGGCACGATTGCGATGGAGATCCTGCGCCAGCTGCAAAGCCTGGGCAGCAACCGGCTCGACGCTGTGTTCGTCGCGATCGGCGGCGGCGGGCTCGTGAGCGGCGTGGCGAACTACATCAAGGCCGTGCGCCCCGAGGTCAAGGTGATAGGCGTGCAGATGAACGACTCGGACGCCATGCTGCGCTCGGTGCAGGCGCAAGAGCGCGTCACCCTGGCCGACGTGGGCCTTTTTTCCGACGGCACGGCCGTGAAGCTCGTGGGCGAAGAGACCTTTCGCATCACGCGCGGGCTGGTCGATGGCTTCGTGCGCGTGGACACCGACGCGGTGTGCGCGGCGATCAAGGACATCTTCGTGGACACGCGCAGCATCGTCGAGCCCGCGGGCGCGCTCGCCGTGGCGGCGATCAAGCAGTACGTGGCGCAGCACAAGACGCGCGGCGAGACCTACGCGGCCATTTTGTGCGGCGCGAACATGAACTTCGACCGCCTGCGCTTCGTGGCCGAGCGCGCCGAGGTCGGCGAGGAGCGCGAGGCATTGCTGGCCGTGACGATTCCCGAAGAGCGCGGCAGCTTTCGGCGCTTTTGCGAACTCATAGGCAGCCTGCCCGGCGGGCCGCGCAACGTGACCGAGTTCAACTACCGCATCAGCGACGCCGCGCTCGCGCACGTGTTCGTGGGCCTGACCACGCACGGGAAGGGCGAGTCGAAAAAAATCGCCCAGCACTTCGAGCGCCACAATTTTCGCGCGCTGGACCTCACGCACGACGAGCTCGCCAAGGAGCATTTGCGCCACCTCGTGGGCGGCCCTTCGGCGCTCGCGCAGGACGAGCGCCTGCTGCGCTTCGTCTTCCCTGAGCGGCCCGGCGCGCTGCTGAAATTTTTGAGCCTGATGCAGCCGAGCTGGAACATCAGCCTGTTCCACTACCGCAACCAGGGCGCGGACTACGGCCGCATCCTCGTGGGCCTGCAGGTGCCGCAGGAGGACAGCGCGCTGTTCGCAGACTTTCTGGCCACGCTGGGCTACCCCTGGGTGGAGGAGACGAACAACCCGGCGTACCAGCTTTTCTTGCGCTGAATTTTGAGCCAAATCGGCCTCTAGCCAAGAATAGACGAGCGCTGGCAGCTATCGTTTCAGGAATACCTCGATGCGCCAAGCCCTGCGCCACTACCTGCTCGCGCTGCAGTTTTTCACGCGCATCCCCGTGACGGGCCGGCTGGCGCGCTGGGTGGGTTACAGCCCGGCCATGCTGCGCGCGAGCGCTGCGCACTTCCCTGGCGTGGGCTGGATCGTCGCGGCTGTGGCGGCGCTCGTGTATGCGGCGCTCGCCCTGGCGCTGGCACCCAAGCCCTGGGCGAGCGCGGTGGCCGCGGTGTTCTGCACCATCGCCACGGTGCTGCTCACGGGCGGCTTTCATGAGGACGGCCTGTGCGACGTGGCCGACGGGCTGGGGGGCAGCCTGGCGCGCGAGCGTGCGCTCGAAATCATGAAGGATTCGCACATCGGGGCCTTTGGCGCGATGGCGCTGGTACTCGCGCTGCTGGCCAAGATCAGCCTGCTCGCGCTGCTGGGCGCGCAAAGCCCCGCGCCAGCGCTCGCGGCGCTCGCGGGCGCGCACGTGTCAGCAATACGAGAAATGCAAGCAACGACATAACAC
>CAVPUD010000029.1:0-9705 GCA_963708545.1 uncultured beta proteobacterium | reverse complement strand
CCAGGCCAAAACCGGCAGTGGCAAAACAGCTGCCTTTGGCATTGGTGTGTTGAGTGTGTTGGACCCGCGTCAGTTCTCTGTGCAGGCGCTGGTGCTCTGCCCTACGCGTGAACTTGCCGATCAGGTGATGAAGGAGTTGCGCCGGCTCGCACGCTTTGCCGGCAATATCAAGATTCTCAGCCTCTGCGGCGGTGTGTCCATGGGGCCGCAGCTGGATTCGCTGGAGCACGGTGCCCACGTGATCGTGGGCACGCCAGGCCGCGTCCTCAAGCATCTGGCCAAGGGCTCGGTTAATTTCAGCACCTTGAAAACACTGGTGCTGGATGAAGCCGATCGCATGCTCGACATGGGCTTTAACGACAGCATCCGGGACATCGTCGGGCAGCTGCCGCAAAAGCGCCAGACGCTGCTGTTTTCGGCAACCTACTCGGAAGAAATTCGTGGTCTGAGCGGAAAGTTCCAGCATAATCCGGTGGCAGTGACGGTGGCGGAAATCCCGGCGGAAACCAGTATTGAGCAGATATTTTTCGAGGTCGATAATCGCGAGCGCTTGCCGGCATTGCTGGCGCTGCTGCGCAACTATCGCCCGGCCTCGGCGGTGATGTTTTGCAATACCAAACAGCGCTGCGATGAAGTGGCGAAAGCTCTGGAAGAAAAAGGCTTTCAGGTCGCCGCCTTGCACGGCGATCTGGAGCAGCGCGATCGTGATCTCGTGCTCGTGCAGTTTTCCAACCAGAGCTGTCCTTTGTTGGTGGCAACCGACGTTGCCGCACGCGGTCTGGACATCAAGGGTCTGGAAGCGGTCATCAATGTCGAGATGGCGTTTGATGCCGAAGTGCATGTGCATCGCATCGGACGTACCGGCAGCTCCTTGAGGCGTTCGCGTATCGTTTGCGCGCGTTCGTGGCCGGCCATCTGCACCACTTCTTCGATCAAGGCGGCGCCTACGTGGAGCATGCTTTCGACGTCGCGCGCATTGCGCAGGGCCTCGCGGAAGGTCTCCGCCAATGCCGGGTCGCGCCGCGCAAACATGCGCTCGCACATGTCGAACAGGTACATGCGCGCGGCCGGCAGCGAGCGCAGCGCCTGCGCTGAATTTGCCGGCTTGGTGGTGGACTGCGCCACAACCGGGGCCGGCTGCAGTTGGGTTTCGACGGCTTCGACGGCCGCGGCGATTTTTTCGACGAACAGATAGCCTTCGGCGATGAGCTTGTCCAGCAGCTGTGCGCCCATGCCATTGTGCAAGGCGTGCAACTCGGTGGCGCGCTTGCCTTCGGCCAGCAGCAGCAGGGAGCGCTCTCGCAGACTCAGGGTGCGCACGCCCGGGGAGAGCTCGAGACGTGCTTTCTCGGTTTTGCGCAGGAACATGGCGAATGTAATCACATGTTAAACCCAGATTGTCCATTAGGCGGCCCTTCGGGCCTACGCGGGCGCTGGCGGACGTCTGACGGTCATTTTGGCCGCTGCTTCGGCGTCCATGGCACCGGCCATGGGCTTCTCAGCCGCGACCAAACTGCCGCGCCAGCCGCCTCGCCATCGTCCCGCGTCCTAATGAACAATCTGGGTTAAAGGCCCATTGCATCGTGTTTTCATGACGAGGGGATGACATGCGAGCGGGGTGGTTTTTTGTCCTTCCGGTCGCCCTAAGGACGGTGTTCCAGAATGAAACGGGGCGCTGCGCACTGTTTCGCAATGAAGCAGTCTTGCGCCCACGCTCGCGCGGACATCGTGGCGGCTTGCTGGAACAGCACTGTGGCACAAGCTTTGCTGCTTCAAGGCTGTGCGCATTCCCGGCGCGAATAGCGATGGCGGGTGCGTCCGAGTTCCACTCTCTGCAAAGCACAAGCCAATGGTCATGCAATTGAATCTCCGGACGTTTTTCGAGCGCGTCGAAGCCTATTTTCCGGAAAAAGAAATCGTCTCCCGCCAAGCCGACGGCACATTGTTTCGTTACCGCTACGCAGACTACTGCCGGCGCGTGCGGCAGGTGGCCGATGCCTTGACGCGGCTGGGCATAGGCGCTGGCGACAAGGTGGCCACGCTCGGCTGGAACACCTACCGGCACATGGAGCTGTATTTCGCGGTGCCTTGCCTCGGGGCCGTGCTGCACACCGTGAACATTCGGCTGTCCGACGACCACATCGCTTACATCCTCAACCACGCCGAGGACGTAGCCTTGTTCGTCGACCCCGACCTGGTGCCCACCCTAGAGCGCGTCGCGCCGCAACTGCGCACCGTGCGTCACTTCATCGTGCTCAATGATGAAGCGGGGGCAACGACGCTGCCGCAGGTCCAAGCCTACGAAGATTTTTTGGCACCAGGAGACACCGCTTTCGCCTTCCCCGTGCTCGATGAGAACATGCCCTGCGGCATGTGCTTCACCTCGGCCACCACGGGCGACCCCAAAGGCGTTACCTACACGCAGCGCGGCCTGTATCTGCACACACTGGCGCTGTGCATGGCCGACTCGCTGGCCGTTTCCGAGCACGACACCCTGCTGCCCGTGGTGCCCATGTTCCACGTCAATTCCTGGGGCCTTCCTTATGCGGCGGTGGCCACGGGCGCCAAAGTAGTGCTGCCGGGGCCGCAGCCGACTGCCGCCGACATCCTCGACCTGATTGAATCCGAGCGCGTGACTTTTTGCGCGGCGGCCGTCACGGTGGGCGTGCAGATGTACGCCCAGCAGCGTGAGCGCCGGCGTGACCTGAGCTTCTTGCGCGGGCTCATGCTCGGCGGCTCGGCAACGCCACGCGCGCTGATGCGCCGTTACTTCGAAGACTATGGAGTGCACATCTATACCGCCTGGGGCGCGACGGAGGCCGCCCCGCTCGCGACCATCACGCATGTGCGCCAGGCGCTGCTGTCCGCGGGGTCCGAGGCCGAGATCGAGGTGCGGGCGCGCCAGGGTATTCCGCTGCCCGGCATCGAGCTCAAAGTGCTCGATTCCGAAGGAAAGCCCGTGCCTCGCGACGACGGGCACGCCGGCGAAGTCTATGTGCGCGGCCCCTGGGTGGCGACCGAGTATTACCGCGACGCGCGCAGTCGTGAAGGTTTCGTCGATGGCTGGTGGAAAAGCGGCGACATCGCCACGGTAGGCCCCGACGGCTCGATCCGGCTGGTCGATCGCGCCAAAGACCTCATCAAGTCCGGCGGCGAATGGATTTCCTCGGTCGATCTGGAAAACGAACTCATGGCCCACCCGACGGTGGCCGAAGCCGCCGTCGTGGCGATGCCCGACGCCCGCTGGCAGGAGCGGCCGATCGCCTTCGTCGTTACCGCTCCCGGCGCCAAGCCGCCCTCCGAAGAAGAGCTTCGGCAATGGCTCGCACGGCGCTTCGTCAAATGGTGGCTGCCCGATCGCTTCGTGGTGACCGATGCCTTGCCCAAGACCGGCGTTGGCAAGCTGGACAAGCGCCGCCTGCGCGAGCGCGCCACCGAACTCGCCGCCGCCGGACCCGCATAGGCCGCGCAAAAAGCGCGCAGGTGGGCTGGCAGGGGCTGGACTATTTGCCAATGGGCCATGCCGGTGACTGATTTCATTCAACAGGAGATACGAAGTGGATACACAAAGAACGCTGCCGGACTGCAGCAAGCTGTTTTTGGGTGGGCGCTGGGTGGAACCGGCACAGGGCACGTATTACGACAATGAAAACCCCGCCAAGCGCGAGACGATCTGCCGCGTGGCGCAGGCTTCGGCGGCGGACGTGGATGCGGCCGTGCGCTGTGCGCAGCAGGCGCTGGAGCTGGGCAGCCCCTGGGCGCAAATGACGCCGGCCGCCCGGGCACGGCTGCTGTGGCGCGTGGCCGAGCGCATTCGGGAGCAAGTCGAGGAACTGGCGTGGCTCGAGTCGCTCGACACCGGCAAGCCCTATGGCGAAGCGCTGCATGGCGACATTCCGCACGCGGCCGGTGCTTTTGAATACTACGCTGGCTGGTGCAGCAAGCTCGCGGGCAGCGTGCTGCCGGTTTCGCCGCGCTACCTCGACTACACGCGGCTCGAACCCGTGGGTGTGGTCGGGGCCATCATTCCGTGGAATTTTCCGCTGCAGATGGCGGCGATGAAAGTCGCGCCGGCGCTGGCCGCGGGCAACGCCGTGCTGCTCAAGCCTGCAGAGCAAACGCCGCTCACGGCATTCGCCCTAGCTCGCATCTTCGAGGAGCTGGAGTTCCCGCCCGGCGTGCTCAGCGTGCTGCCCGGTTTTGGCGAAACGGGCGCTGCGATGGTCGCGCATCCGGGTATAGACAAAATCACCTTTACCGGCTCCACCGCGGTCGGCAAGATCATCATGCGCGGCGCCGCAGACACGCTCAAGCGGGTGTCGCTCGAACTCGGCGGCAAGTCGCCCAACATCGTTTTTGCCGACGCCGACCTCAAGCGCGCCGTGCGCGGCGCCACCACGGGCATTTACTACAACCAGGGGCAGATGTGCACCGCAGGCTCGCGCATCCTCGTGCAAGAGAGCCTGTACGACAAGTTCCTCGATGCCTTCACGGCCGCCATCGCCGACCTGCGCCCGGGCGATCCGCTCGACCCCAAGACACGCATGGGCGCACTGGTGTCGCAGGAGCAGTTCGAGCGCGTGAGCCACTACGTCGCGCTGGGGCAGGAGGACGGAGCCACCTTGCTGGCCGGCGGCCAGGGCAGCGCGGACAGCGGGTATTTTTTCCCGCCCACGATCTTTACCGATGTGAAGCGCGAGCATCGCATTGCCCAGGAAGAAATCTTCGGCCCCGTGGTGTCCATCATGCGCTTTGGCAATGAAGAAGAAGCCTTGCGCTTGGCCAACGGTGTGTCTTACGGCCTCGCTGCAGGCGTGTGGACTGCGGACGTGGGGCGCGCGCACCGTGTTGCCCATGGCTTACGTGCGGGCACGGTGTGGGTCAACACCTACAACGCGCTATGGAACGAGGCCCCTTTCGGCGGCTACAAGCAAAGCGGCATAGGCCGCGAAGGCGGGCGCGAGGGCATCGAGCCCTATACCGAAGTCAAAAACATCTGTCTTTCCCTTTGAATCCTTCGATCCCATTCATTCCATCCCAAGAGGAGATTCGCCATGGCAAAAACCGGCCGTATCGCATTGTTCGAAAGCCCGCACCAACCGTTCACGATCCGAGAGATGCCCGTGCCCGACCCCAAGCCCGGCGCAGCCGTGGTGCGCGTCACGATGGCCAACATCTGCGGCTCCGACCTGCACGCCTGGCACGGCGACTTCAAGCTCGCCGGGCTGGGGGGCAAGCTGCCCACGGTGCTCGGCCACGAGATGGCGGGCCAGATCGTCGCGCTCGGAGAGGGCAAACACACTGACGGCAATGGGCAGCCTTTGCACGAGGGTGACCACGTAGTGTTTACGTATTTCACGGGCTGCGGCCACTGCCCTTCGTGCCTTCGCGGGCACCGCGTGTCGTGCGATGAACTCACCATGGCCATGACCGAGCCGGCGCTCGAGTGGCCGCATTTCGTCGGCGGTTATGCCGACTACTACTACGTCAAGCCCGGTGCGACGATCTACAAAGTCCCGCAGGGTCTGCCCGACGAGGTGGTGGCGGGCGCGAATTGCGCGCTGTCGCAGGTCATCTCCGGCTGGGAGCGTGCGCACCTGACGTTTGATGAAACGGTGCTCATCCAGGGCGCAGGCGGGCTTGGCCTGTACGCCTGCGCGGTGGCCAAGGCGTTTGGCGCGCGCCTCGTGATCGCCATCGACGCGGTGCAGCAACGGCTGGACATGGCACGCCGCTTCGGCGCCGATGCCACGATCAACCTCACTGAATTGCCTGATGAAAAAGCGCGCGTGAATCTCGTCAAAAAGCTCACTGACGGGCGCGGGGTGGATGTCGTGATGGAGCTCGTTGGGCGTGCCGACGTGGTGCCCGAGGGTTTGCGCATGCTCGGGCAGTTCGGCCGCTACATCACCATAGGCAACATCAATGCGGGGCAAACCTATGTGGCCGATCCGTCGCGGCTCGTGATGTCCAACAAGTCCATGTTCGGCGTGTCGCTCTATGAGCCGCCGACGTTGGGCAAGGCGCTGCGTTTTCTAGAGCGTCATCGGGACACGCTGCCTTTCGCAGAGATGCTGAGTACGCGCTTTTCGCTCGAACAGATCAATGAGGCCTTCGCCAAGGCCGACGCCCGCGAGGTGGTGCGCGCGAGCATTGTTCCCTGAGGGCAAACGAACTGAGGCGCGCAAACGCGCCGAAAGTGGCGCTGGTGCGGACGATCCGATACCGGCTTTCAAGAACGGCGCACGCAGGCGTGCGCGCAATGACAATCAAAGGAGCAAATCATGGCAAGTCCAGAGTCGCAAGACTTGGTCAATCTCTACAAAGGGTGGGTCGCAGCGATGCAGGCCCAGCCCGACATGCCGCTCGAAGGGATTCGCAGACTCTTTAGCCACTGGGGCGACGTGACCGTAGATCCGCCTGGAGTGGACTACATCGAAGTCGATGTCGCCGGTATCCCCGCGATGTGGGCCATCCCAAAAAACAGCGCACAGGACCGGGCCTTGCTGTGCTCGCACGGAGGCGGCTACGTCGTCGGCTCCATGTACACGCACCGCAAGCTCTTTGGCCACATCGCCAAGGCCGTGGGCTGTCGCGCCTTGATTGTGGACTATCGCCGTGCGCCGGAAAATCCGCATCCGGGGCCTGTGAATGACATGGCCACGGCCTACCGCTGGCTGCTCGAACATGAAAAGCTCTCGCCGTCTCACATTGCGCTGACCGGCGATTCGGCCGGCGGGGCGCTCGCGCTCACGACGATCGCCCGCATTCGCGAGCTGGGTCTGCCGTTGCCGGCTGCGACCATGCCGATGTCGCCGTGGGCGGGCTGGGATACCTCGGGGAAAACCTACGACACCAACAAAGACAAGGATGCCCTGGTGTCGCGTGACACGACCGATGGTCTGGGCAGTCTTTTCATCGGCAACGGCGATCCCAAGCACCCGCTGGCGAATCCGCTCTACACCGACTACAAAGGTTTTCCGCCAATCTACCTGCAGGTGGGCGATGCCGAGACCTTGCTCGACGACAGCTTGCGCATTGCCGAGCGTGCGAAGGCGGCCGGTGTGGACGTGCGCATAGACGTGTTTCCAGAAATGCAGCACGTGTTCCAGTTCCTCGCTGGCAACGCGCCCGAGGCCGATGAAGCCATCCAGCGCATGGCCGCTTGGGTGCGGCCGAAGATCGGTTTGTAAACCCCGATCGACCGTCGAGCCGAAAGCAAAAGGGCGCCCCAATAGGGCGCCCTTTCGATTTTCAGAGGGGATACTTCAGGCGGCAGCGCGTTGCTGTGGCTGAAACACAAAGCCCTGGTACTGTGTATTCACCACGTCGGCGAGCTGCTTGCGATAGTTCCCCAAGCCGCCCAGGTAGAACATCACGGCGTGTTCTTTGCCTGGGATGTTGGCCCCGAAGATCCAGGATTCGACCTTGGGGAACAGCGTCATGTCGGCAATCTCCTTGCAGGTGCGGCTCCAGCCTTCTTCGGCGTCGTGCGTCGCTTCGGTCGTCGCGAGCCCGTGCTGGCGCATGTGGGCGATCATGTCGGCGATCCACTCGACCTGCGTTTCGATCGATGGGGGCAAGTTCGTGAACGGGCCGTTCGGGCCAAGAATCATGAACATATTGGGAAAATCGGCGGTCGTGATACCGAGGTAGCTGGTTGGCCCGTTTTCCCAGTGTTCGCCGATGCTCTTGCCGCCGCGCCCGCGCAAGTCCATGCGGCGGTAGTTGCCATCCACGGCATCGAAGCCCGTTGCAAAAATCAGCACGTCCAGTTCATGTTCGACGCCATCCGCAGTGCGAATCCCCTGGGGCGTCATCGCGCGGATCGGTGTGGCCTTCACGTCCACCAACGAGACATTGCTGCGGTTGTAGGTGCGGTAGTAACCGCTGTCGCACAGCGGGCGGCGCGCATAGAGGTCACGGGGCGTGAGCTTGCGCGCCGTCTCGGGGTCGTGGACGATTTCGGCGATCTTGCTGCGTATGAAGGCGGCCGCGGCTTCATTGGCCTGCGGGTCTGTCGCGATGTCGGCAAAAGTGCCGAACATGAAGAAAAAGCCGTTGCCTTCGTTCCAGGCTTTTTGGAAAACGCGCTGGCGCTCTTCCTCCGAGACGCTCATCGCGGGCACCGTACTTTCGGCAAAGCCGAACGCGACGGCGGATTCGCGCACTTGTTGCCATATTTGCCGAAAATTCTGCTTGGTTTCTATGACTTCGCGTTCCGATACAGCGCGGTTGCCCGTCGGCACGCTGTATTGCGGCGAGCGCTGGAAGACCGTGAGGTGTTTGACCTGTGGGGCGATGGCGGTAATCAGCTGCACCCCCGTCGAGCCGGTGCCGATCACGCCGACGCGCTTGCCGCGCAGATCGACGTCCTCGGGCCAGGCCGCCGTGTGGTAGATATCGCCTTTGAAGCTGTCACGCCCCGGAAAGTCGGGGATGTTGATCGCGGAAAGCAGACCGAGTGCCGTGACGACGAAGCGCGCGGTGTAGCGTTCGCCGCGGTCTGTGCGTATTTCCCAGATGCCGCTTGGTTCGTCGAAGCGCATGGATGTCACGGTCGTATTGAGCTGGATATCATTGCGCAGGTCGTAGCGATCCACCACCTGTTCCAAATAATCCAGGATTTCCGGCTGCGTGAGGTACTTGTTTGGCCATTCGCGCTCTTGCAGCATCGTCTCGTCGAACGAATATTGATAGACATGGCTGTGCGTGTCGGACAAGGCGCCAGGATAGCGGTTCCAATACCAGGTGCCGCCGATGCCGCCGGCCTTGTCGAATACACGGGTTTTGAGCCCGAGTTGGTCGCGCAGTTTGTGCAACATATAGAGCCCACCGAAACCTGCGCCGATCACGATGGCGTCGAAGTCTAGAGAGGGTTGCGAAGTGCAAGATGCGTTGGTGGCAGAGTGCATGGCATTCATGAGCGTGTCTTTCTGAAAATAATTGGCAAATGACAGAAGCCCTGTAAAATTTTTGCCGGGATAGTTTTCGAATAGGCTAAAAATAAATCTACATTTTCATGATAGTGTGAAACCTTCGTAGTTGTGCTCAGCGCTTTCTCTGAATTTTTGTACGTAGGTCGGCAGGCCTCCCGGATAATTGAGAATTTCCTTGGGTTTTCCTGGGATGTTGGCTCCCATATACCAGGAGTCAGCCAACGGAAACAAGGTATGTGCGGCGGTTTCTATATTGTGTTGTCGCCAGGACTCTTCTGCGGCAGGTGTCGCTTCGATGCGCGTAATGCCACGATCGCGTAAATCTTTTAGCATTTGCACGATCAAATCCCCTTGAATTTCTGCAGCACTGGGGCCATTGCAAAAGCCGGACGGGCTTTGCGGCCCATACAGGAAAAAGAGATTCGGAAAACCATTGGTAGCTACGCCGAGCTGTGTGCGTATACCATCTCTCCATTTTTCTTTGATGGATGACACATTGTTGCCTGCAATGTTGATGCGTGTGATGCCCCCAGATACGGCATCGAAACCTGTGGCGAATACGATGATGTCGAGATCATGTCGCCCATCTTTGGTTTTGATGCCGCGTTCGTCGATTTCTTGCATCGGTGATTCGCGCAGGTCCACCAGCGTGACATTTTCTTGATCGAACACTTCGTAATAGTATTGTTCCAGTGAAGGCCGCTTGGCGCCCCAGGGGTGGGGCGGCTCTGTTGGTGCGAGTTTCTCGACAAGTTTCTTGTTTTTG
>CAVPUD010000028.1:0-8642 GCA_963708545.1 uncultured beta proteobacterium | reverse complement strand
GGCGCGCGCCGCATCGTACTGGCGCGCGAACAGGCCCAGGCGCGCGTTCAGCAGCTTGAGCTTGAGGTTTTCGCGCAGGAAAAACGCCTGGTCGGGCGCGAGCAGCATGGCTTCGGGCTGGTCTATGCGGCGCACGCGCACGAGCAGGCGGGTTTCGTCGCGCACGGCTTGCCACAGATTTTGCAAGCCTGTGTACCACCAGGACGGCTCGCCCGCGTCCGCTGGCTTTGCGGCCTGCCCCGTGTGTGTCAGGCGGCGCGTGCCCTCAGCCCGGGCGACTTCGTTGTGCACGGGCAGGTCATCCACCAAGCGCACGAGTTCGTCGAGGCGTGCGAACAGGCCCGCGGTGTCGGTGACGTTGGCGCGCGCGAGCCGGTCCAGATCGCGTGTGATGGCGCGCTGGACCGGCGCCAGCCGCGGCTGGGCGGCGCGCTCTATGCGCTGCTGGGCGCTTTTGAGCGCGGCCACGAGCGGCTCCAGGCTGCCGGTGAGCTGCGCTTGCTGCTGGGCGAGGCGAATGGCGGCGTCTATATCGACCACCAGGTTTTCGTCGCGCGAACGCGACAGGCTTTGCATGAGTTCCTCGAGCTGGCTGCGCTGCAGCGCCGATTCGTTCACGCGGGCTTCGAGCACGCTCAGGCGCGTGCTGGCGTCGCGCGCCAGTTCTTCGGCCTGGCGCGCAAGGGTACGGGCTTCGACCGCCTGGGTGCTCGAATCGGCCGACTGGCGTGCCAGCTGTTCCTGGATGCCGCCGAGCTTTTGCCACAGCAGCACACTGCTGACCAGGGCGGCGACGGCCAGGGCCGCGGCTGCGACCAGCAGATAGGCCTGCAGCCCGGAGCGGGGGGTGGCCGGGGCCGGGGCGTGCGCGGGCTGGGCCGTCCACGGCGATTGCGGCGCGGGCGATGGCGCCGGTGGTGCGGGCGGATGAAGAGGGGATGGCGGGGGCTGGAAGGGCTGCTGTGCAGGCGCCGCCGTAGCGGGTGCGGCAGCGGGTGGCGCGGTGGCGCCAAGATCGGCAGGCGCGGCGGCCGCGGCAGGGGGGCCGCTGGAATGACCGGAATCGGGCACGGAGCTCATGGAGCCGATTCTATCGAGGCTCCCAGCACGGCCGCCACGTCTGCTACCGTTGGGCGGCAATCGCGCACCAGCCCGAAGCCGGCGGCGCGCGCGGTGGCGGCGATGCGCGGGTGCGTGGCGATTGCGCGCGCCTCTGCGAGCGGCAGGTCTGGCAGGGCCGCGTGCAGGTGGCGCACGGCCTCGGAACTGCTGAGCAGCCACCAGCTGCGTGCCGCTACGGCCGCGTGTGCGCGGCGCAACTGCTCGGGGCCCCAATGGGGCGCGGCACGCTCGTAGGCGACCACGGTTTCGACGCTGCCGCCCGCCGCTTCGACCTGCTGTGCGAGCCAGTCGCGGCCCTGGCCTTTGCGCCCCGCGTCCGCGCCGGCACTGCCAGCCTCGCGCCCGCGCACGATGAGCACGCGCGCGCCCGGCCGTACCTGCGACGCCACGCGCTGCCACAGCGCTTCGGAATCAAACTGCGCGGCTTCGGTGGGCGGGCTGTCCAGCCGCGCCGCGGGCCAGCCCGCCTGCAGCAGCGCGCGCGCCGTGCCGGGGCCGGGCGCCCATGCTCTTGTTTGCATAGCTTCCAGCGCCGATACATCGGGCGCTAGAGCCTCATTTGGCATCAAAAAATGGCGCACGGCGGGCACGCTCACGAACATCACTGCCTGGTAGTGCGCGAGCTGCGCGCGCGCCTGTTGCAAGGCGGCCTGACTCGCGGCGTCCGCGCAGGGGGCGATGTCGATCAGGGGCAGGGCGGCGGCGCTGATGCCCCGCGCGCCAAGCTGCTGCACCCAGCGCGCGGCTTCAGGAGCAGGGCGGGTGACGAGGACTTGCACGCCCACACCCATGCCTTCGTCCATGCTCTGCGCCTGCGCCGTCATGCCGCGCTGCTCGGCAAGCCAGGCACGCCTTGCGCTGCCCCGTCCCCCACCGCCCCGCGAGCGCGCAGGCTCGCGGCGACCTGCGCGCCCAGCGTCTCGGCTTCGGCCTGGCTTTGCACCGCGGCAGCAGCGCCCGCGCGCACGAGCGGCGTGCGGCCTTCGGGGTCGCCCCAGGCGGCATCGAGCTGCAGCTCGCCCTGCACCCAGCGCGCATGCGCGGCCAGCGGCATGGAGCAGCTGCCGCCGAGCGCACGGCTCACGGCGCGTTCGGCGCTCACGGCGAGCCACGTGGGGGTGTGCGCGAGCGGCGCGAGCGCAGCGATCAAGTCGGTGCGATCGCTTTGCACCTCGATGCCCAGCGCGCCCTGGCCCGCAGCGGGCAGCATTTCCTCGGGCGCGAAGATGCTGCGTATGCGCGTGCCCAGGCCCAGACGCTTGAGGCCCGCGGCCGCGAGCACGATGGCGTCGTACTGCCCTTCGTCCAATTTGCGCAGCCGCGTGTCGAGGTTGCCGCGCAGCGGCGTGATGCGCAGGTCAGGCCGCAGCGCCTGCAGCAACACCTGGCGGCGCAGGCTCGAAGTGCCGAGCACCGCGCCCGCGGGCAACTCATCCAGGCTTGCGTAGCGCGGCGCGACGAAGGCGTCGCGCGGGTCTTCGCGCTCGAGCACGCAGGCCAGCGCAAAGCCCTCGGGCAAGTCCATGGGCACATCCTTGAGCGAATGCACGGCAATCTGCGCGCGGCCCTGCTCGAGCGCCACTTCGAGCTCTTTCACAAACAGCCCCTTGCCGCCGACCTTGCTCAGGCTGCGGTCGAGGATCTGGTCGCCCTGCGTGGTCATGCCCAGCAGGCGCACGCTGTGCCCGCGCGCCTGCAAGAGCGCCTGCACGTGCTCGGCCTGCCACAACGCGAGGCGGCTTTCGCGCGTGGCGATCACGATGGAGGAGGAGGGGGATTCGGTCGGAGTCATCGTGCGCGCGAAGGCAAAAGTGAAGGCGGTCTGCCGCAGGCAAAAAAAGAGCGGCGGATGCTAGCATGCGCCACCATGGCAGCCGGGCGCGCAAAGCGCCATTTTTGCTGCCGCTGCAAAGGCATTTTGTGTGAAAAAAACCGACAAAGACTTTCCGCTGATCCAGGACATCCGCCTGCTCGGGCGCATTCTGGGCGACGTGATCCGCGAGCAGGAGGGCGTGGCCGCGTTCGAGCTCGTCGAGCAGGTGCGCAAGCTCTCCGTGGCCTTTCGGCGCGACGCCGATCAGGCAGCCGACCAGGCGCTCAAAACCTTGCTCAAGTCGCTCACGGGCGACCAGACCGTGAGCGTGATCCGCGCCTTCACCTACTTCAGCCATTTGGCGAACCTGGCCGAGGACCGCCACCACATCCGCCGCCGCGCCGTGCACGAGCGCGCGGGCGAGACGCAGGAAGGCAGCATCGATGTGGCGCTCGCACGCCTGCGCTGGGCCGGCATCGCGCCGCAGACCATCGTCGAAACGCTGGCGCACAGCTACGTCTCGCCGGTGCTCACGGCGCACCCGACCGAGGTGCAGCGCAAGAGCATCCTCGACGCCGAGCGCAGCATTGCCCAGCTGCTGAGCCAGCGTGACGACATCCTCGCGCGCGCCCAGATCTACAACAGCGCCAAGGACGCGCTCACGCCGCGCGAGCTCGCGGCCAACGAAGCCCAGCTGCGCGCGCGCGTGGTACAGCTGTGGCAAACGCGCCTGCTGCGCTTCAGTCACCTCACGGTGGCCGACGAGATCGAAAACGCGCTCTCATACTACGAATCGACCTTTTTGCGCGAAATCCCCAAGATCTACGCCATGCTCGAGGACGCGCTCGGCGAGCTGCCGGTGCACAGCTTTTTGCGCATGGGCCAGTGGATAGGCGGCGACCGCGACGGCAATCCCAACGTCAACGCCGACACCTTGCAGCACGCGCTGCGCCGCCAGGCCGACATGGCGCTGCGCCACTACCTGCGCGAGGTGCACTTTCTGGGCGCGGAGCTGTCCATGTCGGCGCGTCTGGTACGCACCACGCCCGAAATGTCCGCGCTGGCCGAGCGCTCGCCCGACACCAGCGAGCACCGCCAGGACGAACCCTACCGTCGTGCGCTCACCGGCATCTATGCACGCCTTGCCGCCACGCTCAAGGAGCTGAGCGGCGGCGAGGCCGCGCGCCACGCCGTCGCGCCGCAAAACCCCTACGCGAGCGCCGAGGAACTGCTGGCCGATCTGCGCGTGATGGAAGCCTCGCTGCGCGCGCACCACGGCGCCGACCTCGCGCGCGAGCGCCTGCACCCCTTGATGCGCGCCGTGCAGGTGTTCGGCTTTCACCTGGCCACGGTGGACTTGCGCCAAAGCTCCGACCAGCACGAGGCCGTGGTGGCCGAGCTGCTTGCGGTGGCGCGCCTGGAGCCGGCCTACGCCGCGCTGCCCGAGGACGCCAAATGCGCGCTGCTCATGCGCTTGCTGAACGACGCGCGCCCCTTGCGCGTGCTCGATGCCGCGTATTCGGCCACCACGCGCAGCGAACTCGCGATCTTCGAGACCGCGCGGCAGCTGCGCGCACGCCACGGCCCCGAGGCCATACGCCACTACATCATCAGCCACACCGAATCGGTGAGCGATTTGCTCGAAGTGCTGCTGCTCGAAAAAGAGGTGGGCCTGCTGCACGGTACCCTGGACGACGCGGCGCGCAGCGAGCTCATCGTCGTGCCCTTGTTCGAGACCATCGCCGACCTGCGCAACGCCGTGCCCATCATGCGCGACTTTTACGCACTGCCCGGCATCGCCGCCATGGTGCAGCGCAGCGGCAGCGGCGCGCAAGGGGAGCATGGCGAGCAGGACATCATGCTCGGCTACTCCGACAGCAACAAGGACGGCGGCATCTTCACGAGCAACTGGGAGCTGTACCGCGCCGAAACTGCGCTCGTGGAGCTGTTCGACCAGCTCGCGCAGTCGCACCGCATCCGCTTGCGCATGTTCCACGGGCGCGGCGGCACCGTGGGGCGCGGCGGCGGGCCGAGCTACGAGGCCATCCTCGCGCAGCCGCCGGGCACGGTGCGCGGGCAGCTGCGCCTGACCGAGCAGGGCGAGGTGATCGCCTCCAAATACTCCAACCCCGAGATAGGGCGCCGCAACCTCGAAACCCTGGTCGCCGCCACGCTCGAAGCCACGCTGCTGCAGCCCACCAAGCCCGCGACGCCTGCCTTCCACGCCGCGGCCGAGCAGCTCTCGGCCGCCAGCTTTGCCGCGTACCGTGCGCTGGTCTATGAGACGCCTGGCTTTGCCGAGTATTTTTTCCATGCCACGCCGATCCGCGAGATCGCCGAGCTCAATATCGGCTCGCGCCCGGCCTCGCGCAAGCCCTCGCAGCGCATCGAAGACCTGCGCGCGATTCCCTGGACCTTCAGCTGGGGCCAGTGCCGCATCACGCTGCCGGGCTGGTACGGCTTTGGTTCGGGCGTGCAGGCTTTCATCGAACAAGCCGGCAAAGACCCGAAAACGCAGCTTGCGCTGCTGCGAAAAATGCACCGCCACTGGCCGTTTTTCCGCACCCTGCTGTCGAACATGGACATGGTGCTGGCCAAGAGCGACCTGGCGCTCGGTGCGCTCTACAGCGAGCTTGTCGCCGACCCGCAGCTGCGCACGCGCGTGTTCAGCGCCATCGAGGCCGAATGGCAGCGCACCACCGACGCGCTGTACCGCATCACGGGCGACAGGCAGCGCCTGGCGCACAACAGCGCACTCGCGCGCTCGATCCGCTACCGCTTCCCCTACATCGACCCGCTGAACCACCTGCAGGCGGAGCTACTGCGCCGCTGGCGCGCCGAGCCCGGCGACGAGCGCGTGCACACCGGCATCCATCTATCCATTAACGGCATTGCCGCGGGTTTGCGCAATACGGGTTGAACCCAGATTGTCCATTAGGCGGTGCTGCGCACCTACGCGGGCGCTGGCGGACGGCTGCCGGCCATTTTGGCCGCGGCTTCGGCGCCCATGGCACCGGCCATGGGCTTCTCAGCCGCGACCAAACTGCCTCGCCAGCCGCCTCGCCATCGTCCCGCGTCCTAATGAACAATCTGGGTTGAAAAGAGACGGCTCTGGCCGAGAAAGTGACCGATTTCCGGCGTTTCGGTGCATGCGCACCCGCAGCACTGATGACCGGAATCCCGAGTGGCGTGGGACTTCAGCGAGCGTCCGTCCATCCCGACTTACCTGCCGATGTGCATATACCTTGTGGGGCAACATACCCCCTGGACTTACGCAAACAAGGATGCAGCGAGGTGTTTTGCTATGGGGCGAACGCCTTGCCCAACCCCGATTTGCGTAAGTCGTGACCCCATGAAAACGTCGTGAACAGGTTCTCAGGCGGCTTCGTGGGCAGCGCCCGCCAAGAGCCGTCGCAATGTGAGCGCACAAGCCGTTTCCTCAGCGCCCCCAGTGCCCCAGCAGCGCATTGACCAGCCCGCCGCCCAGCACCAGCCAGGCAAACAGCAGCGCGGCCAATGCCAGTGGGCGGCTGCCGGCGCGGCTGATGGCGCTGGCGTGTGTGCTCAGCCCCAGCGCGCCCATGGCCATGGCCAGCAGCAGGTTGTCCAGCGCAAGCAGCATCGCCTTGAGCGCGGCAGGCAGCAGCGGCAGCGAATTGAGCAGCGCCACCAGCACAAAGCCCAGCGCAAACCACGGGATCGTGATGCGGCCACGGCCGCTGGCATCGGCTGCGGGCGCGGGTATCGCTGCGGTTGCCGCTGCGGTGGTGAGCACGGGCGCAGAGGCGCCGACACGCACGCCGCGGCGCGCCACGGCCAACGACAGCGCCAGTAAGAAGGGCGCCAGCAGCATCACGCGGATCATTTTGGTGATCACCGCCTGATTGGCTGCAGTTTCGCCCACGGCGCGGGCCGCGCCCACGACCTGCGCCACCTCGTGCACGGTCGAGCCCACATACACGCCGTAGGCCGCGTCGCTCACGCCCAGTGAAGCCAGCCATGGGTGCAGCAGCGGGTAGCCGAACATGCTCAGTGTGCCGAACACCACCACCGTGGCCACCGCCACGGCCACCTTGTCGCCGCGCGCCTGGATCACCGGCTCGGTGGCCAGCACGGCGGCCGCGCCACAGATCGAACTGCCGGCACCGATCAGAATGGCCGTCTGCCCGTCGATGCGCAGCCAGCGGCCCAGCCACACTGCCAGGCCAAAGCTGCTCGCGAGCATGACCACGTCGATCAGCACGCCTGTCCAGCCGACTTGCGCAATCTGCTGCAGCGTGATGCGCAGGCCGAACAGGATGATGCCCAGCCGCAGCAGCCGCTGCTTGGCGTAGTCCACGCCCGTACCGCACCGGGTGTGCAAGGCCGGGTACACCGTGTTGCCCAACACGATGCCGCCGACGATCGCCAGCGTCAGTGCCGACAGGCCCCAGCGTGCCACCCAGGGCTGTTCGGCCAGCCACGCGATGCGGTGGGAAACCAAAATTTCAGCCATTTTGGCCCTCACGCCAATCTGCTGCCAGAGCTCGAGACGCTCTTTCGCGAATACGGCGAGACGGGCTCCGGCCGCTACCGCCATTACGCCCATGACGAAAACGAGGCGGCGAGGCTTCGCGTGCCGCCCGGGACGTTTACCGATTGGGAGGAACTGCCGGCCGATACCGACGTGCTGTTCTATGAAGGGCTGCACGGCGCGGTCGTCACCGATGACGTCAATGTCGCGCGCTACGCGGATCTCAAGATCGGCGTCGTTCCGGTGATCAATCTGGAGTGGACGCAGAAGCTGCATCGCGACCGGCATTCTCGGGGATATACGACCGAGGCCGTCACCGAGACAATTCTGCGGCGCATGCATGATTATGTGCATTATATTTGCCCCCAGTTCTCGGAAACGGACATAAATTTCCAGCGCGCGCCGACGGTCGACACCTCGAATCCTTTCGTCGCCCGTTCAATTCCGACGCCCGACGAATCGATCGTCGTCATTCGCTTTCGCGATCCGCGAGGGGTGGACTTCCCCTATCTTGTGGCGATGATCGCGGGAAGCTGGATGTCGCGCGCCAATTCCATCGTCATTCCAGGCAATAAGCTTGATCTCGCAATGCAGCTGATCCTTACTCCAAGGATCCTCGAACTGGTCAGACGCAGGAAAGGCGTGACGTGAACGACACTATATTGACGGCGGCCAAGGAGACCTCCGCGGCGGCGGCTGGCGCAAAATCCATGAGGCCCGACAGCGGGTTCACCTGGTCCATGAACTGCGCAGCCTGGGAGGTTCCGAAGAACTCCTTGATCGCCACGACGACCGGGCGGATGTTGATCAGCGTCTGCGGCGTGATGGCCTCGACGTCCTGGGTGGTCATGCGCTCACGAACGACGCGCTCCATGCGGCTGAGGCCGATGCGGACCTGGTTCTGGATCAGCTCGCCGACCGAACGGATGCGGCGGTTGGCGAAGTGGTCCTGATCGTCCAGGCGATAGCCCGGCTCCTGCTTGACGAGGTGCAGCATGTAGCTGATCGAGGCGAGCACCTCACATCGGCTGAGCACGTTCTGGTTCTCGTCGGGGTAGTCGAGCAGCGGCTCGCCCTCGGCGTTGACCGCGCCCTCGAGGCCGAACAGCGTCTCCGAGCTGGGCCACTTCCTGACCGAGCTTGCGGTTAGCAATAATGATCGTCATCGTCGTCGTCACATGATCATCCGTCGAA
>CAVPUD010000027.1:0-31284 GCA_963708545.1 uncultured beta proteobacterium | reverse complement strand
AGGGTGCCGAGGCAGAACGATGTTCAGGGCGCGTAAGTTCAGACATGGGCGCGATGCTGCGCGCTTGATTCCGAGAAGTAAAACGGATAATTCTTCTTTTTTTGATTAGAGAAAACGATCAATCATGCCCCTGCGTTTTTCTTTGCGCGAGCTGGAAGTGTTTTGCGCGATTGCGCAGCACGACCACGTGCACCGCGCTGCCGACGCCGTCGCCCTGACGCAATCGGCCGCAAGCCAGGCGCTGGCGCGGCTGGAAGCGGCGCTGGGCCGGGCACTGTTCGATCGGCGCGGACGCCGGCTCGTGCTCAACGACAACGGGCGCCAGTTGCTGGCGCGCGCGCGGGCTTTGCTCGACCAGGCTCAGGAAGTGCAGGCGCTATGGGACGAGGGCGGCCCAGCGCTGAACCTGGGCGCCAGCACCACCATCGCCAACTACCTATTGCCGGCGCAACTGGCCACCTACCGCCAGGCGCACCCCGGTGCGCCCGTGCAGCTCACCGTGGGCAACACGCGCGAAGTGGCCGCGGCCGTCGCCGCGATGGAGGTGGACTTTGGCCTCATCGAAGGCGTGTGCAGCGACTCGCACCTGCAAGTCGAACGCTGGCGTGCCGACGAGCTGATCGTGATCGCCGCGCCAGGCCATGTGCTGGCGCAGCAGCCCACACGCGCACAACTGGCCGCCGCGCCCTGGCTGCTGCGCGAGCCCGGTAGCGGCACGCGCGAGGAGGTCGAGCGCTGGTTGCTCACGCACCTGGGCAGCGTGCACGCCGACATGGAGCTGGGCCACTCTGAAGCCATCAAGCGCGCTGTGGCCGCGGGGCTGGGCTTGAGCTGCCTTTCGCGCAGCGCAGTGGCAGATTTTTTGGCCAGCGGGGCCTTGGTAGAAGTGGCGACCGGTCTGCCGCCGCTCGTGCGCCAGCTGTGCCTGGTGTGCCACCGCGATCGCTCAGTCACGCGCGGCATGCGGGCGTTTTTGGCGCTGGCGTCGATGGTGGATGCAAACGCTGCCCCCACTCCGGGCTGAATGAGTTAACAAAAGTATAGCTGCTAGTGCTTGATACACCTGGGCTAGAGGCATTTTTTATCTAAAATTTTCGGCGCCATTGCGCGTGCGCCGCTGCTGCGCGCGCAGCAGCACTACGAGCGCGCCTGCGCCGCCCTCGTCGGCGCGCGCCTGCACGAAGGCCAGTACCTCGTTTTTCTGCACCAGCCAGCTGTGCACGCGGCCTTTGAGCACGGGACTCTTGCCCGGCGAGCCCAGGCCCTTGCCGTGCACGATGCGCACGCAGCGCAAGCCGCGCTGCAAGGCTGCGCGCAAGAACTGCCCCAGCGCGGCGCGCGCCTCTTCGGTGCGCAGGCCGTGCAGGTCGAGCTCGGCCTGCAGCGTCCAGGCGCCCTGGCGCAGGCGGCGTGTGACCTCGGGGGCTATGCCGGGGCGGCGAAAGCTCAGCGCCTCGTCGGTGTCGAGCAGCGAGCCCACGTCGAAGTCGTCGCTGAGCGCCTCGTGCAGCACGCGCCGTTCGTCGCGCTGGTGTTGCAGTGCGAGCGGCGCGGGCGGCGCGGGCGGCGCGGGGCGCAGCAACACGGTGCCGTGCGCGCGCAGCGGCGTCACCGGCCCCACGGCGCGCGCGAATTCCTGCTGCGCGGCGCGCGCCTGGGCTGCTGCGGCGCGGCGGGCGCGTTCCTCGGCCTCGGCACGGGCGCGCTCCTGCG
Source organism: uncultured beta proteobacterium (assembly GCA_963708545.1). Lineage (GTDB taxonomy): Bacteria > Pseudomonadota > Gammaproteobacteria > Burkholderiales > Burkholderiaceae_C > Extensimonas. The sequence goes on along the minus strand of CAVPUD010000027.1, from coordinate 29,571 downwards.
CGATGCGTGCGCGCAGCGGCCCCATGTCTTGCAGCGCGTGCGCGACGAAGCGTGGGTGGCTCACGGCAGCCCCCTCATAGCAGTCCCCTCACAGCAGACCTTCTTTGGCCATCGAAAAGCTCTGCCCCGGCGCGACGATCACGTGGTCGAGCACGCGCACGTCGATGAGCGCGAGCGCGGCCCGCAGCGTCTGCGTCAGGGCCTCGTCGGCGCGGCTTGGCTGCACGCTGCCGCTCGGATGGTTGTGCGCGAGCACCACGGCCGCGGCCTGGTGGTGCAGGGCGCGCAGCACCACTTCGCGCGGATAGACGCTGGTCTGCGTGAGCGTGCCGCGAAACAGCTCCTCGAGCGCGAGCAGGCGGTGCTGACCGTCGAGAAACAGCACGGCAAAGACTTCGTGCCCTTTTTCGGCCAGATGCAGCTGCAGGTAGTGCGTGATCGCGCCGGGCGTGTCGAACGCGGGGCGCTCGCGCAGCTCTTGGGCGAGCGCGCGGCGCGCGAGTTCGAGCACGGCCACGAGCTCGGCGCGCTTGGCCGGCCCCAAGCCTTTGATGCGTTCGAGCTCGCGCGGCGTGGTGTGCAGCAGCCCCGCGATGCCGCCAAAGCCGCCCGAGGCCTTGCCCGTGGCGCCGTCGCGGCGCGGCGCGTCGAGCAGCTCCTGCGCGAGCTGCAGCACGTTTTTGCCTGCAATGCCCGTGCGCAGCAGGATGGCCAAAAGCTCGGCATCGGCGAGCGCGCCCGGGCCGCGCGCGAGCAGTTTTTCGCGCGGCTGGGCGTCAGCGGGCAGGTCTTTGATCGCCATGGTGGGGATGGGGTCGCAAGATTTTTACAATGCAGGCCAGTTTATCGGGACTTCCATGACCTCCAGCGCCAGCCTTGATTCGAGCCTTCCCGCCGTGCAGCCCGGCTCCTTCCTCACGCTGCACTACCGCCTCGCCGGCCCGGCGGGCGATGTGATCAACACCTTCGGCGGCCAGCCGGCCACGCTCTCGCTCGGCGCGGGCGAGCTCTCGCCCGCCGTGGAGCAGCGCCTGCTGGGCCTGCCCGAGGGCGCGCGTGCCACGTTCGAGTTCGCTGCGGGCGAGTCCTTCGGTGAGCGCAAGCCCGAGATGCAGCAATGGGTGGCGCGCAAGCTGCTCGACGCGCTTGGCGACCCGGATGAGTCCTACGCCGTGGGCGACGTGGTGCAGTTCCCCACGCCCGACGCGCAGGGCAGCTACGCCGGCGTGGTGCTGCAGGTGCGCGAGGACGGCGCGCTGCTGCTCGACTTCAACCATCCCTTGGCCGGCCAGCCCGTGGTCTTCGAGGTGCACGTGATCGGGGTGTTGTGATGCCGCCGCTGCAAGAAGTGGTGTTGGCCGAGCCGCGCGGCTTTTGCGCGGGTGTCGATCGCGCGATCGAGATCGTCGAGAGCGCGCTGCGCAAGTTCGGCGCACCGATCTACGTGCGCCACGAAATCGTGCACAACACCTACGTGGTCAACGACCTCAAGGCGCGCGGCGCGGTGTTCATCGAAGATCTGGCCGAAGTGCCGCCGGGCGCCACGCTGGTGTTCAGCGCACACGGCGTGAGCCGCGCCGTGCAGCACGAGGCCCGCTCGCGCGGCTTTCAGATTTTTGACGCCACCTGCCCGCTCGTGAGCAAGGTGCATGTCGAAGTCGCCAAGCTCGCGCAGGAAGGTTACGAGTTCCTCATGATCGGCCACAAGGGCCACCCCGAGGTCGAGGGCACCATGGGCCAGCTCGACCGTGGCATCCACTTGATCGAGGACGTGGACGACGTCGCGCGCGTGCAGCCTGCGCAGACCGACAAGCTCGCCGTGGTCACGCAGACCACGCTGAGCGTCGATGATGCGGCGCACATCCTCGCCGCGGTGCGCGCGCGCTTTCCGCAGGTGCGCGAGCCCAAGCAGCAAGACATCTGCTACGCCACGCAAAACCGCCAGGATGCCGTCAAGCTGTTGAGCCCGCAGGTCGATGTGCTGATCGTCGTCGGCAGCCCCACGAGCTCGAACAGCAACCGCCTGCGCGAGCTCGCGACCAAGCTGGGCACGCCCGCGTACATGGTGGACAGCGCCGCCGAGCTGCAAAGCGGCTGGTTCGAGGGCGTGGCGCGCGTGGGCCTCACGGCCGGCGCCTCGGCGCCCGAAGTCCTGGTGCAGCAGGTGCTCGAGCGCATCAAGGCGCTGGGCGCGACCGCGGTGCGGCGCATGGAGGGCGTGCAGGAGACGGTGAAATTCCCGCTGCCCAAGGGCTTGCGCCTCGACGAAGCGGCATAGCGCCGAAGGGGGCAAACCCGGGCTTGCAGAAAATTTTGGTCAAATCAGCGTTTTGCCAAGTATTCATAAGCGCAGGAAGCTATTGATGTGATAGCTACTTGCTGGCTTCAGGCCGGCGCAGGCCCGACCCACAGGTCCAGCGGCGGGTCGGCGGCGACAGCGCGCAGGATGTCGGTGCGCGAGATGAAGCCCTGCAGCGTGCCCTGCTCGTCGGTCACGGGCAGGCCCGGCAGGTTCGTTTGCAAAAGCACCTGGGCCACGCGGCGCAGTGAGGTGTCGGCGGACACCGTGGGCACCGGGCTCACCATCACCTCGCTGACGGGGCGGCGCGCGAGCGCGATGGCCTTTTGCACGTTTTGCACGTCGCCCGCCGCGGGCAACAGTTGCTCGGGTGCGAGGTCGGCGCGCAGCAACAGACCAACGACGCGGCCCTGCGCGTCGACCACGGGCGCCTGCGCCACTTGGCGCTCGGCCAGCATCTGCCAGGCATCGTTGGCGCGCTCGTCGGGGTGCACGCTGATCGCGTGGGGCGTCATCACGTCGCGCACCTGCGTGAGCGGGCGGCGCTCGGCCGGGGTGGGTTGTTCGGTCTGCACGTAGGCGCGCACGGCCTCTTGCCAGCGCGGGGGCGTGCTGGCCGCGGGCACAGGCTTGGGCGGGGGCGCGGCATGCAGCGGCACGCCATCGGCGCGGCGCACGGCTTGCGGGCGTTGCACCGCCTGCACGGGCAGGACTTGGCCGATCCCTTGCGCGCCGCCGCGATAGACCTGCCCCATGGGGCCGAAGACGAAGAAGGTGTCTGCCATCGACGTTTCCTTGTTAATCCCAGACGTTCATTAGGGTGCGGGACGGCGGCACGGCAGTTTGGTCGCGGTCGCGACACCCGTCATTGCGAGCCCCGCAGGGGCGCGGCAATTCAGTCCCGGCCTTGCCAAGAGGCACAGGCGCTGACCCCAAGGCCCCATGGATTGCCACGGGCCTGGCGGTCCTCGCAATGACGGGGCATACAACGCGCACACCGGGAACTTCCGCCCAGTGAAAATCTGGGTTCAACCCAGATTGTCCATTAGGACGCGGGATGATGGCGAGGCGACTGGAGCGGCAGTTTGGCCGCGGGCGAGAAGTCCATGGCACCGGCCATGGACGCCGAGGCAGCGGCCAAAATGACCGTCAGACGTCCGCCAGCGCCTGCGTAGGTGCGCAGCACCGCCCAATGAACAATATGGGTTTAACCGGACAGTAGTGGTGTCGGGTATAGAATCAAAAACTGTTGGTGCTCGCGATGCTGTTCAGGCATCGCAGTTCAATGGGAAGTAGGAGGGCGAGTCCCACACGGACGAACCTAACCTGCGCTGCCCCCGCAACGGTAAGCAGACGGGTGGTCCATGGCATTGCCAAGGCCCCCATTTCTCAAAATTTCGCCACTGGGTCATACCGGGAAGGCTTTGGGAAACGCTCTGTCAGCCCGGACACCGGCCAACAAAGAGGCTGCGCCCCAAAGCGTGGCCGCATTACCCAAACACCGTCGGGGAAGGCGGTGAGGGGTCTTCGCCGGTGTCCTCATGTCGTCCCTTCGCATGTTTTTGCGAGTCTGTGCCAGCGCCTGCACGTGCGCTCGCCGGGGGCTTTCCGTTCACCGCTGGAACCTGTCCTCGCCTCTCCCTTGGGTCTTTGCCGACTTTCCAACCGCGTTGTGTCCAACGCATCCAACCCAAGGAGTCACTTCATGCACATCGAACCAGGTCTGGTGGACGGGGCCAAGCTCGCCCTGAGTTACGCCACAGCGGCCGCCTGCATCGGCTACACGGCCAAGCTGTCGGCCGACACGATCAGAAAGGACGGCGCACACGCCCTGCTGTTGCGGGCCCTGCTCGCCACGGCGCTGGTGTTCTGCTTCTTCGAGGTGCTGCCGCACCACCCGGTGGGCGTGTCCGAGGTGCATCTGATTCTGGGCACCACGCTGATGCTGCTGTTCGGCGTGGCGCCAGCGGCCATCGGGCTGGGCAGCGGCCTGCTGGTCCAGGGCCTGTGCTTTGCGCCTTTCGATCTGCCGCAGTACGGCATGAACCTGACCACGCTGCTGGTGCCGCTGTTCGCCACCGCGGCACTGGCCCGGCGCGTGATTCCCGGCCAGATGGCCTATGTGGATCTGCGCTACAGCCAGGCCCTGAAGCTGTCCCTGGCGTACCAGGGTGGCATCGTGCTGTGGGTGGGTTTCTGGGCGCTCTACGGGCGCGGACTGGGCGTCGACAACCTGGTGAGCATCGGCAGCTTCGGCGCTGCCTACATGAGCGTGGTGCTGGCCGAGCCGCTGATCGACCTGACCGTCCTGGCACTGGCCAAGACCCTGCGCGTTCTGCAGGGCAGCGCCGTGGTGGAACGCCGCCTGCACCAGGCCGCCTGACGGCGCACGCACCATGGGTGTCGGAACAGTCTGGTTTGTGGGTGCGGGGCCGGGCGATCCGGAACTGATCACCGTCAAGGGGCGCGACCTGGTTGCGCGCGCCGGGGCCATCCTGTTCGCCGGTTCGCTGGTGAACGAGGCGGCCACCTGGTGGGCGCCGCCGGGTTGCGTCATCGCCGATAGCAAGGACATGACGCTGGAGCAGATGTCGGCCTGGCTGATCGCCCATGCGGCGCGCTGCAGCACCGTGGTGCGCCTGCAGACGGGCGACCCGGCGCTCTACGGCGCCCTCATCGAGCTGGTGCAGCCGCTGGACGCTGCGGGCGTGCCGGTGGCGGTGGTGCCGGGCGTGTCCTCGGCCATGGCTTCGGCGGCGGCGGCGGTCGAGAGCTTCACCCTGCCAGAGGTCACGCAAACCACCATCTTCACCCGGGTCGAGGGGCGCACGCCCATGCCCGACGGCGAGGACCTGGCCGCCCTGGCGGCCCACCGCTGCACGCTGTGCATCTTCCTGTCCATCACGCTGCTGCACAAGGTCGAGGCCGGCCTGCGCGAGGCCGGCTGGCCGGAGGATGCGCCGGTGCTGGTGGTGCACAAGGCCAGCTGGCCGGGCGAGGAGCGCATCGTGCGCGGCACGCTCGCCAGCATCAAGCAACAGTGCCGCGAGGCCAGCATCGTCAGCCAGGCCATGGTGATCGCCAGCCCCACGCTGGGCGCGCGCCAGTGGCACGAGCTGACCAGGTCCCGGCTCTACGACCCCAGCTTCACCCACCGCTTCAGGAAAGCCACGACATGAACGACACCACGATCCTGCTGGTGGGCCACGGCTCACGCGAGGACGCCGGCAACCAGGAAATCCGCGACTTCGTCGACCAGTGGCGCGCGCGCCAGCCGGCCTGGTGCATCGAGGTCTGCTTCATCGAATTTGCCGCGCCGTCCCTGCACGACGGGCTGCTGGCGGCGGCGCACAGCGCGCGCCGTGTGCTGGTGCTGCCCCTGATCCTGAACGCCGCCGGCCACGCCAAGATGGAGATTCCCGAGGCGATCGAACACGCCCGCGCGCACGCGCCCGGCACCGAGTTCCTTTACGGCCCGCACCTCGGCGCCTGCGACCCCATCCTCGCCATCCTCAAGCGCCGGCTGCGCCAGGCCATGGCCGAGCTGGACATGCCCGACCCCACCACCACCGGCGTGGTGCTGCTGGGCCGGGGCGCGTCGGACCGCGGCGCCAACGGCGACATGGCCCGGATGGCGCGCTGGCTGCAGGAAGAAAGCGACCACGAACTGGTGGACCTGGCCTTCACCGGCATCACCTTTCCGCGGCTCGAACGCGTGGTGCAGCGCCAGGTGCTGATCGGCCTGCGCCAGGTGGTGGTGCTGCCGTACTACCTCTACACCGGCACGCTGATGCAGCGCATTCACCGCCAGGTCGACCACCTGCGGGTGCAGTACCCGCAGGTGCGCTTTGCCTGTAGCACGCACTTCGGTTTCGAGAAGGAGATCTTCGGGCTGGTGGAACAGCGCGTGCACGACCTGCTGGCCGGTGTGCCCGACAGCCGGCTGCCCTGCGACGGCTGCAGCTACCGCGAGATCGCGCACGACCTGGGCCATGGGCACTCGCATGAGCACACGCACGCCCAGGTGCATGTGCATGCCCACGCGAACGCCCATGCGCCCACCCGGATGCACGAAGGCGCCACCGCATGAGAACGGTCAACACCGTCACCGAGCAGCTCACCGCCGCCGGCCAGGCCATCGAGCACGACAGCTTCGCCATCATTGACGCTGAGGCCCGGCCGCACGCCTACACGGCCGGGCAGTGGCCCATCGTGCGCCGGATGATCCACGCCAACGCCGACTTCGAGTTCAACGGTCTGGCCGCCTTCCACCCCGACGCGGTGCAGGCGGGCATGGCCGCGGTGCTGCGCGGTGGCACGCCCGTGGTGGCCGACGTGGAGATGATCTGCTCGGGCCTGTCCCGGCCGCGCCTGGCGCACTTCGGCATGGCCACGCACCAGTTCATCAGCGATGCCGACGTGATCGCCCAGGCGCAGGCCGACAACACCACCCGCGCCGTGCAGGCCATGCGCAAGGCGCACCGCCTGGGCCTGTTGCAGGGCGCCATCGTCGGCATCGGCAACGCGCCCACCGCGCTGATCGAGCTGGTGCGGTTGATCGTGGAAGACGGCGTGCGCCCCGCCCTAGTGGTGGGCATGCCGGTGGGTTTTGTGTCCGCGGCAGAGTCCAAGGACCTGATGGCGCAGATCGCCGACGTGCCGTGGATCGTCATCCGCGGGCGCAAGGGCGGCTCCACCCTGGTGGTGGCGGCCCTGCACGCGCTGCTGGCGCTGGCCGAGGCGCGGCAGCGCGCAGAAAACGCCTGACGATGGACGGCCCCACCCCGCGCGGCACCCGCACCGGCTTCACCACCGGCGCCTGTGCGGCCGCGGCCGCCCGGGCCGCCGCACAGGGGCTGGAAACCGGGGTTGTGCCGGATGCCATGGAGAGCCTGCTGCCCAACGGCCAGCGCGTGCGTTTTGCCGTGCACGACGGGCGCTGCGATGCGCATAGCGCCCACGCCATGGTGGTGAAGTTCGCGGGCGACGACCCGGACTGCACCGACGGCGCCCACCTCACGGTGGACCTGCGGCGGCTGCCCGGCCGCGCGGGCGAGATCACGTTCGTGGCCGGAGACGGCGTGGGCACGGTGATGCTGCCCGGCCTGGGCCTGGCGGTGGGCGGCCCGGCCATCAACCCGGTGCCGCGCCAGAACATCGCCGACAACCTGCACGAGGCCGCGCCGCGGCTGCTGGCGCAGCACGGCCTGGAGGTGACCGTGAGCGTGCCGGGCGGCCAGGAGATGGCCAAGAAGACCACCAACGCCCGGCTGGGCATCCTGGGCGGCATCAGCATCCTGGGCACCACCGGCATCGTCAAACCCTATTCCACCGCCGCCTGGCGGGCCAGCGTGGTGCAGGGCATCCAGGTGGCGGCCACGCTGGACCACGGCGTGGTGGCGCTGACCACCGGCGGCCGCACCGAGACCTTCGCCATGCAGACGCTGCGCGCGGAGCGACCCGGCCTGCCGGCCGCCTGCTTCGTGCAGATGGGCGACTTCCTGCGCTACGCGCTCGACGAGGTGGTGGCCCAGGGCCTGCCCGAGGTGGTGCTGGGCGTGATGGTGGGCAAGCTGACCAAGATCGCCCAGGGCGAGACCATCACCCATGCCAACCGCAACGTGGTGGACACCGACCTGGTGGCCGAGATCGCCCGGCAGATCGGCGCCACGGCCGAGGACTGCGCAGCCATCGCCGCCGCCGAGACCGCGCGCTTCGGCGCCGAGCTGATGGTGGAGCGCGGCCTGGGCCCGGCCTTTCACGAAGCGCTGGCGCAGCGCGCCATCGACACCCTGACCGCCCCCACGCGCTACGGCCACGCCTTCGCGTTGCGCGTACTGGTGTGCGACTTCAGCGGCCAGCCGGTGGCCGACGTGCGCTCCGTCCCCGCCGAGGCACGGCCCCGTCCCGCCACCGCCGGCCGCACCGGCATCGGCCACACCCACCACACCGACTTCGACACCGAATGAAGCACCCCCTTCCCCACGACCCCAACCGCTGCCGCGTGATCGGCGTACTCGACGACGGCGTGGCCAGCCTCGGCGCCACCGCGCTGGCCCACCTGCGCACGGCCGACGTGGTGATCGGCGGCGCGCGCACGCTGGCGCTGTTCCGGCACGCGATCAAGGCCGGCGCCGTCACCCACGACCTGACAGGCCAGCTGAAGGCGGTACCCGGCTGGGTGCGCGCCGCGCGCGATGCCCACCAAGCCTGCGTGGTGCTGGCCACCGGCGACCCGCTGTGCCATGGCATCGCGCCCTACCTGGCCCAGCACCTGTGTCTGGAGGCGCTGGAGATCCTACCCAACCTGTCCACGCTGCAACTGGCCTGCGCCCGCGTGGGCCTGGCCTGGCAGGACGCGCGCATCGTCTCCGTGCACGCCGCCGATGCCGGTGAGTGGCCGCGCGGCGCCCCGCCCACGCACGGCCTGTACGCGCTGGCCCAGGCCCTGCGCGCCGAGCAGCGCCTGCTGCTGCTGACCAGCCCGGCGAACAGCCCCGACCGCATCGCCCGCCTGCTGCTGGCCGAAGGCATGGGGAGCGACTTCCACATGGCCGTGGCCGAAAACCTGCTGCAGCCCGGCGAGCAGGTGCATGCGCAACTCAGCCCGGCCGAAGCGGCCCGGATGCGCTTTGCCGAGCTGAACGTGGTGCTGCTGTGGCGCGCACGGCCGCGGCCGCGGCCGGTGCGCTTCGGCCTGGCCGACAGCGCCTTCGAGCAGCGCCAGCCCGAGAAAGGCCTGATCACCAAGCAGGAGGTGCGCGCCGTCAGCCTGGCGCGGCTGCAGCTGCGCGCCGACAGCGTGGTCTGGGACATCGGCGCCGGCAGCGGCGCGGTGGGGCTGGAGGCCGCCCGCCTGTGCCCGCAAGGCCATGTATTCGCCATCGAGAAAAACGAGGCCGACCACGCCATCGCCAGGCGCAACCACGCGGCCTTCGGCGTCAGCAACTACAGCCTCCACCTGGGCAAGGCGCCCGACGGTCTGGACGCCTGGCCCGACCCCGATGCGGTGTTCATCGGCGGCTCCGGTGGCGAGCTGGCCGGGCTGATCGCGCTGGTGTTGCGGCGCCTGCGGCCGCAGGGCCGGCTGGTGATGAACTTCGTGACACTGGAGAACCTGACCACGGCCACCCAGGCCTTGCAGGCCATCGGCGCCGACTGGGACATGCTGCAGCTGCAGGCCGCGCGCAGCCGCCCCATCCTGCACATGCACCGCATGGCCGCCGAGAATCCGGTGTGGCTGGTGTGCGCCGGCGCGGGCCCCATGGACCACGGTGAGCACGAGCCTGTGGTGGCGGCGGAGGAGACGGCGCATGGCTGACCTCGCACCCCCCACCACCCCTCGCATGGGCACGCTGCACGGCATCTCGCTGGGCCCCGGCGACCCCGGCCTGATCACCCGCGCGGCCTGGGCCGCGCTGGAGCGCCGCGACGCCATCTGGGTCTATCCGGTGCGCAGCGGCAAGACGCCCAGCTATGCGCTGGACATCGTGCAGCGCGCCGGACTGCCACTGCCCGAGACCCACACGCCGCTGTTGTTTCCCATGACCCACGACGGCGAGAAGCTGGCGCGCGCCTGGCTGAAGGCCGCGCAGACCGTGCGGCCCTGGCTGCAGGCCGGGTGCGACGTGCTGTTCCTGGTGGAGGGCGACGCCTCCACCTACGCCACCTTCGGCCACCTGGCGCGCACCCTGCGCGGACTGGACGAGCGGGTGCCGGTGCGCACGATCGCCGGCGTCAACTCCTTCACCGCGGCCTGTGCCGATGCGGGCGAACCGTTCGCCGAGCAGGACGACACCGTGGCCATCGTGCCGGCGGCCTACGGCGTGGGCGCGGTCGACCGGCTGCTGCCAGACTTCGACACCCTGGTGCTGATGAAGATCAAGCCGCTGATCGAGGACCTGCTGGACTGGCTGGAAGCGCGCGGCCTGCTGGCCGGCGCGCGCTTCGTTGAACGCGTCGGTGCGCTGGACGAGCGCCGCCTCTCGGGCCCTGCGCTGCTCACGCTGCGCGGCACCAAGGTGAGCTACCTCTCGCTGCTGATCGTGAAGAACCCACACCGCGTGCGCGGTGAGCGCATCAAGGGCTGTCTCAAGAAAACCCCGGAACCCGCTGCATGAGCCAAGACCACCCCTGTCCTCTTCACCGCATCGTCCTCGTCGCCATCACCAAACACGGCGCCGCGCAGGCGGCCACCCTGGCGCGCGCGCTGCCCGCGGCCAGCGTCTGCGTGGCCGCCCGGTTTGCCGACGCCTGCGCCGGCCTGCCCAACCCGGTGCTGGCCTACGACGGCCCTTTCAAGGACCAGATCGGCGGCCTGTTCGCGCGGTTCGACCAGATCGTGTTCTTCGTCTCGCTGGGCGCGGTGGTGCGGCTGATCGCGCCGCACCTCAAGAGCAAGGACGAGGACCCCGGCGTGCTGGTGGTGGACGACGCCGGCCAGTTCGCCATTCCCGTGCTATCGGGCCATGTGGGCGGCGCCAACGCCATGGCCGAGACCGTGGCCGCGCTGCTGGGCGCGACGGCGGTGCTCACCACCGCCTCGGACGTTGGCAGGACCATCCCGGTCGACATCCTGGGCCGCGAACTGGGCTGGCAGGTCGAGGCCCCCAAACTCAACATCACCCGCGTCTCCGCCGCCGTGGTCAACGAAGAACCGGTGGCCGTGGTGCAGGAGGCCGGCAGTCCGCACTGGTGGACCCGGCCCACCCCGCTGCCACCGAACATCCACCGCCACGCGCGGCTGGAAGACGTGGACCTCGCCCGCTACCGCGCGGTGCTGTGGATCACCCACCGCCCGGTGGACGACGCGCTGTGGCAGACCCTGCACGAACGGCTGGTGGTGTACCGCCCGCCGCAGCCGGCAGAGACCGGCGCCGCCACCGGGGTGGCGGCATGAAGGTGGCCCTGGGCATCGGCTGCGACCGCGGCACCCCGCTGGCCACGCTGGAGCGCGCGGTCGACGAGGCCCTGGCCATGGTCGGCCTTCACCGCCGGCAGGTGAGCGGCGTGGGTAGCATCACGCTCAAGGCCGACGAGCCCGCGCTGCTGGCCCTGGCGGCGCAGGCCGGCTGGCCGCTGCACTTCTACCCCAGCGCACAACTGGCCGAGGTGGTGGTGCCCCACCCCTCCGAGACCGTGCGCCGCCACACCGGCACCCCCTCGGTGTCCGAAGCCGCCGCCTTGCTCGCCGCGGGCACCACCGAGGCCTCCGCCCTGTGCGTCGAGAAGCACCGGCTGCGTGGCGACGACGGCCGCAACTCCACCGTGTCCGTGGCGCGCGTGATACCCCGAACGGCCATCCCGCCTTGCATCGCCAACACCGATGCCGACCGCCGCTTCACGGCCGCCGAGCGGGAGGCGGTGCAGTCGCTGATGCAGGTGCGGCGCGACATGCGCCACTTCAGCGCCGGCACACAGATGGTCGATGACGTCAGGGCACGCCTGCAGTCTGCGCTGCTCGCCGCTCCGTCGGTGGGTCTGATGCAGCCCCTGCGGGTGCTGCGCATCACCGCCCCTGCATTGCGCGACCGGCTGGCGGCCGCCGTGGACGAGGAGCGGATGCGCACCGCCCAGGCCATGGGACCCCGCGCGGCCGAGTTCCTGGCACTGAAGGCGGAAGGGGTGCGCGAGTGCGCCGAACTGTGGGCGCTGGTGCTGGCGCCAGACGACGGCACGCTGTTCGGTCGCCGCACGCTGGCGAGCGAAATGGCATGGTGCTCGGCAGGCGCCGCCGTTCAGAACCTCTGGCTGGCCGCGCGCGCCGAAAACCTGGGTCTCGGATGGGTGTCGCTGTTCGAACCCGGCGACCTGCACAAGCTGCTGGCGCTGCCCGCGGGCGCAGTGCCGCTGGGCCTGCTGTGCATCGGTCCGGTGGATCGCTTCTACGAAACACCCCTGCTCATCCAGCAACAGTGGCGCCAGGCGCGTCCGGTGCCGGCCTTGTTCACCGAGAACGCCTGGGCCCCGTCCTGGAACACCGACACCAGCGCCACCACCGAGCACCCGCCGCACGGCTGATCGCTGCTTTGCCATTGAACCCTCGCTCGTCACAAGGAACGAAATGACCACCGATACCCCCGTCACCACCCCGCACAACGCAGGCACCAGCAGCACCAGCGGCAGCATCAGCCTGGTGGGCATCGGCCCGGGCCATGCCGACCACATGACCGCGCGCGCGCGCGCCGCCATCGCCGAGGCCGACGTGGTGGTGGGCTATGTCACCTACATCAAGCTGGTGGCCGACCTGCTGGACGGCAAGGAAGTCGTGCGCAAGGGCATGACCGAAGAGCTGGACCGCGCCGTGCACGCGCTGACCGCGGCCCGCGCGGGCAAGAAGGTGGCGCTGATCTCGTCGGGCGATGCCGGCGTCTACGGCATGGCCGGCCCGACCTACGAGGTACTGTTTCAGGCCGGCTGGACGCCGGAGGACGACGTGGCTGTGGAGATCGTGCCCGGCGCGTCGGCTATCAACGCCTGCGCGGCCCTGGTCGGCGCACCCCTGACGCACGACTTCTGTTCCATCTCGCTGTCCGACCTGCTCACGCCCTGGCCGGTGATCGCGCGGCGCCTGGACGCGGCGGCCGCGGCCGACTTCGTGGTGGCGCTCTATAACCCCAAGAGCGGGCGCCGCACGCGCCAGATCGTGGAGGCGCAGCGCCTGTTCCTGCGGCACCGCCGGGCGGACACGCCGGTGGCGGTCGTCAAGAGCGCCTACCGGCGCCGCCAGCACATCGTCCACACCACGCTGGACCAGATGGCCGAACAGGAGATCGGCATGCTCAGCACCGTGCTGATCGGCAACAGCAGCACCTTCCTGCGCGCGGGGCTGATGGTCACCCCACGCGGCTACGCCCACAAGTACGATGCGGACCAGGACTTCCAGACCCGCGAAGGCGAGAAGGCCGGCCGCTCGCTCTCCAGCGGACTGCTGGGCTGGATCGAGGGGCTGCGGGCCGACCATGCGGCCGGCGCGGACCTGGCCGAACTCGCCGACCGCCACCGCCTGCCCGCCGGCTACATCGAACAGGTGCTGGCGGCACCCGACGCGCACGAACCGGCCGACGCCGCAACCGAGGAAACCGAGCAATGAGCAACACGGAGAAACCCCGCATCGGCGACTACCGCCGTCACCTGCTGGTGTGCACCGGCGCACGCTGCACGCAGGACGGCGCATCGCAGGCGCTGTTCGACAGCCTGGGCGAGAAGTTCAAGGCCGCCGGGCTGAACGAAGGCGCGCTGCGCGTCAAGCGCAGCCGCGTGAGCTGCTTTGCCGCCTGCAAGGGCGGCCCCATCCTCTGCGTGCAGCCCGACGGCACCTGGTACCACGGCGTGACACCCGAGCACATGGACCGCATCATCGAGCAGCACCTGGTGGGCGGACGGGTGGTCGCCGATCTGGTGTTTCACCAGGGACCGGGAGTCATCGATGGTGAGTGAGGCACCAGCCGCGGGCTCTGTCTGCATCGTTGGCGCCGGGCCGGGAGCGGCTGACCTGATGACGCTGCGCGCGCTGAACCGGCTGGAATAAGCCCAGGTGGTGGTGCACGACCGGCTGATCGCCGAGGATGTGCTGGCGCTGATCCTTGCCACCGCCCGGCGCGTGTACGTGGGCAAGGTGCTGGGCAACCACGCCGTCCCCCAGGAAGATATCCATGCCCTGCTGGTGGAGCATGCCCGCCAGGGCCTGCGCGTCGTCCGTCTCAAGGGCGGCGACCCCTATGTGTTCGGTCGCGGTGGTGAAGAAGTGCTCGCGCTACAGGCGGCCGGCATCGCGTTCGAGGTGGTGCCCGGTGTGACAGCAGCCAGCGGCTGCTCGGCCGCCACGGGCATTCCGCTGACGCACCGCCACCTTGCCGCGCCAGCCGCCAGCCGCCAGCCGCCCGCCGGCGCCCGCGTAGGTGCGCAGCACCGCCTCATGGACAATTTGGGTTCAATCGCTGTCGTCGAACACCAGCTCGGGCGCGGCCAGGACGCGCGCAAGCACCGAGAGTTCGGGCACGAGCCGCTGGCTGAAGTAGCTGAAGGGCGTGTCGGGTTCGAGCGCCGCGCTGACGAGCGGCGCGAGTGATTGGCTGAGCGGTACGTAGTAGCTGCCCACGGGCGCGTCGATCACGCTGCGGCGCAGGCGCACTGCGATGGGCGGCACGGCGGCTGGGCCGGTCAGGCTGGTGGTGCCGGCTGCTGCGGCCTTGGCGCCGCTCTTCTCGGGCGTGGCCGGGTCGGCACCATTGTCGGCGGACAGTTCCGGCGCATAGGTTTCGGCCAGCAGCGTCCCCGGCTCGGCCACGCGCAGCACTTCGACGCCGAGCAGGCGCAGGCGTTCGACGGCGCGCTCGGCGCTGGCTGCGAGCCAGTAGCCGCAAGGGCGCGCGCGCTTTTGCAGCGGGCGTAGCGCGAGCGCCGAGGGGGCATCGACCTTGAACTTTTTTTCGGCGCCGCTGCGTGCATCGAGCAGCACCAGCTCCTGCTGCGCGGGCGTGGGTTCCGCCATCAGCACGAGTTCGCCGCGGCAGTTTTGCGCGCGCGTTTCGCGCACCACGAACGAATGCACCTGTTCGAGCTCGGCGGCGCGCTCGGCCGTGCTTTGCAAGGCGCTGTTGACGGCCGTCACGATGGTGTGCACGCGCCGCTGCAGGTGCGCGCGCCCGAGGTCGCTGCCGCGCGCGGCTACCTGCAGACTCACGGTATTTTTCAGCCCTTGCACGTTGCGCCCTTCCTCTGGCAGCGTGCTGCCGGTGCGTATGCTGCGGTCTTCGGGCTGCGTAGAAGTTTCGTAATACCAGGAGCTAGTGAGGCCCTGCGCGCGCAGGGCCTGCGTGATCGGCTCGTAATACCACTGCTGCGCCGCCTTGGCGAGAAAGGGCGGGTAGTTGGCCGTGGTGGTGTAGCTCAGCAGCGCGTCGTAGCGTGCAATGCCATCGAATTTTTGCTGCAGTGCAAGGGCAGGGTATTCGCGCGCGTCGAGCACGAGCAGCGGCCGGTAGTCGCGCACCAGGCGTGCGAGCGCCTGCGCCTCGGGGGTGGCAAGGCTCAGGTGGTCGCGTTCCAAGTCCGTGCCCTGCGCGGTGCCTGGCTGGCCCAGCGCCGCACCGTCGGGGTTGGCGCGCGGTACCACGATCACGTGCAGGCGCGCGAGCAGCGGCTCGAGCAGGCCTTGCGCGAGTTCGCGCGCCACCACGAGCATAGCCTCGGCGCCCGCGGGCTCGTCGCCGTGCTGCTGCGCGAGCAAGAGCACCGTGGGGCGGCCGCTCGCATCCAGGCTGGCAATGTCCGTGTCCTTGGCTTGCGTGAGCAGCAGGCCCAGCAGGGGCTCGCCCTGCTGCGACAGGCCGAGGTTCAGCAGCTTGCTGCGCGTGCGGCCATGCGGCGGCGCAGCGGCGAGCTTTTGCAGCCAGAGGGCGAGCTCGGCATTGCTGGTGAAACTCTGCCGCGCGGGCGCGAGCCCCGGCGTGTCGTAGCGCGTGCCCGGGTCAGGGAACCAGGCTGCGACGGCGCTGCCATAGGGCAGGGCGGTGGTGGAAGCGGCGGCTTGCGCCTGCGCGCTCGCCTCGAGCGCGGAGGGCGGCACCGGGGTCACAAGCACCTTGCCCGCGGCGGTTTGGCCCAGCGGCGCGGGCACGGACTTGCTGCGCGCGCTGGCTGTGGGTGGAATCGCCGCGCCCGAAGAGGCTGCTTTGCCGGCCTGGGAGCCGGACTCCGGCCACGGTGGCAAAGGCGTGCTGCCGCATGCGGCCAGCAAAAAGGCCGTGCACGCGCACAAGAGCGCACGCAAGCCGGGGCGCAGTGCTTCGGCCCGGCGAGCGGGGCAGGACATGGCCTCGCGCATAGGCATGGAGCGCCAGGGCTGTCGTGCGGGCGGTGCAGAGCATGGATGCATGGTGGTGGGTGGCGGCAGGCCGCGGTCGTTATATTCGGCTGCATTATGTATTTGACCGAATTCGCCCAAACCCTAGCGCCGTTGGACATCACCGGTACCGCGTATTTCGCCGACGCCCTGCGCACCGCGTCCGACCTCGGCGGCACGCCACAGCCGCCGTTTGCCTGCGTCTCGCGCAACCTGCTGGTACAGGGGCTGCGCCTGCACATGACCGATTGGGGTGCGCCTGCTCCAGACCGTCCGGCGCTCGTGCTGCTGCATGGCGGCGCGGTGACGGGGCGCACCTGGGGGCCTTTTTGCGCCTTGCTCGCGCACCAATACCGGCTCATCGCAGTGGACATGCGCGGCCACGGCGACAGCGAATGGCCGCGCGACGCGCACGCTGCGCACAACACCATGGCCGAGGACGTGCGCCAGATCATCGCCCAGCTGCAGCTCGAGCGCCCCGTGGTGGTCGGGCATTCGGTGGGCGGCATGCTCTTGATGCGCCTGATGGTGCACACGCCCGAACTGCTGCGCGGCGCGGTGCTCGTCGATGTGGGGCCCGAAGTGGTCTACCCTGGCTGGGAGCCGAAAAAAGAAGTCCACGAGACCGTGCGGCTTTATGAAAGCGTGGACGAGTATGTCAGCCGCCAGGCCCCGCGCATGAAGCGCAGCGAGGAGCACATGCGGCGCAACGCGCGGCACGAACTCATGCAGCGCGAAGACGGCCTGTACCAGCTCAAGTTCGACCCGCGCCACCCCATGGGCGGGCTGGACGGGCGCTTCATGCCCGGCATGCCAGACCTCGAGGCGCTGCGCAGCGTCGCGCTGCCGACGCTGGTCGCGCGCGGGGCGCAGAGCTGGTTTTTGCTGCAGGACGCCGCCGAGCGCCTGGCCCAAACGCTGCCGCGCGGCGAGCTTGCCGTGATCCCCGACTGCGAGCACATGGTCTATACCGAAAACCCCGCTGCGCTCGCGCAGGCCGTCGATCGCTTCGTCGCCGGCCTGTGAGCGCGGCAGACGCGGGTCGCTTTATTTTTGATAGCTTCTGGCGCTTGTCAGTAAAGCGCTAGAAGCCGATTTCGTTAGAAATTTATCAGCGCCCCGAAAAGCTGCGCATCCCCTGGCCGCGCGGTTTGCCGCCGCGCGCGCCTCCGCCGCGGCCTTCGCGCCGTGCCATGCTGTCCACGTTGGTGCGCATGGGGTCGGGCTGACCCGAGCCTTTGCCCGCGCCCGCGGGACGCAGGCTGTGTCCCATTTGCGTGCCCAAGTGCGCGTCATCGCTGCGGGGTTGGGAGTCGTCATGGCGTGGGCTACCACTTTGGCGTGGGCCGTCGTCCTGGCGCGGGCGTGCCGGGCCGCGGTTGCCATTGCCGTTGGCAGGCCTTTGTTCGGCGCGCGGGCGTTGGTTGGGCCCCTGGCCGCTGCCTTGCGGCTTGGCGTTGCGTGGGCGTGGCTGCGCCTGGCCGTCGGCATCCTGGGCTGCGCCGGCTTGCGCGCCGCGCGGGGCGCCCTTGGCACCTTTGGCACCCTTGTTGCTGCGCATGCGCTCCATCATCTCGCTGCGCGCGGCTTTGGCAGCCGCCTGCATCACGTCGCGGCTGGGCGGCTTGCCCGCGCCACCCCAGATGGTCTGGCGGCCCATGGCGATCGGCTCGGCCTTTTCGCCGGGCTCGGGCCCCAGGCCTTCGAGCACCTGCACGGGGATTTCCTGGCGCGTGAAGCGCTCGATCTCCATCATGAAGCCTTCTTCGTCGAGGCACACCAGGCTCACGGCCTCGCCGCTCGCGCCTGCGCGGCCCGTGCGGCCGATGCGGTGCACGTAGTCTTCGGGCACGTTGGGGATGTCGTAGTTGACGACGTGCGGCAGCTCGTCGATGTCTATGCCGCGCGCGGCGATGTCGGTGGCCACGAGCGCGCGCAGCGCGCCGCTCTTGAAGTCCGCGAGCGCCTGGGTGCGTGCACTCTGGCTTTTGTTGCCGTGCAGCGCCATGGCCTTGACGCCGTGCTGGTTGAGGAAGTCGGCCACGTGGTTCGCGCCGAACTTGGTGCGCGTGAACACCAGCACCTGACTCCACTCGTGCTGTTCGATGATGTGCAGCAGCGCCTGCTTTTTCTTCGTGCGGCCGACGGGGTGGATCACCTGCGTGATGCGCTGCACCGTGGTGTTGCGCGGCGTGACCTGGATGTGCTGCGGCTCGCGCAGCAGGCCGTTGGCGAGTTCGCGAATCTCATCGCTGAAGGTGGCGGAAAACAGCAGGCTCTGCTTGTTCTTGGGCAGCAGCGCGAGCACTTTTTTCACGTCGTGGATGAAGCCCATGTCGAGCATGCGGTCGGCCTCGTCGAGCACCAGCACCTGCACCTGCGAGAGGTCGAGAAAGCCCTGTGCCTGCAGGTCGAGCAGGCGCCCGGGCGTGGCGACCAGAACGTCCACACCGCGCTGTAGGCGCTCGATCTGCGGGTTCATGCCCACGCCGCCGAACACCACGGTGGAGCGCAGGTCGAGGTATTTGCCATAGGTGCGCACGGATTCTTCGACCTGCGCGGCGAGTTCGCGCGTGGGCGTGAGCACCAGCGCGCGTATGGCCTTGGCGCCGGATTTGCCCTTGGCAGCGGGCTCTTGCGCTAGGCGGTGCAATATGGGCAGCGTGAACGCTGCCGTCTTGCCCGTGCCCGTTTGTGCGCCGGCGAGCAGATCATGGCCCGCGAGCACGGCGGGAATGGCCTGCGCCTGGACGGGGGTGGGGGTTTCGTAGCCTTGCTCGCGCACGGCCTGCAGAATGGCCGGAGCCAGCTGGAGTTCTTCAAATTGCATGGATCTATGTGCGCCCGTCCTGGGCGCTGGGTGCCGGTGCGCCGCAGCAGCCTTGTTTTGCTGCTGCGCCAGTTGCAAACCGGCGGGGTTTATGGGGAGAAATTTGCCCTCAGATAGGGCAGACATTGCAGGGTACTGGAGCCTGCAAGGAGGCATATTGTCGCATGCACCGATAATTCCAGCCCTTCGTGCCTGTTTATTTTTAGCGAGTCAGCCCCATCCCATGGCCCAATATGTTTATTCGATGAATCACGTCAGCAAGACGGTGCCGCCCAAGCGGCAGATTCTCAAAGATATTTCTTTAAGTTTTTTCCCCGGCGCCAAGATTGGCGTGCTGGGTTTGAACGGCTCAGGCAAGTCCACCTTGCTCAAGATCATGGCCGGCGTGGATAAAGAATTCGAGGGCGAGGCGCAGCCCATGCCGGGCCTGAAGATTGGCTACCTGCCGCAGGAGCCGCAGCTCAACCCCGCGCACACGGTGCGCGAGAGCGTCGAGGAGGCGATGGGTGAGGTCTTTGCCGCGCGCGCCAAGCTCGAGGAAGTCTATGCCGCGTATGCCGACCCCGAGGCCGACTTCGACGCCCTCGCGGCCGAGCAGGCGCGCCTCGAAGCCATCATCGCGACCGCGGGCACCGATTCCGAGCACCAGCTTGAAATCGCCGCCGACGCCCTGCGCCTGCCGCCGTGGGACGCGCAAATCGGCCAGCTCTCGGGCGGCGAAAAACGCCGCGTCGCGCTGTGCCGCCTGCTGCTGTCCAAACCTGACATGCTGCTGCTCGACGAGCCCACCAACCACCTCGACGCCGAGAGCGTGGAGTGGCTCGAAGTGTTTCTCAAGCGCTTTCCGGGCACCGTGGTGGCGATCACGCACGACCGCTACTTTCTCGACAACGCCGCCGAGTGGATTCTGGAGCTCGACCGCGGCCACGGCATCCCTTACAAGGGCAATTATTCGTCCTGGCTCGAGCAGCGCGAGGCCCGGCTCGAACAGGAGCAGCGCACCGAAGACGCACGCACCAAGGCCATGAAGAAAGAGCTCGAATGGGTGCGCCAGAACGCCAAGGGCCGGCAGGCCAAGAGCAAGGCGCGTATCGCACGCTTCGAGGAACTATCGGACTACGAATACCAAAAGCGCAACGAGACGCAGGAAATTTTCATCCCCGTGGCCGAGCGCCTGGGCAGCCAGGTGATCGAGTTCAAGAACGTGAGCAAGTCGTTCGGCGACCGACTGCTCATAGATAACCTGAGCTTCAACATCCCCGCGGGTGCCATCGTCGGCATCATCGGCCCGAACGGCGCGGGCAAGTCCACGCTGTTCAAGCTGATCGCGGGCCGCGAACAGCCCGACAGCGGCGAAGTCGTGATCGGCTCCACCGTCAAGATGGCCTTCGTCGATCAGCACCGCGACGCGCTGGCGAACGAAAAAACCGTCTGGGAGGATGTTTCGGGCGGGCTGGACATCATCACCGTGGGCAAGTTCCAGATGGCGAGCCGCGCCTACTGCGGGCGCTTCAATTTCAACGGCGGCGACCAGCAGAAAAAGGTCGGCGCACTCTCGGGCGGCGAGCGCGGGCGCCTGCATCTGGCCAAGACCTTGATCGCCGGCGGCAACGTGCTGCTGCTCGACGAGCCCTCGAACGATCTGGACGTGGAAACCCTGCGCGCCCTCGAAGATGCGCTGCTCGAATTTGCCGGCACCGTGCTCGTCATCAGCCACGACCGCTGGTTCCTCGACCGCATCGCCACGCACATCCTCGCGGCCGAAGGCGACAGCCAGTGGACGTTCTTCGACGGCAACTACCATGAGTACGAAGCCGACAAGAAGAAACGCCTGGGCGAAGAAGGCGCCAAGCCCAAGCGCATGCGCTTCAAGGCGCTCAAGTAGCGTAGCAGGGCTTCTTACAGCGGGTGTGTTTCGCGGTAGCATCGGGGCCCGCGCGAGCTTGCGAGCTTGACTTCCCCCGCCATGTCCCTCACTGCCGCACAAGCGAGAGTCGTCTTCCGCGCCTGCGTCGTCGATGCAGTGCGCAGGGGGGAAGCGCTCATGCGGCAACTGGTTGATGCTACTGTCGATGCATTAGCGCGGGCAGAAGCTTCCGAGCGCAACTACCAGCAGCGCACGCTGATTGGCGACGGACTGCGCCTTTTGAAGCAGCACGAGGCTGCGCTGGTCAAAGCCTACCAGATAGCCCTGCTGGATGTCTTCGCGCAAGGCCCGGCCAAGGTGTCTGCCCCGCCTGTAGAGGATACCGGCCTGGATTTTGGTGAGCTTGCGCTCATGGACGAGGCCGAAATGCAAAGCCAGGTCGAGCTCGCACGTGCCCAGCAACGGGCTGTGCATGCCACCGATGCCGTGCTGGCCGATCTCAATGCACTGGTGAGTTCCGCGCAGGGCCTGCGCAGCGTGCAAGCCGAGCGCAATCCCTTGCGCCCGGAAAATTATGTGCGCGCATTGCAACGTGTGGTGACGGAAACGGGCATTCCTGCGCAAGTGCGGCAACTGTGGATGCAGCATATGTCCGTGGCTCTGGGAGCATTGCTGGTGAATGAATACCAGCATGCCGCCCAAAGCCTGCGCGATCATGGCGTCGAGCCCGTGGGCTATGCAGTGTTGGGCGTGCCGGCGGGGGCATTGGCCGCCGCGTCGGTGCAAGCACAAGGGCCGCGCACCCGGGGGGCTCCCACTTCAGCGGTAGAGCAAAGTAGCGGCTATGCCCAGGCTTGGTACCGCAGTCCAGGTGAACAAGGCGAGCCCACCAAGTCGTCCTGGCTTGGTGGCGACGGATTCGGTGCGGCGGCGGAGGAAGCGCTGCTCACGGTCGGCATGCTGCGCCAGATGCTCGCAAGTGGGCTGGACCCTTATGCCTACGGGGTGACAGGGGCAAGCGGCCTGCAGGCACCATCGGCGGGCCAGCACGTTTCTCCCGAAGCTGCAGCGCAGGCCATGGAGGACGTGGCGCAGCTCGAACGTCTGGTCGGAAAACTGACTTCGCCTCATGGGTCCACGCATATGGGCTCGCATGCGCCGCTGGTTGTACCGGTGGTGCAGCTTGCATCCGTTGCTGAGTCGACCATGGGGCTGGGTTCGTCGCGGTCCACTGCGACGGATCTGGTGGGCCGCATGCTGAAGAAGCTCGCAAAAGATCAGCGCCTGCTGCGGCCGGTGCTGCGCGCCGTACAGGAGCTTGCACCGGCGCTCGAACAGCTGGTGCAGCACGACAGCCGGTTTTTCGTCGATGGCATGCACCCTGCGCGGCGCCTGCTGGATGAAGTCACGCGCCGCAGCCTGGCATTCGAGAGCGAAGATGCGCCTGGATTCAGCCGCTTCATGCGGCTGCTCGACGAGGCCGTGGACCAGCTGCGCAGAGCGAACATCGAAGATGCCACACCGTTCGAGACGGTGCTCAAGGCACTGGAGGCCGCCTGGGAGGTGCAGGAGCGGCAGCGCAAGAGCGAGCAGAAAGCCGAAGAGCGGGCCTTGTGGCGCGAGATGCAGGCGGAAAAAGTCGCATCCGATTTTCGTCAGTTGCCGGAGTGGGCGCAGGTGTCGGTGGACATCGCCGATTTCGTGACCGGCCCATGGGCCTATGTGGTAGCCCTTGCTATGCAAAATCGCAGTGAGGACGGCAGTGGTGGCACAGTGCAGCCCCAGCGCCCCGACCCGCAGGCTTTGCGTGCACTGGTGCCGCTGCTGCTATGGAGTGCGCAGCCCGAGCGCGCAGGTGCCGAACCCGAGCGGCTGGCCAAGGTGGTCCCAGAGATTCTGGCGCAAGTGCAATCTGGTCTCGAAAGCATCGCGTACCCACGCGATAAAGCGCAAAGTTTTTTGCAGCGGCTCACCGAGCTGCACCAGACTGGGCTGGCTGCGCCCGCAGTCCCTGCCGCACACCCCTCTGCTGCTGCAACGCAGGAGACCGCCGCGATCGAGGCTGTGCAGGAGCCTCCGCTGGATTCTTCTCCAGCAGGGCCAGAGCAAGGGGCGACGGTCAGCGCTGAGCAGACTCAGCGGCAGCCGGAATTCGTGCTCGGTACTTGGGTGGAACTGGTGAGCCAGGGGCGCACGGTGCGCACCCAGCTGACCTGGATCAGCCCGAACGGCACGCTGTTCCTCTTTACGGGCGCCGATGGGAGCACCCAATCGATGACGCTGCGCATGCGCGACAAACTGCTGGCGCAAGGAAACCTGCACCTCGTATAGATTGATTCAGGTAGCAGGAAAGTCCACTGGTGCAGGTGCTTCCCACGGAGGCGCGCGGGCAGGGCCCGCGCACCCCGAAGCGTTTTTATTTGCCCGCTGCCGGCACGTCGCGGCGCGGCGAGCCGGTATAGAGCTGGCGCGGGCGGCCGATTTTGTATTCGGGGTCGCTGATCATCTCATTGAGCTGGGCGATCCAGCCGACGGTGCGGGCCAGCGCGAAAATCCCCGTGAACAGATTGACCGGGATGCCAATGGCGCGCTGCACGATGCCGGAATAAAAGTCCACGTTCGGGTAGAGCTTGCGCTGCACGAAATAGTCGTCCTCGAGGGCGATTTTCTCGAGCTGCTTGGCCAGCTTGAACAGCGGGTCGTTTTCCAGCCCCAGTTCGGACAAGACCTCGTTGCAGGTTTCCTGCATGAGTTTGGCGCGCGGGTCGTAGTTTTTATAGACGCGGTGCCCGAAGCCCATGAGTTTGACACCGGAGTTCTTGTCTTTGACTTTTTCCATGAACTCGCCGACCTTGGCCACGCCGCCCATGGCCTGGATTTCTTCGAGCATTTTCAGGCAGGCTTCGTTGGCGCCACCGTGCGAAGGGCCCCAGAGGCAGGCCACGCCCGCGGCGATCGCGGCAAAAGGGTTGGTGCCAGACGAACCGCACAGGCGCACCGTCGAAGTCGAGGCGTTTTGCTCGTGGTCGGCGTGCAGGATGAAGATCCGATCCATCGCACGTTCGATCACCGGATTGACGTGGTAATCCTCGCATGGCGTGCCGAGCATCATGCGTAAAAAATTGCCCGCATAGCTGAGTTCGTTGCGAGGATACATGTAGGGCTCGCCTTTGCCATATTTGTATGCCATGGCGACGAGCGTGGGCATCTTGGCGATCAGGCGGATCGCGGAAATTGCGCGGTGCTCAGGATTGTGGATGTCCGTGCTGTCATGGTAGAAGGCCGACATCGCGCCGACCAAGCCCGTGAGCACCGCCATCGGGTGCGCGTCACGACGAAAGCCCCGCAGGAAGAACTGCATCTGCTCGTTCACCATGGTGTGGCTGATCACGAGCTTGTGGAACTCATTGCGCTGCACTTCGGTGGGCAACTCGCCATTGAGCAGCAGATAGCAGGTGTCGAGATAATCGCAGTGCACGGCCAATTGCTCGATCGGATAGCCGCGGTAGAGCAACTCACCCTTGTCGCCGTCGATGTAGGTGATGGCCGACTGGCAGGAAGCCGTAGACAGGAAGCCCGGGTCGTAGGTGAACATGCCCGTTTGCGCGTACAGCTTGCGGATGTCGATGACATCGGGGCCAATGCTGCCCTGATAGACCGGCAAATCTACGTTGGGGCTGCCATTGCTGAAGGACAAGGCGGCTTTGTAGTCGGCTAGTTTCATGGTCATTTCCTTGGGGTGTAGGGGAGTGGGCTGAAAAAGAAGGCAAGCGAGCGGCGTGGCCAACGCACGTCACTGGATCTGGTTTGCTGTGTCTGGGGCGGCGGCAGCTGCACCCTGGCGCAGCATAGCAAGAACCGTGCGAACCTCGGGTGTATCGAGCGTCTCCGCGGGCTCGCGGCGGCGCAGCAGCAAGTCCAGTAGGTCGTTGTCGGCCAGATCCATCAGGGCGAGCAGGCCCCTGGCGTGGAATTGCGTCAACTCGGATTCGAAGCGGGCAAAGAAGCGGGAGATGAACAAATCGTTTTCGAGCAGGCCGCGCCGGCAACGCCAGTGCAGCTTGCTCAGTTCGCGTTCGTTCAGCAACGCATCAGCAGCGGAAAACGATTCGCCCATGGAAGTCCGCAGCATTAGATGGCGCGGCGCACCATCAATTCCTTGATCTTGCCTATGGCGCGCGTGGGATTCAGGTGCTTGGGGCACACGTCCACGCAGTTCATGATGGTGTGGCAGCGGAACAGACGATAGGGGTCTTCGAGGTTGTCCAGGCGCTCGCCCGTGGCTTCGTCGCGGCTGTCGGCAATAAAGCGGTAGGCCTGCAGCAAGCCCGCCGGGCCGACGAATTTGTCAGGGTTCCACCAGAAGCTCGGGCAGCTCGTGGAGCAGCTCGCGCACAGGATGCACTCGTACAGGCCGTTGAGCTCCTCGCGCTCTTCGGGCGATTGCAGACGCTCCTTTTCAGGTGCGGGGGATTCGTTGACCAGGTAGGGCTTGATCGAGTGGTATTGTTTGAAGAACTGCGTCATGTCCACGATCAGGTCGCGAATCACTGGCAAGCCAGGCAGCGGCTTGAGCACGATGGTGCCCTGTAGCGAGTTCATGTTGGTCAGACACGCGAGGCCGTTCTTGCCATTGATGTTCATGGCGTCAGAGCCGCAGACGCCCTCGCGGCAGGAGCGACGAAACGACAGGCTGGGGTCCTGCGCCTTGAGCTTAAGCAAGGCGTCGAGCAGCATGCGCTCGTGGCCATCGAGCTCGATCTCGACGGTTTGCATGTAAGGTTTGGCGTCCTGGTCCGGGTCGTAGCGGTAGATTTTGAATGTGCGTTTTTGCATGGTTGTTCTCTTGGGAGGCTGGCGCTTCAGAACGTCCGGACTTTGGGAGGGATGCTTTCCACCGTGAGCGGCTTGAGGTTCACAGGCTTGTAGTCGAGCCGGTTGCCTTCGCGGTACCACAGCGTGTGCTTGAGCCATTCCTTGTCGTTGCGGCCCAGCGGGAATTCGGCGTGGTCTGCAGGGTGCTCGTAGTCGTCCACGGTATGGGCGCCGCGGCATTCTTTGCGCGCGGCGGCGGACACCATGGTGGCCTGCGCGACTTCGATCAGGTTGTCCACCTCGAGCGCTTCGATCCGCGCGGTGTTGAAGACCTTGGACTTGTCCTTGAGCGTGACGCTGCCGACCCTGGCGCGGATGGCGGCGATTTTTTGCACACCTTCGTCCAAGCTTGCCTGCGTGCGAAATACCCCGGCATGCTGCTGCATGGCGGCGCGGATTTCGCCGGCCAAGTCTTGCGCATAGATGCCATCGGTGGATTTTTCGAGCTGGTTCAGACGTTCCAGCGTGCGCTCCGCGGCATCTTTGGGCAGGGGCTTGTGTTCTTTGTTCTGCGCAACGAATTCGACGATATGCTTGCCCGCAGACTTGCCGAAGACCAGCAGGTCGAGCAGCGAATTGGTGCCCAGGCGGTTGGCACCATGCACACTCACGCAGGAGCATTCGCCCACCGCATACAGGCCGTTCACGACTGCGTTGTGTACGCCATTGGCTTGCGTCACGACCTGGCCGTGGATGTTGGTGGGGATGCCGCCCATTTGGTAGTGGATGGTGGGCACCACGGGGATGGGCTCCTTGGTGATGTCCACGTTGGCGAAGTTGATGCCAATCTCGTACACCGAGGGCAGGCGCTTGTGGATGGTTTCGGCCCCGAGGTGGTCGAGTTTGAGCAGCACGTAGTCCTTGTTCGGGCCGCAGCCGCGACCTTCCTTGATTTCCTGATCCATGCAGCGCGAGACGAAATCGCGCGGGGCCAGGTCTTTGAGCGTGGGGGCGTAGCGTTCCATGAAACGTTCGCCATTGCTGTTGAGCAAGATGGCGCCTTCACCGCGGCAGCCTTCGGTCAGGAGCACGCCCGCGCCGGCGACGCCGGTGGGGTGGAATTGCCAGAACTCCATGTCTTGCAGCGGGATGCCGGCGCGCGCCGCCATGCCCAGGCCGTCGCCGGTGTTGATGAAGGCATTGGTCGAGGCCGCAAAAATACGCCCGGCCCCCCCCGTGGCCAGCAGTACGGTCTTGGCCTCGAGGACGTACAGGTCGCCCGTTTCCATTTCGAGTGCGGTCACTCCCACTACGTCACCGTCGGCGTCGCGGATCAGGTCGAGCGCCATCCACTCGACGAAGAAATTGGTTTTGGCCTTGACGTTTTGCTGGTACAGCGTGTGCAGCATGGCATGGCCGGTGCGATCGGCGGCGGCGCAGGCGCGCTGCACGGGCTTTTCGCCGTAGTTCGCCGTGTGGCCGCCAAAGGGGCGCTGGTAGATAGTGCCGTCGGGGTTGCGGTCGAACGGCATGCCGAAGTGTTCCAGCTCGATCACCACGTTGGGCGCTTCGCGGCACATGAATTCGATCGCGTCCTGGTCGCCGAGCCAGTCGGAGCCCTTGACGGTGTCGTAGAAATGGTAGTGCCAGTTGTCTTCGCTCATGTTGCCAAGCGAGGCCGACACGCCGCCCTGGGCGGCCACGGTGTGGCTGCGCGTGGGGAAGACTTTGGAGAGCGAAGCCACGTTGAGCCCCGCGCGGGAGAGTTCGAGTGCGGCGCGCATGCCGGAGCCGCCGGCACCGATGATGACAACGTCAAATTTGCGCTTGGAGATGGTAGCGTTGGTATAGCTCATTGTTGGCCTTCAGTCGCGGAAATCAAAGACGCCACAGAATCTGCATGCCCCAGCCGGCACAACCGACCAGCCAGACGATGGCAAGAACCTGCATCACCAAGCGCACGCCAACGGGCTTGATGTAATCCATGAAAATGTCGCGCACGCCAACCCAGGCGTGCCAGGCTAGGCCGACGATGACGGCAAAAGTCAATACCTTCATCCACTGGTGGGCAAAGATGCCAGCCCACAGGTCGTAGCCGATCGGGCCTTGGGACAAAAGCAACTGGGCCAGCACGATGATGGTGAACAAGGCCATCAGCGCGGCCGTCGCGCGCTGGCTGAGCCAGTCGCGCAGGCCGTAGTGGGCGCCGACGACGGTACGTTTGGAGCCGTAATTGGTGGACATGGGGTTTCCTTTCTTGTTGCTGGAGCGGTGGGGATGGCTTAGTACAAGCCAAACAGCTTGGCACCGAGCACCAGCGTCAGGGCGATGCTGATCACCAGGGTGACAACGGCGGAAGTTTTGCCGAATTCTTTGCTCACGGCTTCGTGGCTGATGTCCATCCAGAGATGGCGCAAGCCTGCAGTAAAGTGGTGCAGATAGGCCCAAATCAATGACAGCGCCACGAGCTTGATGAACCAGCCCGGGAAAAATCCCAGGCCGCCTTGGAATGCCGCCTTGAATCTTTCGAAGGAAATCTCGGACGACACGGAGGTATCGAACATCCAGAGAATGAAGGGCAGCAGCAACAACATGAGGAAGCCGCTGACACGGTGCAGGATGGAAACCCAGCCTGCAGCAGGAAGGCGGTAGGAGGGCAGGTCCGAAAGTGCATTGATGTTGCGGAATTCGGGCCGTTTTTTGGCGATTTCTGTCATGTCTGGTGCTTTCTTCGAGGATGTTGCTTTGTGGGAGGAATGGGGCAGACAACGCAAAATTCTATTGCAAGGCCACGGCCACGCCCTGCCGCGCGCCAAAATTTGATGCTCACACTCGGATGTGTCTGCAGCATGTGGTGCCTGCTTTAGATCAAGGTATTGTGATAGTGGTGCGTGTCGGTGCGGTACAGGCCGCGGCGCAATTCCATGGGGACGTCGTTGTAGGTGTAGGAAATGCGTTCCACGCTCAGGAGCGGCGTACCGGTAGTGACCCGCAACAGCCCGGCCTGCTCGGCATCAGGGAGTACGGCGCGGATTTTTTCTTCTGCGCGCACCATGCGCACGCCGAATTCCAATTCCAGCATGGCGTAGGTAGGGCCGGCCTATGGCGGCCAGGGCCTTACCGGACGGCACCATCGACATCACCTTTGAGTGGTCGGCGGGGAACAGCTTCGGCGCATTCGTGCCGGGCGGTATCACGCTGCGGGTGTACGGCGACGCCAACGACTATGTGGGTAAAGGTCTCTCCGGCGGTCGCATCGTGGTGCGTCCCTCGGACAAGGCGCCGATGGACTATGTCGCGGAAGATAACATCATCGGCGGCAACGTGATCCTGTTCGGCGCGACCAGCGGCCAGGCCTTCCTGCGTGGCGTGGTGGGCGAACGGTTCGCGGTTCGCAACTCCGGCGCACACGCGGTCGTCGAGGGCGTGGGCGATCACGGCTGCGAGTACATGACCGGGGGCCGGGTGGTGATCCTCGGTCAGACCGGCCGCAACTTTGCGGCGGGGATGTCGGGCGGTGTCGCCTATGTCTACGACCCGGACGATGCCTTGCCGGGCAACGTGAACGCAGAGATGGTCGATCTTGACGGTGTGGATGACGGCGACCTCGAAGGGCTGCAGGAGTTGATCCAGGCACATATCGACGCAACGGATTCCGCGGTGGGCCAGCGGATCCTGGCGGACTGGCAGACAGCACAGGCCCACTTCGTGAAGGTGATGCCCCGTGATTACAAGAAGGTGCTGATCGCCATCTCGGAGGCCGAAGCCGCAGGCGAGAACGTCGGCGAAGCGATCATGGCGGCCGCTCATGGCTGATCCGAACGGCTTCCTCAAACACACCGCCCGGCAAACCCCGACCCGGCGTCCGGTCGACCTGCGCCTCAAGGACTGGAAAGAGGTCTACGAGGACTTCT
>CAVPUD010000026.1:0-28515 GCA_963708545.1 uncultured beta proteobacterium | reverse complement strand
TCCACCGCCGCGGCCTCGGGCTGGTAGCGCTGCGCGACTTCGGCGATGCCGTCGAACAGCAGCTTGAGCCGCCCCGGCAGGTCGCCCAGCGCGAGCGCCGTGGTGCGTATGGTGCCGCTGGCCACGTAACGCAGCGCCTGACCGTGTGCCTCGATCACGCCAAAGCCCGTGGTCTGCAGGCCGGGGTCTATGCCGAGGATGCGCATTCGCTACTCCTGTGATAGCTGCTTGCGCAGGATGGATGAGCGTTAGAGGCCATTTTCATGCATAAAAACAGAGGCGTACTCATGGCAATTCTGCACTGCCCATGCGCGCGAGGATGGTGCGCGTGCGGCCCGCGAGGTAGGCCGAGCCGGGCGTTTTCTCGAAGCGCTTGGGCGCGGGCAGCATCACGGCCAGGCGCGCGGCCTCGGCGGGGGCCAGGCGCGCGGCACTCTTGCGGTAGTAGTGCTGCGCCGCGGCTTCGGCGCCGAACACGCCCTCGCCCCATTCGACGTTGTTGAGGTAGATCTCGAGGATGCGCTGCTTGCTCAGAAAAAGCTCCAGCGCCATCGTGAGCACGAATTCCTGCCCCTTGCGCAGCAGCGTGCGCTCGCCCGAGAGCAGCAGGTTTTTCGCGAGCTGCTGGGTGATGGTCGAGCCGCCGCGGATTTTGGGCGCGCGCTGCGGCCGCGCGGGGCGGGCTGCAGGCGCCGCTTTGGCGGCCTTGCCCGCGCGCGCCTGCGCCTGCGCCTCGGCGCGGGCGTTGCGCTCCCAGGCTTTTTCGACGGCGTTCCAGTCCACCCCTTCGTGGCTCACGAAGCCGTCGTCCTCGGACGCGATCACGGCGCGCTTGAGGTGGTCGGAAATCTGCGCATAAGGCACCCATTGCTGCTGCCAGCGCAGGCTGCCGCGGCTGTGCAGCTGTGCCCAGATTTCCGAGCGCTGAAAGCTCGTGGACTGCGGATCGACCACGGCCATGAGCGCGATGCGCAGCACGAAAAACAGCTCCAGCGCCACGGCGGCGAGCAGCACCAGGGCGAGCCAGCGCAGCAGTGGTTTCATCGCAGGGGATCAGGCTTTGGCTCCGGCGCCGGGCGGCTGCGCCTGGGACTGGGCTTGCGACTCGGCCGGGGACGCGGTGCGCGATTCGGCTTGTGCCTCGGCCTGAAGCTGCGCCTGCAACTCGGCCAGCACCTGCGCCGAGGGCGGGCGCACGCCGCGCCAGAGCGCGAACGATTCGGCCGCCTGTTCCACGAGCATGCCCAGGCCGTCGCGCGCGCGTGCGCCGTGCTGCTGCGCCCAGCGCAAAAAGCCGTGCGCGGCGGGGCCGTACATCATGTCGTAGGCCAGGCTGCCGGGGCGCAGCACGCGCGCGGGCACGGGCGCCTCGGCGCCGGCGAGGCTGCTCGCGGTGGCGTTGATGATCACATCGAAATCGGCCTCCAGCGCTTGTGGGGTCTGCGCGAGCAGCTCCACTTGCAGGAGCGCTGCGAGGTCGGCATGCGCCTGCACCAGGGCTTGCGCCTTGGCGAGCGTGCGGTTGGCCACGGTGAGGCGGCGCACGCCGGCTGCGAGCAGCGGCCCGAGCACGCCCGCGGCCGCGCCGCCCGCGCCCACGAGCAGCACGTCGCGCCCGGCCAGCGCCACGCCCGCGTTGCGCGTGATGTCGGCCACCAGGCCCAGGCCGTCGGTGTTGTCGGCGTAAATGTCGCCGTCTGCAGTGAACAGCAAAGTGTTCGCGGCGCCGGCGCGCTGCACGCGCGCGCTGCGCTGCGTAGCGATCTGCGCGGCCTCGTGCTTGAAGGGCACGGTGACGTTGCAGCCCCGCCCGCCGCGTGCGATGAAGTCGCGCACGCCCTGCGCAAAGCCATCGAGCGGCAGCAGGCAGGCTTCATAAGTGAGGTGTTGCCCCGTGAGTTCGGCAAAGCGCCGGTGGATCGCGGGCGAGCGGCTGTGCGCCACGGGGTGGCCCATGACGCAATACAGGTCGGGTGCGGCGGCCGGGGGCGCCGCGGTTTCGGTCGCGGCAAGGATCATGGCGCTGAACGCAAATTGGTTTCGAGGGTTTGCTCGCGCGTGAACTTGAAGCGCGCCACCATGGCGATCTGGTCGGCCTGGCGGCGCATTTCGGCACTGAAGGGGCCGAAGGGCCCGGCGGCGCGCGCGATGGCTTCGGCACGCCGATCGAGCAGCGCGTTGCCCGAGCTTTGCACGACCTCGGTGGCGAGCACGCGCCCGTCGTGGTTCACGGTGAGGATCATGGTCAGCTCGCCGTAGAGCTTTTTGCCCTGGGACTCGGGGAAGTTTTCCGTGCCCTTGTCCTCGACGCGGCGGCGCAGCGCGTCGTAGTAGATCGCGTAGGCGGCTTCGCGCGTGCTCGGGCTGATGTAGCGCTTGCGCGGGCGGGCGTTTTGCTCGTTGATGCGCTTTTCGATCTCGGCGAGCAGCTTGAGCAGCTGGCGGCGCTTGTCCTCCTGGGCCGTGGCGCCGGGGTTTTCGCTGCTTTGGTGCGGGTCGGGCGGCGGCATGCTGGCGAGCTGGCGGCGCAGCTGCGCGAGCAGTTGGGTTTGCTGCTCGCGCAGGGCCTCGGTCTGGCGCTGCAGGTCTTCGATGTCGTCGCCCACGGCGGTGAGCGCGGAGTACGGCAGCGGGCTCGTGGCGCGCCCGCGCTCGACCGCGCCGCCGCCGGCGAGCTGCGTCTGCGCGATGGCCTGCGCCTTGTCGGGCCGGTCGTCGGAGCGCGCGTTGACGAGGATGACTTCGAGCGGCGTGTCCTGGAACACGCGCTGCACCGCCATGGGGTTCACGAAGCGCACCGTGAGCAGCACTGCGTGCACGGCCACGGAAAACAGCAGTGCACGCTGGAACAGGTCGAGAGAGCGGAGCGACGCGAGCGGTTTCACGGTGCGGCCTATTCGGTGGCGGCTGGGGCAGGGGCAGCTTCGGCCGGCGACGCAGCATCCTTGGCGTCGTCGGCGTCGTCGGCAGCGTCGGTCGCATCGCCCGCCACATCGACGGCAATGGTGATCGGGCCGACGGCGGTCGTGGCTTCTTCGCCTTCTTCGCCGCCCTCGTCCAAGTCTATCGCCGCCGCGGCGCCAACGGGCGTGCCGGTGTCCAGGCGCTCGAGCACGGTGCCGCGCACGTCGAGCGTGAATTCGTCGATCGCGCCGAGCTGCACGCGCACCTGCGCACCGCGCGGCAGCCCTTGTGCGCCGAGCACGCCAAAGACCAGCGGCAGGCTGTCGGCGCGCACCAGCGCGTCGCCCTGCGGCCCTTCCTTGAGCACCGTGGCGGTCAGCTCGGTGATGCCGTTTTGCTGCAGATAGCGCAGCGTCCAGTAGCGCTCCATGCTCGCCTGGTAGGCGTTGTAGCTGCCGTAGGCGGCGTCGAAGCTGCTGAGGATGGCGAACAGTTCCGCGTCCTTGGGCTTGAAGGGCGCGGCGAGCGCCGCCGTGCGGCCGTGGCGCGCGCAGGCAATGATCTGCCACTGGTTCACGAGGTCGGTGTAGCGGCGCAGCGGCGAGGTGCTCCAGGCGTAGCACGGCACGCCCAGCCCTGCGTGCGGCAGCGCCTTGGTGCCCATGCGCACCTTCACGCCCGGCGCCATGCTGGCCTGGCTGCGGTAGATGCCGGGCACGCCCAGCTCGGCCAGCCACGCGCCCCAGCGGCTGTTGGCGACGATGGCGGCCTCGGCCACGATCAAGTCCAGCGGCGCGCCGCGCCGGCGCACGCTGATCTGCACCTGCTCATCTCCCGTGGGCTCGGCGCCGTCGTTGCCCACGAGGCGAAAGCTGTAGTCCGGCCGCGTAAAGTTCTCGGGCTTGCCGCGCACCACCTCGCGCCGCGCTTTGAGGGCGAGCGCGAGGCGGTATAAAAATGCGAGCTGCTCACGCAGTTCCAGCAAGGGCTCAGGCGTGTTTTCGTATTGAACCGAGGGGTCGCCGAGCCAGGCTTCGGTGACGATGTGGTCGAGCTGGTCATGGCGCAGGTTGTGCGCCACGGGCACGCGTTCCAGGCGCGTTTCGCTCGCGCGGATTTCGAGCGTGGCTTCGTCTATGGTCACGTACAGCGACACCGCAGGGTTTGCGCGCCCGGCTTCGAGCGTGTACGCCTGCACCACGTCTTCGGGCAGCATGGTGATCTTGTAGCCCGGCATATACACGGTGGACAGGCGCCGGCGCCCTACTTGGTCGAGCGCGCTGCCGGGCGCCAGGCCCAGCCCCGGCGCCGCGATGTGGATGCCCAGCACCACGGTGCCCGTGCCCAAGCCCTGCAGCGAGAGCGCGTCGTCGATCTCGGTGGTGTGCGAGTCGTCGATCGAATACGCCTGCACGGGCGCGAGCGGCAAGTCCTCGGGCGGCGGCGGCACGGGTAGCGGGGGAAAGGCCGTGCCCTGCGGGAAGTTCTCGAACAAAAAGCGCTGCCAATGGAACTGGTAGGCCGAATCGATCGCGCCGGCCTTTTGCAGCAGCGCGAGCGCCGCGGTGTGCGTAGCGCGGCTGGCCTCGACCACGGCCTTGTATTCGGGCGCGTTCTTGTCGGGCTTGAACAGGATTTTGTAAAGCTGCGCGCGGATGGGCGCGGGGCAGCGGCCCGCAGCAAGCTCCTGCGCCCAGTCGGCGATTTGCTGCTGCTGCTGCTTTTTTTTCTCGAGCGCGGCGAGCGCCTGCTGCAGCACCTCGGGCGGCGCCTTCTTGAAGCGGCCCCTGCCCGCGCGGCGGAAGTAGTGCGGCGCCTCGTGCAGACGCAAGAGCATGCCAAGCTGCTCGGCCAGCGGCGCGCTGGCCGAGAAATACTCACGCGCGAGATCGGCAAAGCCGAACTCGCCCTCGGGCGCGAACTCCCAGGCTAGGTCCAGCTCTATGCCCTGCGCCACTTCCTGCGCCTGCGCAAGCAGTGACGTGGGCTCGGGCTGGGCAAAGCGCAGCAGCAGGTTCGCCGCCTTGACCTTCATGCGCTTGCCCGATTCGAGCTCGACCTGCGCGGAGCTTTCCGCTTCGGAAAGGATGCGGCCGGTGAGGAATTTGCCGGCCTCTTCAAACAATGCGTACATCCTGCGGATTGTCCCATGCGCCTATGATCGGCGGCTCACGTTCCTTGCCTGGACTTACGCAAACAAGGATGCAGCTAGGAGCCTGTCGGACTTTGGGCGTCGAAAGCGAGAATGCGCCCCGGCGAGGCCAGTTTTTGCCGGATTCGCAACCCCATAGTGGTGCTATGGGGCAAGAAGACGGTAAAAAATGGGCCGCTGCGGCGTATTCGCAGCCGACGATTCCAAAGTCCGACAGGCTCCTAGGTGTTTTGCCATGGGGCGAACGCGTTGCCTCACCCCGATTTGCGTAAGTCGTGCTTGCGTCTTCCGTCGCGCATTTGCCCACGCCATGCCCATCGATGCCTTCATCGCGCCACTCACCCTGCTCGCGGTGGCCTGGCCCTTCGTGTTTTCGTACACGGCGCCGCCGCTCGGCAACTTCTGGCCGGTGCTGGGCGCGTGGGCCTGCATTTTGCTGCTCGCGGCGCTCGCGCTCGCGCGGGCGGCGGCGTGGCGGCGCGCGGGTGCGGCTGGGCGCGCGGCGGCGTCCAGCGGGACGGAGTTTTTTGCTACGCAATTCGCACTGGGGTTGGTGTTCGCAGCCATCGTGGCGGGTGGCGTGGGGCTGGTGCAGTATTTTTGGGGCGACGTGGGCCTCGCGCCCTGGGTACAGCCTTCCACGCCCGGCCAGGCCATAGGCAATCTGCGCCAGCGCAACCAGCAGGCCACCCTGCTCGCGCTGGGCGCCTGGGCGCTGCTGTGGCTCGTGGCGCAGGCGCAGGCCCAGCAGCGCCCACCGGCGCACGGCGCGAGGAATGGGCTGCTCGTGCTCGCGGGCGTTTTGATTGTCTGGTCACTTGCCTGGATCGCGCTCGCAAGCGCGGCGACCACTTCGCGCACCGGCGCGCTGCAGTGGCTCGTGATCGTGGCGCTGCTCGTGCTGTGGCGGCGCAGCATGGGGCGGCTGGCGCTCGCTCTGGCCGCCGTCGGGCTGCTGCTTTATCTGGTGTGGGCCTGGCTGCTGCCGGGTTTGCTGCTGCAGTGGACGGGTTTTCAGGCCGAAGACCTGTTCCTTCGTTTTGGCGCCGAGGGGCGCGCGTGCGTGAGCCGGCGCGTGCTCTGGTCCAACGTGCTGTACCTGATCGCGCAAAAGCCCTGGACGGGCTGGGGCTGGGGCGAGCTCGCCTACGCGCACTACATGACGCTGTTCCCCGGCACGCGCTTTTGCCTGCTGCTCGACAACGCGCACAACCTGCCGCTGCACCTGGCCGTGGAATTGGGCGTACCCGTGGCGCTGCTCGCCTGCGGGGCCGTGCTGGCCTGGGTCTGGCGCGCGCGCCCCTGGCGCGAGACCGCGCCCGCGCGCCAGCTCGCCTGGGGTGTGTTCGCGCTCGTGGGGCTGCACAGTCTGCTGGAGTTTCCGCTGTGGTATGGGCCGTTCCAGCTCGCGGCGCTCTTTGCCGTGGCGCTGCTGTGGCGCGGTTTGCATCGGTTTTTGGAGCACTTTGCGCTCTTGCGCCATGGCGTGGCGTTGGTTTTGGCGGGTATTTTGGGGCTGGGCACCTACGCAGGCTGGGACTATTGGCGCGTGAGCCAGATTTACCGCCCAGCGTCCGAGCGCCCGAGCGCGCTGCGCGAGGACACCATCGTCAAAGTCTCGGACACGCGATTTTTTGCCGACTCGGTCGATTTCGCACGGCTCACGAGCATGCCGCTCTCTGCGATCACGCCCGCGAACGCGGCGCAGACCTTTGCGCTCGCGCAAAGCCTGCTGCACTTTTCGCCAGAGCCGCGCGTGATCGAGCCCTTGATCGTCAGCGCGCGCGTGCTCGGGCGCAGCGACGTGGCAGCCGCGCAGGAGCTGCGCTACCGCATCGCCTACCCGGCAGACTATGCGCGCTGGCAGCGCAGAGAAAACCCCGCGCAGGGCGCCGCTCGCTGAGAGGCTGAGCCGCGCGGCATTCGCCGCCATCAGCGCGCGCCGCCGGCGAGGCCCAGAAACTCCAGCACCGCAGGCAAGTGCTCGGCAAAGTCGCTGAGCCCATGGTCGCTGCCTTCGAGCAGCAGCAGCTTGGCCTGTGGATAGCGGCCCACCATCTCGCGCCAGTCGAGCAGTTCGTCGCCCTTGGCGATGACGGCAAGCTCGGGCCCCGCGGGCGGCAGGCCGCGCGTGTCGAGCGCGCGCAGCTCCTCGACGTATTCGGGGCGGAAATAAAAATGCTGGCTCGGGTCGTGCCAGGCGCTTTGTTCGCCAATGTAGTGGACCAGGTCGCGCGCCGGATCGACGGCCGGGTTCAGCAGCACGCTCGCGCAGCGCGCCTGCTGCGCCACCCAGCTCGCGTAATAGCCGCCGAGCGAGGAGCCCACGACGGCCATGCGGGCGTGCGGCCAGTCGACGATCCCCTGGCGCACCAGCTCCATCGCAGCGCGCGGCGAGGGCGGCAGCTGCGGGCACCACCAATGCACCGCGGGGTGGTGGCGCGCGAAGTATGCGGCCATCAGGCTGGCCTTGGCCGATTGCGGCGAGGAGCGAAAGCCGTGCAGGTAGAGCAGGTGCGTGGTTGGCATGGTGTGGGCCCCGAAAGTAAATGGCAGGTGCACTGGCAAGTGCCGTGGTGGCAAGCGCCGCGCGGCATCAACGCCCGCTTGGGCGCCCATTGTGGGCCGCCACGGATAATCGCGCCATGGCTGCCGTGATCGACAAACCCTCTTTGGCGCAGCGCGCCCTGATGCTGCTGCGCGGCTTCGACCTGCCCATGCTCGTGCTCGTGACCGTGCTCGCGGGCCTGGGCCTGCTGGCCATGTATTCCTCGGGCTACGACCATGGCACGCGCTTCATCGACCATGGGCGCAACATGCTGCTCGCGGCGCTGATTTTGTTCGTCGTGGCGCAGGTGCCGCCGCAAAAACTCATGGTGCTGGCGGTGCCACTGTATGCGCTCGGGGTGACGCTGCTGGTGGCCGTGGCCCTGTTCGGCCTGACCAAGAAAGGGGCGCAGCGCTGGCTGGACCTCGGCGTGGTGGTGATCCAGCCGAGCGAGCTGCTCAAGATCGCCATGCCCATGATGCTCGCCTGGTGGTTCCAAAAGCGCGAGGGGCAGCTGCGCGCGCTCGACTTCGGCGTGGCCGCGCTGCTGCTGGCCGTGCCCGTGGGCCTGATCATGAAGCAGCCCGACCTTGGCACGGCGCTGCTGGTGCTGGCCGCAGGGCTGTCGGTGATTTTCTTCGCCGGCCTGCCCTGGAAGCTGGTGCTGCCGCCGGTGCTGCTGGGCGCCGTGGCCGTGGCCCTGATCGTCTGGTACGAGCCCACGCTCTGCGCCGAGGGCGTGCGCTGGCCGGTGCTGCACGACTACCAGCAGCAGCGCATCTGCACGCTGCTCGACCCCACGCGCGACCCGCTGGGCAAGGGCTTTCACATCATCCAGGGCATGATCGCCATAGGTGCTGGCGGTTTTTGGGGCAAGGGCTTCATGGCGGGCACGCAGACGCACCTCGAATTCATCCCCGAGCGCACCACGGACTTCATCTTTGCCGCGTTTTCCGAGGAGTTCGGCCTCGCGGGCAACCTCGTGCTCATCACCTGCTTCGTGCTGCTGGTGTGGCGCGGCCTGGCGATCGCGCTGCGCGCCAACACCTTGTTCGGGCGCCTCATGGCGGGGGCCGTGGCGACGATTTTCTTCGCCTACGCCTTCGTCAACATGGGCATGGTCAGCGGCATCCTGCCCGTGGTGGGCGTGCCGCTGCCTTTCATCAGCTACGGCGGCACGGCCATGGTCACGCTGGGGCTGGCGCTGGGCATTCTGATGTCGGTGGCGCGCGCGCAGCAGCAGGCTCCTCACACGCTCTCTAAAATCAGCGCATGACATCGCACCCCACCTCTGCCGCGCCACGGCGCGCCTCGACCGCCGAGCGCCTGGACATCGCGCGCTCTCTTTTGCTCACACCCTTCGGCCTCGACGAAAGCCACCTCAGCCACGCGCTGGCCGAAATCCGCGCGCACCGCGTGGACGACGCCGACCTGTATTTCCAATACACGCGCAGCGAAGGCTGGAGCCTCGAGGAAGGCATCGTCAAGACGGGCTCCTTCAGCATAGACCAGGGCGTGGGCGTGCGCGCCGTGAGCGGCGAGAAAACCGCCTTCGCCTACTCCGACGACATCTCCGCGGCGGCGCTGCTCGACGCCGCACACACCGTGCGCACGATTTCGGCCTCAGGCAAGGCAGGACGGGCGCGCGTAGCTACTCAAAAAATAGCGACCAGCCGCAACCTCTACGCCGCCACTGACCCCATCGCCACGCTGGACAGCACGGCCAAGGTGGCGCTGCTCGAAACCGTGGAGCAGCGCGCACGCGCCAAAGACCCGCGCATCGTGCAGGTCATGGCGGGCCTGGCGAGCGAGTACGACGTGGTGCTGGTGGCGCGCGCCGACGGCACGCTCGCGGCCGACGTGCGCCCGCTCGTGCGCCTGTCGGTCACGGTGATCGCCGAGCAAAAAGGCCGGCGCGAAATGGGCTCGGCCGGCGGCGGCGGGCGCTTCGGGCTCGCGGTTTTCGACGACGCCCTGATCAGCGAATACGTCGATCAGGCCGTGCATGGCGCACTCGTGAACCTGGACGCGCGCCCGGCGCCCGCGGGCGAGATGAGCGTGGTGCTGGGCCCCGGCTGGCCCGGCATCCTGCTGCACGAAGCCGTGGGCCACGGGCTCGAGGGCGACTTCAACCGCAAGGGCGCGAGCGCCTTCAGCGGGCGCATCGGCGAGCGCGTGGCGGCGCCGGGCGTCACCGTGCTCGACGACGGCACCATCGCGGCGCGGCGCGGCTCGCTCAACATCGACGACGAAGGCCACGTGAGCCAGCGCAACGTGCTGATCGAGGACGGCATCCTGCGCGGCTACCTGCAGGACGCGCTCAACGCGCGCCTCATGGGCGTGCCCGCCACGGGCAACGCCCGGCGCGAGAGCTACGCGCACATCCCCATGCCGCGCATGACCAACACCTACATGCTGGCCGGCGACAAGGAGCCCGCCGAAATCGTCGCCAGCCTGGAGCGCGGCCTGTACGCGACCAACTTCGGCGGCGGGCAGGTGGACATCACCTCGGGCAAATTCGTGTTCTCGGCCAGCGAAGCCTACTGGGTCGAAAAAGGCAAGGTGCTCTACCCCGTCAAGGGCGCAACCATCATAGGCAGCGGCCCCGAATGCCTGCAGCGCGTGCGCCTGATCGGCAACGACCTGCGCCTGGACACGGGCGTGGGCACCTGCGGCAAAGAGGGCCAGAGCGTGCCCGTGGGCGTGGGCCAGCCCACGCTGCGCATAGACGGCCTGACCGTCGGCGGGACGGCGTGAGGGCGGGCGGCCGCAGCTCGTGAACCGGCAGTCAGAGGCTGGGCTCAGGCCGCCACTTGCCTGCGCACCACGGGGCGTGGGCGGCCTGCGTTGTCTATGGCCACGTAGGTGAGCCGCGCCTGCGTGACCTTTACATAATGCCCGGCTTGGCGAGCTGCTCGGCATAGACCTCGACTTCCACGGTGATCGAGGTATGGCCCACGTGCGCGATGCCCGCAAAAAACGAGAGCACGTCGCCCACGCGCACCGGCTGCTTGAACCCAAATTGTCCATTAGGCGGTGCTGCGCACCTACGCGGGCGCTGGCGGACGTCTGACGGTCATTTTGGCCGCGGTTTCGGCGTCCATGGCACCGGCCATGGACTTCTCACCCGCGACCAAACTGCCGCGCCAGCCGCCTCGCCATCATCCCGCGTCCTAATGGACAATCTGGGTTGAAGATGAATTCGTTCACCGCCATAGTCGCCATGCGGCCCTGCGCGTAGCGCGCGGGCAGCACCGAGCCGGCCAAGTCCACCTGCGACATCACCCAGCCGCCGAAGATGTCGCCATTGGCGTTGCAGTCAGCCGGCATGGGGATGACCTTGAGCACGAGCTCCTTGTCGGTGGGCAGCGTGACGGGTGGGGGCGTGGTGGCGTCGGTGGCGTCGGTGGTGGTGGACATGGGCACAATCTCCAGCTTTGTCTTTGATTGTCACCCATGCGCCGCCACGGTGAATCTGCTCCCTCTTTTCCCGCGCCAGCTTCAACCCACTCCGACTGGGCCACGCTGCGCCGGTTGCTGCCGTATTTATGGCAATACAAGTGGCGCGTGCTCGCGGCGATCGCCTTCATGGTCGGCGCCAAGCTCGCCAACGTGGGCGTGCCGGTGCTGCTCAAGACGCTCGTGGATACGCTCAACGTGCGCCCCGGCGACGCGGCGGCGCTACTCGTCGTGCCCGTGGGCCTGCTGCTGACCTATGGCGGCCTCAGGCTGTGCACTTCGCTCTTTACCGAGCTGCGCGAGCTGGTGTTCGCCAAGGCCACGCAGGGTGCGGCGCGCAGCATTGCCCTGCAGACCTTCCGCCACCTGCACGCGCTGAGCCTGCGCTTTCACCTGGAGCGCCAGACCGGGGGCATGTCGCGCGACATCGAGCGCGGCGTGCGTGCGATCGAGTCGCTGGTCTCGTTCACGCTGTTCAACATCTTCGCCACGCTCGTCGAGGTGCTGCTCGTGCTCGGCGTGCTGGCCGTGAAGTTCGACGCGGGCTTTGCCTGGATCACGCTCGCGGCGCTGCTGCTCTATATCGTCTTCACGGTGCGCGTGACCGAGTGGCGCACGCAGTTCCGCCGCCAGGCCA
Organism: uncultured beta proteobacterium; assembly: GCA_963708545.1. Classification (GTDB taxonomy): domain Bacteria; phylum Pseudomonadota; class Gammaproteobacteria; order Burkholderiales; family Burkholderiaceae_C; genus Extensimonas. Next base: position 16,815 of record CAVPUD010000026.1, on the reverse strand, counting down.
ATGAATTCGACTCCGCCGCGCACACCCGGGCCGTCGATGCGCTGTTGAACTACGAGACCGTCAAATACTTCAACAATGAGGAGTTCGAGGCGCGCCGCTACGACGAGAGCCTGGAGCGCCTGCGCCGCGCGCGCCTCAAGAGCCAGAGCACGCTGTCGCTGCTCAACACGGGCCAGCAGCTCATCATCGCCACGGCGCTCGTGGTGATGCTCTGGCGCGCCACGCAGGGCGTGGTCGCGGGGCGCATGACGCTGGGCGATCTGGTGATGGTCAACGGCTTCATGATCCAGCTCTACATCCCCCTGAACTTCCTCGGCGTGATCTACCGCGAGATCAAGCAGGGCTTGACCGACGTGGACCGCATGTTCGCGCTCATGGACCGGCCGCAGGAAGTGGCCGACGCGCCCGGCGCGCCGTCGCTCACGGGGCTCGAACATCCAACGGTGCGCTTCGAGGACGTGCACTTTGCCTACGAGCCCGAGCGGCCCATTTTGCGCGGCCTGAGCTTCGAGATCCCCGCGGGCCAGACGGTGGCCGTGGTCGGCCCCTCGGGCGCGGGCAAATCGACGCTCGCGCGCCTGCTGTTTCGCTTTTACGACGTGCAGCAGGGGCGCATCACCATCGCGGGGCAGGACATCCGCGGCGTCACGCAGGAGAGCCTGCGCCGCGCGCTGGGCATCGTGCCGCAGGACACGGTGCTGTTCAATGACACCATCGCCTACAACATCGCCTACGGCCGCCCGGGCGCGAGCCAGGCCGAGGTCGAAGCGGCTGCGCGCGCCGCGCACATCCACGACTTCATCGTCTCCACGCCCAAGGGCTACGCTACGCTGGTGGGCGAGCGCGGGCTCAAGCTCTCGGGCGGCGAAAAGCAGCGCGTGGCGATCGCGCGCGCGCTACTCAAGAACCCGCCCATCCTGATCTTCGACGAGGCCACCTCGGCGCTCGACTCGGCCAACGAGCGCGCGATCCAGGCCGAGCTGCGCAGCGCCGCGCAGGGCAAGACCACGCTGCTGATCGCGCACCGCCTCTCCACCGTGGTCGATGCGCACGAAATCCTGGTGCTCGAAGCCGGCCGCATCGTCGAGCGCGGCACGCACGCCGACTTGCTCGCGCAAGGCGGCATTTACGCGCGCATGTGGGCGCTGCAGCAAAGCGGCGAGGCGGCGTGCGCGGCGTAGTGGATGGCGGTGAGCGGTCGTGCGCGTAGCGCTCGCTCGCGGGGCGTGATCGCCTGCCGCTACCACTACCGGCAGGGCTGACGGCGTGGCCGCGCTGCTCGCGATAATGCCCCGATGGAAACCAAGTGGCTCGAAGACTTCGTCAGCCTGGCCGAAACGCGCAGCTTCAGCCGTTCGGCGCAGCTGCGGCATGTGACGCAGCCTGCGTTTTCGCGCCGCATCCAGGCGCTCGAGGCCTGGGCCGGCACCGACCTCGTCGATCGCAGCGCGTACCCGCTGCGCCTGACGCCAGCGGGCCAGACGCTGTACGCGCAGGCGCTCGAATGGCTGCAGGCGCTGCAGGGCACGCGCGCCATGCTGCGCGCGCAGGCCGCGGCGGGGCAGGACGTGATCGCGTTCGCGGTGCCGCACACGCTGGCCCTCACGTTTTTCCCGGCCTGGGTGTCGCGCCTGCACGCCGAATTCGGCCCGTTCAAGAGCCGCCTGGCGGCGCTCAACGTGCACGACGCCGTGCTGCGCCTCGTCGAAGGTGGCTGCGATCTGCTGATCGCCTACCACCACCCGGCGCTGCCCCTGCAGCTCGACGCCGAGCGCTACGAGATGGTGCAGCTCGGCGAGGAGCTTCTTGCGCCCTACAGCAAGCCCGACGCCAAAGGGCAGCCGTTGTTTCGCCTGCCCGCGCGCGTGGGCCAGGCGGGTCAGCCGTCGCGGCTGCTGCCTTATCTCGGTTACGCGCAGGGTGCCTACCTCGGGCATTTGACCGAGCTGCTGCTCAAGCAGGCGGGCATCGTGGGTCAGCTCGAGCGCGTCTATGAAACCGACATGGCCGAGGGCCTCAAGGCCATGGCGCTCGAAGGGCACGGGCTCGCCTTTTTGCCCCACAGCACGGTGCGTGAAGAATTGCGCGCCCAGCGGCTCGTGAGCGCGCTGCCCGCCGACGCGCAGGCGGGCGAGGCGCTGCAGCTGCGCCTTGCCGTGCGCGCCTACCGCGCCAGGCCCGCGGGCAAGGACGCAGGGCCAAGCCGCGCGCAGGCGTTGTGGGGCCATTTGCAGGCCCGCGAGGCGAGTGGGGCGGTGTGAAAGCCTGGGAGGCACCGCGAAAAACCGGAGGCGGGAAACGGCCGCACGGCATCGCCACTGCCTTCGTGTGTTCTGCGGGCGGCAGTGGCGCATGAACCCGCATTGCGGGTGGGTGCTTGTTCAGCGGTACGACCGATAGACCGTGCTTGTGCCGTCCAGTCCGATCAACAGCACCTCGTAGGCATCTTTGCGTCCGCCATAGGCCGGACCATCCATGCCGGGTGAGCCGACCGGCATGCCCGGCGCCGCGAGGCCGAGGGCACGGGGGGCTTCGCGCAGCAGGCGCTGGATGTCTGAGGCGGGCACATGGCCCTCGATGGCATAGCCGCCGATCAGCGCCGTGTGGCACGAGCCATATTTCTGTGGGATGCCCAGCCGTGCGCGCGCTGCCGCGTTGCCGGTGTCTGAGGCCTGCACCTCGAAGCCGGCTGCTTGCAGGTGCGCGATCCAGTCCTTGCAGCATCCGCAGTTCGGATCCTTCCACACCTGGGCCAGTTGCCGGCTCCGCGCGATGCCCGGTGCCGCCAGCGCCATGGTGAGCGCAGCCGCGAGCAGGGTGCGGCGCCGCGGCAGGTTTGCTCGTTTGTTGTCGTCAGCTTGGTGCATGGTTTGTCCTCTCTAAAACCAGAATCGAACGCCGGCCAGCCAGCGCGTTTGCTGTGCGCGCGCACCTTCGGCGCGCAGGTAGTCCGCTGTGCGGCCGAAGCTGCCGGCGCGTTCCAATCCGAGGTACGGAGCGAGTTGGCGGCTGAATTCGTAGCGCAGGCGCAGGCCGAGGGTGGCGTGGGACAGTCCGCTGCCGATGGTGCGCGCCGGATCGTTCTTGCCGTAGAACTGCGCCTCGCCGCGCGGCTGCAGGATGAGCTTTTGCGTCAGCAGCAGGTCGTAGCTCGCCGCCAGCCGCAGCGCGCTGCGCCCGCCGTCACCAAGGTAGGCGGTCGCCTCGACTTCGAACCAGTACGGCGCCAGTCCCTGGACGCCGAAGGCCAGCCAGCCGCGGTCGGGGCCGGTGCCCGCGTCGTAGCGCACGCCCAGCTGGATGTCCCAGTACGGTGTGATGGCGTGGCCCCAGAGCAGCTCGGTGCGCGCCTCGTGCAGTCTGCCGCCGGCCACCTCGCCCTCGGCTTTGAGCACGGCTTTGTCGAAGTCGCGCCCGAACCACGCCTGCAGGTCATAGGCGGTGGCATTGTCGCCGCCGCGTGTGTGGGCGCGCTCCAGGCGGTCGAGCACCAGCGCACCGAAGCGGTGCTCGTCGGCCAGGCGCAGCGGGGGAACGCCGGGGATTGCATGGATGCCCGCGCCCCGCACCAGCCCATCGGAGTAGGCGTTGGGGTCGCGGGCATCGCGCGGGGCCGCGCCGCCTTGACCGCCGGCGTCGCCATGCTCCATGGGTGCCATGCCGTCGGCGGCCGACGGGGTAGTGTCTGGCTGGGTGGGGGTGGCGAGGGGGCTGTCATGCCCCGTGTGCACAGGGGTTTCGGCGGCCGCTGGCGCGGCGGCGGGTGCTTGCGGGGGTGGCGCGGCGTTGTCGCCGCTGCCATGATGGTGCGCCGCATGGTCTTGCGCCTGAGCGCTGTGCGACTGGGCTTGCGCGGGGAGCGCCGCCCAGGCCGCCAGTGCCAGGGCGAGCAGGGGAAGGGGAAGGGGGTTGGTTTTCATGGTCGATGCGCTGTGGGTCGGGCCGTGCTCAGGACACCACGACCTCGCGGAACATGCCCGCGTCCATGTGGAACATCAGGTGGCAGTGCCAGACCCAGCGTCCCAGCGCATCGGCCGTGACGAGCAAGCTGACGCGCTGGGCCGGCTGCACCGGCAGCGTGTGGCGGCGCGCCAGAAAGCGCCCGTCGGGGCTTTCCAGCTCGCTCCACATGCCGTGCAGGTGCATGGGGTGCGTCATCATCGTGTCGTTGTGCAGGATCACGCGCAGCCGCTCGCCATGCCGAAAGTGCACGGGCCGGGAGTCGCTGAAGCTGAGCCCGTCGATCGACCAGGTGTAGCGCTCCATGTTGCCGGTCAGGTGCAATTCGATTTCGCGCCTCGGGCCGCGCGGGTCCAGGGGGCCGCCCAGAGTGTGCAGGTCGGCCAGCGTGAGCACGCGCCTGCCGTTGTTGCGCAGCCCGACGCCGGGGTCGTCGAGCGCGGTGCGCGGCATGTCCACGCGCATGTCGGTGCTCGGGCCATATTCGGTGCGGGCATGGCGCACCGTGGTGCTGGGCACCGCGAGGGGGGCGGCAGCCGCCGTGCCCGGCATCGCATGATCGTGCTTCGTATGTTGGCCATGCTCCATTCCATGCGTGTGCTGCATGGTGGGCGTAGCGCCGTGGCCCGTCGCACCTGCGGAGCCGTGCTCCATCCCCATCATGTCGGCCATCGACAGCCATTGGGGCGTGTCCAGGGCCGGCACGGGCGCACTCAGGCCGGCGCGCACGGCCAGCGTGCCGCGTGCGTAGCCCGTGCGGTCCATGGACTGCGCGAACACGGTGTAGGCGTCATCGCGCGGCTCGACCAGCACGTCGCAGGTCTCGCCGGGGCCGAAGCGAAATTCGTCCACCGTGACCGGCTCCACGTCGACCCCGTCAACCTGCACGACTTTGAGCTTGAGGCCCGGGATGCGCACGTCGTAAAAGGTGTGGCCGGCGCCGTTGATGAAGCGCAGCCGCACGCGCTCGCCGGGGCGAAACAGGCCGGTCCAGTTGCCCGCGGGCGTGCTGCCGTTGCACAGGTAGGTCAAGGTTTGTGCAGACAGATCGGCCAGGTCGGTGGGGCTCATGCGCATCTGGTTCCACATGCGGCGCTTGTCGAGTGCTGCCGAGAAGCCCTCACGCGAGGCATCGCGAAAAAAGTCCGCCGCGGTGGGCCGGTGGGGGTTGTAGTAGTCGCTCTCGGTTTTGAGCTTCATGAAGACGCGCATCGGGTCTTCGTCCGTCCAGTCCGACAGCAGCACCACATGGTCGCGGTCTGCGCGCAGGGTCTGTGGCCCGGCGGGGTCGATGATGATGGCCCCATACAGGCCCTTTAGTTCCTGGAAGCCGGAATGCGAGTGGTACCAGTAGGTGCCGCTTTGCTGCACCTTGAAGCGGTAGGTGAAGGTTTCGCCCGGCGCGATCCCCGGAAAGCTCACGCCCGGCACGCCGTCCATCTGGTAGGGCAGGATGATGCCGTGCCAGTGGATGGAGCTCGTCTCGCGCAGCTGGTTGGCGACCCGGATGGTGACCGTCTCGCCCTCGCGCCAGCGCAGTGTGGGCCCGGGCAGCATGCCGTTGACGGTGGTCGCCACGCCCGGTGTGCCGGTGAAGTTCACGGGCGATTCGGCAATCACCAGGTCGAACTCGTTGCCCTGCAGAACCGCGGTGCCTGCACCCGCTGCGGGGAATGGCTGGGCCGATGCCCGCGGCGCCGGGAGCGCGAAGCCTGCCAGCACCCCGCCCGCGGCCAGCCCCTGGACGAACCGCCGCCGGGTTGGGTTTGGCAAGGCGAAGAGAAAGGGCGAAGGGCACGGCATGGCGGTGGAATCTTTTGTGGGGAGTGATGCAAAAAATGTCCGATGGGCCATGAGGTGGCTGTGCGCACAGGCGCGGGCACTGGTCCATCGCGGGCGGTGATTTTGGCTGCTGCTTCACCGCCCATGACAGTGCAATGGACTTTCCGGCAGTCACCGAACTCCCTCGCCGTCATCCTGCGCACCCATCATGCATGGGCGCGCGTGCGCCAAAAACGGTGCGAAAATTGCTTCTTCGATCATCTGTTACCGTGTGGCTCGGTTGTACCGCCCGGGTATGGCCGCCGAAGGAAATTTCTCACAAGGAGATTGCGATGCAAAAACGTTCTTTTGCCAAAGCCGCCCTCGCGGCGCTGGCGTTTGCAGCCCTGGGCAGCCAGGGCGCCTGGGCGCAGGCCAACGACACGCTGGCCAAGATCAAGGCCACGGGCAGCGTGACGCTGGGCGTGCGCGAGTCCTCGGGCCTGTCGTACACGCTGGGCAACGGCAAATACGTGGGCTTTCATACCGAGATGGGCGAGCGCATCCTCGAAGACATCCGCAAGCAGCTCGGCTTGCAGAAGCTCGAGATCAAATACCAGCCCGTGACTTCGCAAAACCGCATTCCGCTCGTGACCAACGGCACGGTCGATTTGGAGTGCGGCTCGACCACGAACAACCGTGCGCGCCAAAAAGACGTGGCCTTTGCCGTCACCACCTACGTCGAAGAGGTGCGCATGGCCGTGAAGGCGAATTCGGGCATCCAGTCGATCAAGGACTTGAACGGCAAGACCGTGGCCACGACCACGGGCACCACCTCGGTGCAGACGCTGCGCAAGCATGAGCGCGCCGGCGGCATCGACTTCAAGGAGGTTTATGGCAAAGACCACGCCGACAGCTTCTTGCTGCTCGAATCGGGCCGTGCCGACGCCTTCGTGATGGACGGCTCCATCCTCGCGGCCAACATCGCCAAGGCCAAGAACCCGCAGGACTTCAAGATCGTGGGTGAGGTGCTCTCGGTCGAGCCCATCGCGTGCATGATGCGCAAGGACGACCCGGCGTTCAAGAAGGCGGTCGATGACAGCATCAAGCGCCAGATCGCCGACGGCTCGCTCGCCAAGCTCTACGACAAGTGGTTCATGCAGCCCATCCCGCCGACCAACACCGTGATCGGCCTGCCCTTGTCTGAAACCACCAAGGAAGCCTGGGCACATCCGAACGACAAACCCATGGAAGACTACGTGCTGAAGAAATAAGCACGAACACCTGCGGCTGCCCCTTGCATGGCGCATGCGAGGGGCTTTTTTGTGCGGCCCGCGCCGCACCCTGCCCATGAGGAGGGCTTATGCGTTGGGAATGGCAGGTGTTTTGCCAGGACACGCTGGATCAGGAGCTTGTGCCCGGCTGCTTCGGGCACGGCGGCAGCGTGACCTATCTGGATTGGATGTTGTCGGCCTGGGGCTGGACGGTGACGGTGTCGCTGCTGGCCTTGCTGCTCGCGCTGGTGCTGGGCACCGTGATCGGCACGCTGCGCACGCTGCAGGGGCACCCGCTCGTGGTGCGCCTGGGCAACGCCTGGGTGGAGCTGTTTCGCAACATTCCGCTGCTCGTGCAGATATTCGTCTGGTACCACGTGGTGCCGGCGTTCGTGCCAGCGCTCAAGGGCGTGCCGGGCTTCGTGCTCGTGGTGCTGGGCCTGGGCTTTTTCACCTCGGCGCGCGTGGCCGAGCAGGTGCGCGCTGGCATCGAGGCGCTGCCGCGCGGGCAGCGTTACGCGGCGCAGGCGCTGGGCCTGACGCCCTGGCAGGCCTATCGTTACGTGCTGCTGCCGCAGGCGTTTCGCATCGTCATCCCGCCGCTCACGAGCGAGGCGATGAACGTGTTCAAGAATTCGTCGGTGGCCTTTGCCGTGTCGGTGGCCGAGCTCACCATGTTTGCCATGCAGGCGCAGGAGGAAACCTCGCGCGGCGTCGAGATTTATCTGGCCGTGACCGCTTTGTACGTGCTGTCGGCCTTTGCCATCAACCGCGTCATGGCGCTCATCGAAAAACGCCTGCGCGTGCCCGGGCTCGTGGTGCCCGGGGCCATGGGTGGCGGCGTGGGCGGGGGGCATTGAGCATGCAGCTCGACTTTTCTTTCTTCAGCTGGGAGCTGGTCTCCAGCTTTCTGCTCAAGGGGCTGTATTTCAGCCTTTTGCTCACTCTGGTTGCCACCGTGGGTGGCGTGGTGCTGGGCACCTTGCTTGCCCTCATGCGCCTGTCGGGCCTGCGCTGGCTGGCCTGGCCCGCGACGATCTACGTCAACGGCATGCGCAGCATTCCGCTCGTGATGGTGATTTTGTGGTTCTTCCTGCTCGTGCCTGCGCTCATCGGGCGGCCCATAGGCGCCGAGTGGTCGGCGGTGATCACCTTCGTCGCGTTCGAGGCCGCGTACTTCAGCGAGATCATGCGCGCCGGCATCCAGTCGGTGCCGCGCGGCCAGGTGCTCGCGGGGCAGGCGCTGGGCATGCGCTACGCGCAGGTCATGCAGCTCGTGGTGCTGCCGCAGGCTTTTCGCAACATGCTGCCGCTGCTGCTTACGCAGACCATCATCCTGTTTCAGGACACCTCGCTGGTCTATGCGATCGGCGCCTACGACCTGCTCAAGGGCTTCGAGATCGCGGGCAAGAATTTCGGCCGCCCGATCGAGAGCTACCTCGCCGCTGCCGTGGTCTATTTCGCGCTGTGTTATGCGCTCTCGGCGCTGGTCAAGCGCGCGCAGCGAAAAATCGCCATCGTGCGCTGATTAGAAAGACCCCCATGCAAGCCATGATCGAACTCAAAAACGTCTCCAAATGGTACGGCCCCGTGCAGGTGCTGACCGACTGCTCCACCCGCATCCACAAGGGCGAGGTGGTGGTGGTGTGCGGCCCCTCGGGCTCGGGCAAGTCGACGCTCATCAAGACCATCAACGCGCTCGAGCCCTTCCAGAAGGGCGAAATCTACGTCGATGGCGTGCCCGTGCACGACCCCAAGACCGACCTGCCACGCCTGCGCAGCCGCGTGGGCATGGTGTTCCAGCACTTCGAGCTGTTTCCGCACCTCTCGGTGACGGACAACCTCACGCTCGCGCAGGTCAAGGTGCTCGGGCGCAGCCCTGACGAGGCCCTGAAACGTGGCCTCCAGATGCTCGAGCGCGTGGGCCTGGGCGCGCACAAGGACAAGTTCCCCGGTCAGCTTTCGGGCGGCCAGCAGCAGCGCGTGGCGATTGCACGCGCGCTCAGCATGGACCCCATCGTCATGCTGTTCGACGAGCCCACTTCGGCGCTGGACCCCGAAATGGTTGGCGAGGTGCTGGACGTGATGGTGGGCCTTGCGCGCGAAGGCATGACCATGATGGTCGTGACGCACGAAATGGGCTTTGCACGCAAGGTCAGCAGCCGCGTGATCTTCATGGACGTGGGCGGCCGCATTCTGGAGGACTGCAGCAGGGACGAATTTTTCGACCACCCCGAGGCGCGCCAGCCGCGCACCAAGGAATTTCTGGACAAGATACTGCAGCACTGAGAAGGTGCGAACGAACTCGCCATGCCCGCCATGCCCGCCATGCCCGTGCATACCGCCAAAACACGTCCGCCTTTTTGCAGGCAAAATTGCCTATTTGTGCTTATGTGGTCTGCGTAAATAGCTGCATAAAAAAGAGCAAATCAGCCTCTCAGTCGATCACGTCGGCAAACAGCTGCTGCGCTGGCAGCTCCAGCCCCACGCTCGCGAGCACCACGGTTTCGTCGCGCGCAAACGGGTGCAGCACCCACAGGCCCTCGGCGCTTTTGCGAAAGCAGTCGGTGCTGCGCGTGTCCAGGTCAATGAGCGCGTATTCCTGCAGGCTCTCGAGGCGCCGGTAGTGGCTGAACTTGAGGCCGCGGTCGTATGCAGCGGTGCTCGGCGAGAGCACTTCGACGATCAGCTTGGGCTCGGCTTTGACGAGCGGGCTCGCGAGGTCGCGCGCGCTGCAAGTCACCATCACGTCGGGGTAGAAGTAGCAGTTCGCCGCCGCCACGTGCAGGCGCATCTCGCTCATGTAGGTGCGGCAGTGGCTGCCGTGCAGGTGCTGGCGCAGCGCAAAAGCAAGGTTCATGCTGACCGTCACGTGCCGGTCTTCGGCGCCGGCCATGGCGAATACTTCGCCATCGAGGTATTCGTGGCGCTCGGGCTGCTCGGCCTCCCAGGCGAGGTAGTCCTGCGGCGTGAAAACGATTTTTTCTGCGGCTTGGCCCATGGCGAAGTCCTTTTTGCCGGTGGATGAGAAGACGAGATGGGCTCAATCGATCACGTCGGCAAACAGCTGCTCTGGCGGCAGCTCCAGCCCCACGCTCGCGAGCACCACGGTTTCGTCGCGCGCAAACGGATGCAGCACCCACAGGCCCTCGGCGCTTTTGCGAAAGCAGTCGGTGCTGCGCGTGTCGAGGTCAATGAGCGCATATTCCGCGAGGCTCTCGAGGCGCCGGTAGTGGCTGAACTTGAGGCCGCGGTCGTATGCAGCGGTGCTCGGCGAGAGCACTTCGACGATCAGCTTGGGCTCGGCTTTGACGAGCGGGCTCGCCAAGTCGCGCGCGCTGCAAGTCACCATCACGTCGGGGTAGAAGTAGCAGTTCGCCGCCGCCACGTGCAGGCGCATCTCGCTCATGTAGGTGCGGCAGGGGCTGCCGCGCAGGTGTTGGCGCAGAGCCATGTAGAGGTTGCCGGACACCGTTACGTGCCGGTCTTCGGCGCCGGCCATGGCGAATACTTCGCCATCGAGGTATTCGTGGCGCTCGGGCTGCTCGGCCTCCCAGGCGAGGTAGTCCTGCGGCGTGAAAACGATTTTTTCTGCGGCTTGGCCCATGGCGAAGTCCTCGGTCGGTGGATGGGGGGATATTACCGACTAGCGGCAATTCTGGTCACGACTTACGCAAATCGGGTTGAGGCAAAGCGTTCGCCCCATGGTAAAACACCTCGCTGCATCCTTGTTTGCGTAAGTCCAGCTGGGTGGCGATTGCCGAAAATTTCAAGCCTTTTTGGCCTTTTACCAAGGTTTGACAAGCGCAAGCAGCTATGAATATCGAAGTTTCTCGCTGATGGGACAATCGCCGCCATGACTGCCGCAGCACGCACCCTCACCAGCACCCAGGCCACGATCCTGACCCTCATCCGCCCCGACGACTGGCACCTGCATGTGCGCGACGGCGCTGCCCTGCAGACCGTGGTGCCGCACACGGCGGCGCAGTTCGGGCGCGCGATCATCATGCCCAACCTGCGCCCGCCGGTGACCACGACGGCGCAAGCGCTCGCCTACCGCCAGCGCATTCTCGCCGCCGTGCCTGCAGGCCTGCACTTCGAGCCGCTGATGACGCTGTACCTCACCGACCAGCTCGCGCCCGCGGAGGTCGAGCGTGCGCACGCGGCTGGCGTGGTCGCGGTCAAGCTCTACCCGGCGGGCGCCACGACCAACAGCGACGCGGGCGTGACCGAGCTGCGCAAAACCTACCCCACGCTCGAAGCCATGCAGCGCCTGGGCATGCCGCTGCTGGTGCACGGCGAGGTCACCGATCCCGCAGTCGATGTGTTCGACCGCGAGGCCGTGTTCATCGACACACGCCTGATCCCGCTGCGGCGCGACTTCCCCGCGCTCAAGATCGTCTTCGAGCACATCACCACGCGCGAGGCCGCGCAGTACGTGGCCGGTAGCGACGCCTACACGGCGGCCACGATCACCGCGCACCACCTGCTGTTCAACCGCAACGCGATCTTCCAGGGCGGTATTCGCCCGCATTACTACTGCCTGCCCGTGCTCAAGCGCGAGGTGCACCGCCAGGCGCTCGTGCAGGCGGCCACGAGCGGCAGCCCCAAGTTCTTCCTGGGCACCGACAGCGCCCCGCACCCTGCGCACCTCAAGGAGCACGCCACGGGCTGCGCAGGCTGCTACACCGCGCACGCCGCGCTCGAGATGTACGCCGAAGCCTTCGACGCGGCCGGCGCGCTCGACAAACTCGAAGCCTTTGCGAGCTGGCACGGCCCGGCCTTTTACGGCCTGCCGCGCAACCAGGGCCGGGTGACGCTGCGCCGCGAAAGCTGGACGCCGCCCGAGCGCTTTGCCTTCGGCGAGGGCGAACTCAAGCCGCTGCGCGCGGGCGAGGCGCTGCCCTGGCGCCTGGTGGGGCAGGGCGGTTGTTGCGCGTAGCCAGCCGAGGCTCCACATTTCGGCCCCGGCATGTGGGCTTTTTATCCGTAGGGAAATTTTGCTTTTTCCCTTTCTTCTTATCATGCGCCGCTGGCTGCGGCCCGTCCCAAAAAGCACAACATTGCAGGCCCGACCTGCCTCTTGAACCCCGTGGCGCCGCCCTCATGGTGCGGTCACCGCTTGCATAGCCGAGGAGAACCCATGAAACGCATCTTTCTGTTCCTGCTGACCAACCTGGCCGTGGTGGTCGTGTTGGGCATCGTCGCCAGCTTGCTGGGCGTGAACCGCTACCTCACGGCCCAGGGGATGAACTTTGGCGCCCTGCTGGGCTACGCCTTCGTGATCGGCTTTGGCGGCGCGATCATCTCGCTGCTCATAAGCAAGCCCATGGCCAAGTGGAGTGCGGGCGTGCAGGTGATAGCGCAGCCGCGCAACGCCGCGGAAGCCTGGCTGCTCGAGACCGTGCGCCAGCTGGCCGACAAGGCCGGCATCGCGATGCCCGAGGTGGGCATCTTCGAGGGTGACCCGAACGCCTTTGCCACGGGTGCGTTCAAGAATTCTGCGCTCGTGGCCGTCTCCACGGGGCTGCTCGAAAGCATGACCCATGAAGAAATCGAGGCCGTGCTGGGCCACGAGATCGCGCACATCGCGAATGGCGACATGGTCACCATGACGCTGATCCAGGGCGTGATGAACACCTTCGTGGTCTTTCTCTCGCGCGCCATCGGCTACGTGGTTGACAGCTTTTTGCGCCGCAACGACGAGCGTGACAGCGGCCCGGGCATAGGCTACATGGTCACCACCATCGTGCTCGACATCGTGCTGGGCTTTCTGGCCGCGATCATCGTCGCCTGGTTCAGCCGCCAGCGCGAGTTCCGCGCCGACGCGGGCTCGGTGCAACTGCTGGGCCGGCGCCAGCCCATGATCAACGCGCTCGCACGCCTGGGCGGCCTGCACCCGGCCGAGCTGCCCAAGAACATGGCGGCGTTCGGGATCGCAGGCGGCATAGGCAAGCTTTTCAGCACGCACCCGCCGATCGAGGAGCGCATCGCGGCGCTGCAGTCGTCGGGAGGCTGAAAAGCGCGGTGATGGCCGAGTCTGCGCTGGTTCGGGCGCAGCCTCAGCCTCAGCCTCAGCCTCAGCCTCAGCCTCAGCCTCAGCCTCAGCCTCAGCCGTAGGCCATGTCCAGCCGGTGGGCGCGCTCGGGTGCAGGCGCGGGCACGCCGAGCAGGTGGCAGCCCAGCGCCTCGGCCACGCGGATACCGTCAACGCCGGCGGACAAAATGCCGCCCGCGTACCCGGCCCCTTCGCCGGCGGGGTACAGGCCACGCACGTTCAGGCTCTGGTAGTCGGCGCCGCGCGTGATGCGCAGCGGCGATGAGGTGCGCGTTTCCACCCCGGTCATGAGCGCGTCGCTGCGGTCGTAGCCGCGGATTTGCTGCCCCATGGCGGGCAGGGCCTCGCGCAGGGCCTCCACGGCGTAGTGGGGCAGCACCGTGGACAGATCGCCCAGGGTCACGCCGGGCTGGTACGAGGGCTGCACGGCGCCCAGGGCGGTCGATGGCCGTGCCGCCAGAAAATCGCCCACGAGCTGGGCCGGCGCAAGATAGCCCCCGCCCCCGGCGCGGTAGGCGGCGCTTTCCAGCTGGCGCTGTAGCACCACGCCGGCCAGCGGGTGCACGGCGGCTTGGCCTGCCAGCGCTGCGGCCTCGCGGGCGTAGTGTGCGCCGGCCTCGTCGCCGAAGGCCGCGCCCCATGCGGCCGGGTCTGCGCGTGGAAAATCCTCCGGCCCTATGCCCACCACCAGCCCCGCGTTGGCATTGCGTTCGGCGCGCGAATACTGGCTCATGCCGTTCGTCACGACGCGCTCTGGCTCGCTGGTGGCCGCCACCACCGTACCGCCCGGGCACATGCAAAAGCTGTAAACCGCGCGGCCATTGCGTGCGTGGTGCACCAGTTTGTAGGCCGCCGCGCCCAGCAGCGGGTTGCCCGCATGGCGCCCCCAGCGCGCGCGGTCGATCAGGCTTTGCGGGTGTTCGATGCGCACGCCGATGGAAAACGGCTTGGGCTCCAGAAACACGCCGCGCTGGTGCAGCTGCGCAAAAGTGTCGCGCGCGCTGTGGCCCAGCGCAAACACCACCCGGTTGGCGTGCAGCACGTAGTCTTGTCCGCGCTCCAGGTCGTGCACTTGCAGGCCGCGCAGCTGGTGCGGGCCGTGTGTGGCCGGGTCGATCAGCACGTCCGCCACGCGCTGCGCGAAGCGCACCTCGCCGCCCAGCGCCGTGATGCGCGCGCGCAGCGCCTGCACCACCTTGACGAGCCTGAAGGTGCCGATGTGCGGGTGCGCTTCGTAAAGGATTTCGGGTGGCGCACCGGCCTCGACGAAGGCCTGCATGACGCGGCGGCCCAGGTGGCGCGGGTCCTTGATCTGGCTGTAGAGCTTGCCGTCCGAGAACAGGCCGGCGCCGCCTTCGCCGAACTGCACGTTGGATTCGGCCTTGAGCACGCCGCGCCGCCACAGGCCCCAGGTGTCCTGGGTGCGCTCGCGCACCGGGCGCCCGCGCTCGAGCACCAGAGGGCGCAGGCCCATCTCGGCAAGCGTCAGCGCGGCAAAGATGCCGCAGGGCCCGAAGCCCACGACCACAGGCCGATCGCCATCGGTCGGGGCCCAGTCCAACGGCGCGGTCGCGGGCGCACGCCAGACCATGTCCGGCGTGGGCTGCACGTGCGGGTTGGCCGTGTGCCGTGCGAGCACGGCGGCTTCCTGCGCGGGGTCGGTGAGCGCGACATCGACGATATACACCGCACGCAGCGCAGCACCGCGCGCATCGAAGCTGCGTTTGTGCACGCGCAATTCGGCAAGCTCGGCGTCGGGCAGGCCCAGGGTCTGGCACACGAGGCCGCGCAGCGCGGCAACGGGGTGTGGCGGCGGCGCACGGTCGGCGGCGGTCTCGGCCGGCGCGTCGGTGGCACGGCGCGCCGCGGTGCGCGCCTCCATGGGCAGGGCTTCCAGCGGGAGTTTGAGCTCGGAGATGCGGATCATGGAACAAGGCCCGTGGTGATCGGGCAAGAATGGAACCCAGATTGTCCATGAGGCGGCGCTGGCGGACGGTTGCCGGTGGACGGCTGGCAGCGGGCGGTCATTTGGGCCGCTGCGCCAGCCGGGGCATCATCCGGGCAAAAATCCTTCGACCGACAGGTAGCGCTCGCCCGTGTCGTAGCAAAAGCCCAGCACCTTGGCGCCTGCGGGCAACTCTGGCAGCTTATGGGCAATCGCCGCGAGCGTGGCACCCGACGAGATGCCCACGAGCATGCCTTCTTCGCGCGCGGCGCGGCGGGCGTATTCGCGTGCGGGTTCGGCGTCGATCTGGATCACGCCGTCGAGCAAGGAGGTGTCGAGGTTCTTGGGCACGAAGCCCGCGCCTATGCCCTGGATGGGGTGCGGCGCCGGTGCGCCGCCCGAGATCACGGGCGAGGCCGAGGGCTCTACCGCAAACACCTTGAGCTGCGGGAACTTGGCCTTGAGCACGCGCGCCACGCCCGTGAGGTGCCCGCCCGTGCCTACGCCGGTGATGAGCGCGTCCAGCCCGTCGGGAAAGTCGGCCAGTATCTCCTGCGCCGTGGTCTGCATGTGGACGGCGACGTTGGCCGGGTTCTCGAACTGCTGCGGCATCCAGGCGCCGGGGGTGCTGGCCACGAGTTCCTGGGCGCGCTCGATCGCGCCCTTCATGCCTTTTTCGCGCGGCGTCAGGTCAAAGCGCGCGCCGTAGGCCAGCATCAGGCGGCGCCGCTCTATGCTCATGCTCTCGGGCATCACGAGGATGAGCTGGTAGCCCTTGACGGCGGCCACGAGCGCGAGGCCGATACCGGTGTTGCCCGAGGTCGGCTCGATGATGGTGCCGCCGGAGCGCAACTGGCCCGTGCGCTCGGCCTCCTCGACCATGGCGAGCGCGATGCGGTCCTTGATCGAGCCGCCGGGGTTGCTGCGCTCGGACTTGATCCATACCTGCGCGCCCGGGCCGAACAGCCGTTGGATGCGCACGTGGGGCGTGTTGCCTATGGTTTGCAGGATGTTTTCGACTTTCATGGCGTCTCCGATAAAGCTGAACATGGTGGGAAAGCGGGAAAAGCCATTGTGAAGCAGCCGATGCGCGGTTGGTGCGATATGGATATGCGCTGCGAAGATAAGCGGCGCTTGATGTGCATCAAGCCGTCATGGCGCCAGCGTGCAACGATCGCGTTGACAATCTGCGTTTCACACTTCACAGGCCAGAACCATGAATTTGCTGCACCACAACATCATTTTGCTGACCATAGGCTGCGGGCTGCTGTTGATTGGCTTTTCGGGCCGCAGATACCGCTGGGGGCCGGGGGTGATGCTCGTGGGCATCATCGGCTTGCTGTTCATGATTGCTTACAACATTTATGGGCTGCTTTATCAGCCCTGAGATAATCCACCCCGTGAAGCACGCCAGACCGCCGCTGGTGCAAGCTGGGAAACCAGGCACTGGAGGATCACGATTCACGGCGTGCTGCACCTGTTGGGCTATGACCATGTCGAACCCGACGAGGAGAAGGAGATGTTCGCCTTGCAGCGCCGCCTTCTCGAGGAGTGGGTTGCCGATCAGGTGGAGTCCTACCGCCAAGATCTGCAGAACGAGAAGGATCGCCGACTGCTCGACAAGTCGCGATATTTCGACCAGCAGTGACCGGCCTGGTTCCGCTGCTCGGTGCAGTGGCGTTGCTCATCGCACTCGGTGGGCTCTTCGCTGCGGTCGACGCCGCTATCAGCACCGCTTCGCTGGCCCGCGTCGAGGAGATGGTCCGCGACGAGCGGCCCGGTGCGATCCGGCTGGCCCGCGTCCTTGCCGACCGTCC